>CAZESK010000018.1:0-26141 GCA_964515155.1 uncultured Bifidobacterium sp.
ACAGGGAATTTCTGCCCTCGCGTTTGGCGCGGTACATGGCCATATCCGCTTGCTGCAGGATATCTTCCGCCAGATCACCCGCCCCAAAGATGGAAATTCCGACACTGCCGCCACAATTGAATACGAAATCATCGATCTTGAATGGGATGGCCAGCGCCTGTTGGATCTTTATGCCGATCAAGCTCGCCTGGTAAGAAGCTTCATCAATATGGCTGCTGAGATCATCGAGTACAACCACGAATTCATCGCCACCCACGCGGGCGACCATATCGCCTTCGCGCACCACCTTCTGCAATCGCTGACCTACTTCAATTAGTAATAAGTCACCGGTAGCATGGCCTTTGGTGTCGTTGAGAGACTTGAACTTATCCAGGTCAATAAATAAAACTGCCCCATGCAGTTGGCTGCGCGGAATGACGCTGAGGACGCGCTTAAGGCGATCGTTCAACTTTCTGCGATTGGGAAGCTGCGTTAAGGTATCGAAATAGGCCAGTTGGTGTATTTCCTCCTGTGCGGCCTTGCTTTTCGTGATGTCATACAAGCAGATGACATAGTACTGAGCCGGCTCCTCCCGCATCGGGACGGAAGAGATGTTCATCCAAGCGCCAAATCTGCTGCCATCTTGCCGGTTACCCGACACTTCACCTTCCCATAATCCTTTGGCAGCCAGTAACCTGATGATGGCAGCCTTGTCCGCTGATTTACTGTCAGGCGCGAAGAACGCATCATACTTTTTGCCGCGCAGATCCTTCGCGGGATAGCCCGTGATTCTCGAAAAAGCCTCATTAACCTCCAACACCATTTCATTACTGTCGGATACGCAGATACCCATCTTCGACTCGAAAGCAATAGCAGCAATACGCTCGCGTTCTCTGCGTCGGTTCGCATCGGTGATATCGAAAAAAACAGCGCGACGCGCAGACGGAGTATCTGCAGATCCGGGAAGGCTCTGCGTATACATTTTGAACTGACGTGGCTCACCTGTAGCGTCGGTCAGCTCCAATTCGTGACTTTCTGCAGGATGGGAAACAAGAAAATCGCCGAATTGACGTAATGTCTTCCAGTTCCCGACAGCAGCAAGTTCATCAGGCCCTGTCTTTCCGAGAATGGATTCACGCGCGCAGCCAATCCATTTCAATGCCTGACGATTAATGCTGAGGCACCGTCCTTTGTCGTCGATCACGAAGGTACCAAACGACGTTTGCTCGAATAGTCCATCAACCTGACGTTCCAGAGCGTCCAGGGTACGCGAGAGATTCGGACTATCTGAAGGCGATTCAGCTGTTACCGGCGTTTCCGAACTGGATTTTTTTCCCATGACCACTTTCCATGAACGCAGGAGCACCGGCAAAGCGAATTGCACCGGAAAAAAACAGACTCCTCCGCCGCAAGCGCCGGAAGAACTCTGCAATCAGATAGCTTTATTTTTTCGTAAGCGAGCTTGCTGCGGTTGCCGCTCGGTGAGCCATTTGCGCTGCATCAGCCGCCGCTTCCGTGGCACGTGCTGTTGCCCGCGCAGCTTCAGCAGACGCCTGTGTAGCGGATTCCTCTGCCTGCACTGCGGCCGCCGCAGCCGCAGCGGCCGCAGCGGCTGATGCTGCCGCCGCGGCTTCTGCGGCTGCCACTGCAGCCAGCGATGCCGCTTCCACTGCAGCATGCGCGGCGTCGATGACCAGCGAATTGACCGATGCTACGGCCGCATCGGTGGCTCTTTTGCAGGCCTGAGCTGCTTTCTCCGCCGCTGATGCGGAACGCAAGGTGGCTTCAAGCGCGCTCTGGGTCAGTCGTTTCATCGAATCAAGCGTTTCGGAGTAACGCTTGTTGACGATCATGTAGCCATCGCGCAGAAAATCAATATCAGCCTGAAGTTGGGCGATTTTCGAATGAATTTCTTGCTCAGAGTTGGTAGTCATTAATCACCATGACACATATTCAAGAAAAGACCAAGAACTATTGAAATGGTTCGGCAGCGCCCTTTTCTGGATGCAGCCTTGAAATAGAGGCTGAGCGGGCAGTAGCCGTCGTTGGACTACAGACGCGGCCTTACGTGCGGCGTTCAGGCCGATAGCACGATGGCTTACAAGGCCTGCTGCTACCTGCCCAACGGCAGCCCCGCACCGACATTCAGGCGTGCACCCTCGAGTTCGGACAGCAGGATCGCGTGCAAGGTGGGATTGGGTACGCCAACGATGCCAGCGAAACGCTCGGCCCAGTCGAAGAATTCCAGTTTCTGCTTGGCTTCCCAAGTGGGCGGTGCATAGGGGCCACCGATATTACGCGCGCTGACCGCGAGCTGTGCGAGCTTCAATAGGCGAGCCTTGCGCGACATGTGCGGTGCCAGGGTCAGGCAGAGCACCTTGCGCGTGGATACCGAAAGCTGCGGATGCTCGCTCACCTCGGCGACGACAAAGGCCGTTTCAGTGCCGAAAGCCGCAGCGATATCAGCCTCGGTCGTGCCGGGCGATTGCAGCAGGTCGTGCAGAACGGCTGCCGCCAGCAGGAAGGGATCAGCCTCGCCGGCTTCACTCAGCAGACGGGCAACATCCAGCGGATCAAGCAGGCAATACAGTCCGGGCTCATCGGCACCGGCCGAGCGGCGCGCGGCTCGGAATGCGACAGCCTTCTCGGCCATGGCAGGCAACTTCGGCATCGGGGCAATGGCGGCGGGCGCCTGTTCGTGTGGGGCCGCTCAGGTGGCGGGCTTGAGGCGGCATTGCATACGCCGCTCAGGCCGTATCGTAACCCGACAAGCGGGATAGACACGGTCCGGCGCCATGACCTGAACGTCATGGCGCCGCAATACCTCGCACAAGATGAGCGAGGCCTCGAGCTGAGCGATCGTCGCGCCGGTGCAGACGCGCGGACCGAGACCGAACGGAATATAGGCACCGGCGCGCGCACCGCCGCCAGGAAGTTCGAAGCGTGATGGATCAAAGCGCGCGGGCTCGCGCCAATAGCCGTGATGCCGATGCAGCAGCCAAGGCGAAACAACGACGAAGCTGCCAGCCGGTACGGCGAGGCGCCCGAAACGGTCATCACGCAGTGCGCGCCGCGTGAGAAAGGCTACCGGCGGATACAAGCGCAGGGTCTCGCGAAAGACATTGCGCACCCGGGGCAGTGACTTGAGGTCATGAAAGGCAAATTCTCGCTGACCGAGTTGCGTATGGATTTCCTCACGCAGCTCTTTCAGCGTGTCGGGCTGGCAGGAGAGGAGAAAGAAGGTCCAGGCGAGGCTGCTGGCGGTGGTCTCGTGCCCGGCGAGGAAGAAGACCGCCAGCTGGTCGATAACCTGCTCACGCGTGAATGCGCGTCCCTCGCCGTCCCGCGCGTCGATCACCGCCTGCGCGAAGTCAATGAACTGGCGACCGGCACCAAGCTCTGCCAGCCGCTGGTCCACCAGATGGGCCAGCAAGCCGCGGATACGTGCCGCCTCCTCAAGCAACGTCGCCGGTAGCGCGGCCGGGCGCTCGGGATGACTGGAGAGCACCACGCGCAGATCGAATTGCGGGACGCTCTGCTGGAAACGGCTGAAGGACTGGAACACCTGCGCGGCTTCGCCGGCATCGATCGGTTGCGAGAAAATCGCGCGGAACATGATATCGGCCGTGACCCGGCTCAGCTCAGCTTCGAGGTCAAGCACCGTGCCGGCTGGCACGAGGGCAAGGCGGTCGGTGAAGTCACGGACCGCCTGCTGCATTTTCGGAAATATCTGCTCAAGCCGCATGTGCATGAACGCGGGTTCGAGCATGCCCCGGTCATGCTCCCAGGTGTCGCCGCCGGAAATCAGCACGCCGTCGCCCAGCAGCGGGCGCAGGCTCGAGACCATCAAATCGCTTTTCGGGTAATGCTCCCTGTCGTCGATGAAGATACGCCGGACAATATCCGGGTCATTGACGATAAACACCGGCCGCCGACCGATGGGGACAGCGATAACGGCCTGCGTGTAGCAGGCGCGGGGCAGCGTTTCAAGGAGGTCGGGCGCGCGCTCGACGAAGATCTTCAGCCCGACAGCGAGGCTGGAGCGCAGCGGCGGCGCCGGCGGGAACCAGTCGGCAGGCCGCATGCGGATTCGAGCAAATCAGTCTGATTTGCGGCGACGCTCGCGCTCGAGGTTCTCGCGATGGAAGTGATTCATCAGCATGAATGCCATCATCACCATCCAGATCAGCATCAGGATTTGCCAGATTTTCATATTGTCTCCCGGGGGCTCACAGTAATTCGGGGGGTGGGGCCGCAACGCAGCCGGACCCGAATCTTAGCGCTGAATCCGGTCGGCTGCCCGGGGCAGGTGCCGCAGGCAGCCGATGCCGCTATTTCTTCGCCGCTTCCGGGGCAGCAGCGACCTGTAGGGGTGTCTCTAGCATCGACACCTGAGCCGCACTGCCGTTGAGGAATTTCTTCACCCAAGTCGTGTTGAGCGTCAGTGCGAGGTGCACCGAGAACGAGGCCACGGCGACCGCACCGATGATGATGGGAATGCCAACCGATGGCTTGACGACGCACCAGATTTTTCCGTAGATCATGTCACTCTCCTTTAACGATCAGTGCAGCCACGGCGAATAGATATACGCCAGCAGATGGGCGAAAGCCGCAATCATGCCGAAAATCTGCGTACCCTGAATCAAGTGGCGATGGATCTCTTCCGACTCGGCCTCCGTCAGTCCGGTCGGCCATACTTTGTCTTTGTCTGACATGGCATTCACTCCTTATATGGACATTCAACTACGCTGAACCCGCACGCAGGCACTGACTGTGTTGCTGACCCGGCCGGGCGATGAAGTAATCCAAGTGTCATTAAATATTGACACAAAAGATTGTCCATCATTATTGACAGCTAAGTTGTCGAAGTCAACTACTGAGTCGCAAAAAAACCCGGATGGCCAAATCCGTTTTCTTTTCGGTAATTCTTTGGGTGATGGCGGATTTCGCCTATGGCTCTATCCGCCCTATGACCAGCAAAGAGGCCGGGCATCGATCGGCGAATTGGCGATAGCCAGCGAGATAAATGCCCATAAGGCGGATAAAGCCGCAGGCAAAATCCGCCTCATAACAAGCACGGAGACCGGGCAGCGACCGGCAAATTGGCGATAGCCAGCGAAATAAATACCCATAGGGCGGATAGAGCCGCAGGCGAAATCCGCCAAGCGGACGGCGACCCGGGTAAGTAAGCCGGGCTGGGGGGAAGCGGACACCCGCGCATGCATCGCGCGGAGGGACACGCTCAATAGCGAGTGATGAACACCACGCGGAAGTTACGCGGCTCAATCGGGTGGAAGACGCGGCCAGACTGATTACTGAGGTTTACGCTGCCCCGATTAAACGAGTAGCCATCGTTGTAATAGTCGATCGCAGAATGCTGGCTGTCGAGCAGGTTGAAGCCGAGCAGTTCGACCGCACTGCGCTCGTCGATGCGGTAGCGCAGCCGCCCGTTGAGGGTCGTCGTCCCATCCGAACGAACCGAGTTGTCCTCTCTGAGCGGACGCGGGCCGAAGTGGCGGAGCTGCAGCGAACCGCTCACGGGGCCGCCGTTATCGACAATCGCCGCGACCGATGCCACACCCTCAACCGCCCCTTCAATGTACGGGCCATCACCGCCCGGGTCGCGGAAGCGTGCACGCGCATAGGCGTAATCAGCATCCAGAGTGAGCCAGCGGTTGGCTTTGATGTAGTTGTTGAATTCGATACCTACCCGGCGGCTGCGGCGGCCGGAATCTTCAGTGCGCCCCTCGTCGCCGATGTAAACGATCTCGGAGGCACTATCGAGCTGGAATAGCGCAAGCGTGGTCTGCACCCCGTCGATGGCCTCGGTACGCACACCAAGCTCCTGCCCGAACGTGCGCACAAGCCCGTTCGAGCGCACATTGCCGACCGGGTTGATCGTCACGCCGCGTGCATCATTCGAGTGGAAACCGTTGCCGGCGCTGTAGTAGTACTCGGTCTTGCTCCAGGGGCCGAACACCAGACTGAGCTTGGGGCTGGCTATGAAGTCGTTCACGGTATCGGTGTTGGCGGCATCGGAGCGACCGCGATTGGCAAAACGCATGGCATCGCCACGCAGGCCGGCTACGGTGCGGAACCAGTCGTTCCAGTGCACATGATTCTCCGCCCACAAGCCAGCGCTGCTTTGCATGATGCGGTCGCTGCGGCAGTTAAGATCCTTCGCGACGCACTGACCGTTGGGCACGCGAGCCGTCGTGGCGTCGAGCAGGTTAGAGATATTGTCGTTCTGCAGCTGCACACCAACCGTGTTGCTGGCTTCCTTGCCGAGGCCATGCATTGGCCAGGTGCGCGAGAGGTTCACACCCGACGTGACGCGGCTGTCCCGCTGGTTGAACTGACTGTCGGGCGAGTATTCGAAGTTCGAGTACAGGTCGAGGTAGTTGTGAATCAGATAGGCCTGCAGCAGCGTGGAGCCACCCGCGTCGGTCTGCCGCCATTCGCCGGACACGCTGTAGCGCCGTGCCTGCGCGCCGGAGGTTTTGTCCATCGTGTCCCAGCGCGAGATCAGGCCGGCGCGATACTCGTTTTGCGGGATCTGGTCAGTCGAATTCCATCGTCCGCTGTACGCCATCGCTGTCAGCGAGAAGCCATTCGCCTGGCTGCCTTCGCTGTAGCGCAGCAGCCCGTTGAGCTTGCGGTAGTTATCAGGATTGATCCACGGGCCGTCATGATGGGACAACTCCAGCGCATACAGCAGCTTGCCATTCATGAACACCGGCGAGTTGGCGAGCAGGGTACGTGCATGACCGTGCTGTCCAAGCCCGATGCTGGCAATGCCGCGGTCTAGCCCCTCGGTCGTGTAAATCGCCGCCGAACCGGCGTTGGCGAAATCACCGTCGGCGGCGTAATACGGGCCCTTTCGGTAGTGAACGGACGAGATCAGCTCGGGAATCAATGGGTTCAGGTCGGCCCAGCCCTGGCCGTGGGCATGGCTGCGCTGGTTGATCGGCATGCCGTCGAGCGTCAGCTTGATGTCGAGGCCATGATCGAGGTTGAAACCGCGCAGGAAGTACTGGTTCGCCTTGCCGTCGCCGCTGTGCTGGCTGACGATCAGCCCTGGCATCACCTCCAGCAACTCACCTGGGCGGGCGACCACGCGATTACGGATCTGTTCCGGACCGGCAACGCCCTCGCTGGCGCTGTCCGCAACCCCGAGCAGACTGTAGCGCGAGGCGTTCACCTGCACTTCTGGCAGTGTGCGCACGTCGTTGGCGCATGCCGGGCCGGGCGCAATTAAACAAACAACAAAAACGTAGCAGGCAGGCAGGGGTGCCAGCCGGCAGGCAGGATGAGAAAACATGGCAGTCAGATTATTACTGTACGGTAATTCAGCGTATCATACAGAGGGCTTACCAGCCTGACCCGATAGTGTTTTTCTATACGATATGATAGAAATTGCTGATCAGAAACTTTTTCCAAACTCCGCTAAACTCAACCGAGTTGCCGGCTTTCCCCCAGCAATGCCGCCGGTTGACTGACGCCTTCTGGCACGCAGTATTGCAACAAGCAGTTGACGTTGATAAATAGTTGTTAACAACATTTCCGGAGTTAATCATGCGTTTCATCCCAGCATTGGCGGGCGCGCTGCTTGCCACCGCCCTGGTGCCGGCCGCTGTCGCCGACACCACGGACGTCAAGACCCAAACGATTGTCGAAGTAAAGAAAAAGGGCGCTCACTGCGAGAACGACCCGAACTGCTTCAACCGCTACCACCCGAACATCAAGCCGGTCTCGCGTGCCAAGCCGGGTGACCTGATCAAGGTGCACACGCGTGACGCGCTGGATTCGAACCTGAACATCAATTCGAAGCCGAAAGATGTCACCGCGATCGACCTGAACCTGGTCCACCCGATGACGGGCCCGATCTACATCGAGGGTGCCAAGCGCGGTGACGTGCTGGCCGTGACCCTGATCGACATCCAGCCGGATGAGTACGGTTACACCACCATCGTGCCGGGTTTCGGTTTCCTGGCTGACAAATTCACCGAGCCCTTCGTCGCGAACTGGAAGCTCAACCGCATGGAAGCCGTGTCGGACCAGCTGCCTGGCGTGCGTATCCCGATGAACGGCTTTATGGGTTCAGTCGGCGTGCTGCCCGGCGAGCCGGAAGTCAAGAAATGGCTCGAGCGTGAGGCCCAGCTGGCCAAGGCCGGTGGCGTCGCACTGCCGCCGGAGCCGACCGGTGCACGTCCGCCCGAGGTCTGCGGTCCGAACGGCAGCAACAAGGGCGAGTGCCTGCGCACCATCCCGCCGCGCGAGAATGGCGGTAACATGGACGTTAAGCAAATGGTTGAAGGCACCACGCTGCTGCTGCCTTGCTTCGTTGATGGCTGCGGTTTCTTCATCGGCGACGTGCACTACGCACAGGGCGATGGCGAAGTGGCCGGCACCGCGATCGAGATGGGCGCTGTGGTGACCGTCAAGACCGCTATCCGCAAGGGCATGGCTTCGGTCGTCAAGCAGCCGATGTTCGAAGGCGGCTCGCAGCTCAAGAAGCTGGAACCGGACCGTTTCCACGCAGTGGTTGGCTATCCGTTCAAGGAAGCCGGCGAAGTGCCGCCGCAGTGGACCTACCTCGACAGCGAAAAGATCAAGCCGCTGAGCCAGCTCTCGAACGACGTCACGATGGCTGCTCGCAACTCGCTGCTGCTGATGCTCGAATGGCTGCAAACGCAGAAGGGGCTGACGAAGGAACAGGCCTATGTGGTGGCCAGCGTTGCCTGCGACCTGCGCATCAGCAACGTGGTGGACGTACCGAACTACGCGGTGACCACCATCTGCCCGCTCGAGATTTTCGACAAGTAATCATCCTGTCCATCGGGTGACGAAGAGCGAGGCGCGCCTCGCTCTTCTTTTTTTGTGACACCATGAAACGAAGAACACTGCTTTTCCGTGCCGCCGCGATGGCGGCGCTTGCCTGCTGGCCACTGTCGCCGGCACTGGCGCATACACCCTACCGGCAATGGGATATCTTCCGTCGCCGCTACTTGCAGATCCTGACTTCCCGAGGTGATCTCGACGGTGATGCTGTAGGTGATGCGTGGGTGGCGGCACTGCTCGAACGGCTGCCGCTGTCACGCGCGATGGTCAGCCGCGCGCGCGACACCGCACGCGTTGCCAGCCTGCTCAAGACCAACCAGGCGAAGCTGGCCGTGCTATCGCATGCCGACGCGAAGGCCATGACGGAGGCATCGGGGCCGTTCGCCGAGTACGTGCCGATGCCACTGCAGCTACTGGTTGACGACGGTCGGTACCTGCTGGTGGCGCGCGAGAACCTTCCGCTGCACCATGCGTACGCAGTCACGGCAGCGCTGATCGAAGCCGCTGGCACGCTGCGCCTGTCGGTACCACTGGAGGGTCGCTACGGTTTACCGGTGCATCCCGGTGCGCGCGCTGCCGCGCTCGGTGAAAGCATCGACGTGCCGGCACCCGCGGACGGCGCATGAAGCGCCATCTGATCGGCTGCCTGCTGCTGGCAGCGATGCACCTGTGCTCGCATGCGCACGATGCAATCGACGCCGAATCGCGCAAGGTTTATCTGCAAAAGCTGGGGTCGTTGCAGCGCACGGCGCAGTCTGCCGCTCCGCCCGCCGAACGCGCCGCCGCCCTGGTCGAGACCGGACGCACGCTGGACGAGATCCGCAGCCTGCTGAACGAGGACATCATCAGCCACGGCCGTACCCAGGGACTCGAGACCTCGATCCTGGTCGACCAGCTCAGTGCCGGGCCGCACCGGATGCTGCTCTCGCCGCAGTCGGGACTCTATCTTGCGAACAACCGCCCCTACCAGGACGCGCTTGCGCTGGCACCACGCAGCCCCGCCGCGCCGCTGGCGCGCTACATGCTCATGAAAAACCAGTTCTACGACAGCTTCGTCGATGATCCGCTCAAGCCGATTGCACAGGACAAGGCAACGCTGCTGGAGATGATCCGCTTTGGTGACGCACTGCGCGCCTCGCGCGACCCGGCGATTGATCCGGAAGAAGTGCACTTCATCCTCGGGCTCAACTATCTGCGTGCCCGGCTGTCGGGTGCGCTGCCCGTCGCCGATAGTGGCCGGCGCTTTGCCGACCTGCTGAAAATCTTCCGGGCACGCTGGCCGTCGAGCCTCAAGCTCGCCACTCTCGAAGCACTGGCACCGCAATGATCTGGCGTCTCGTCATCCTCCTGATGCTGTGGGCCGGCAGCGCCTCGGCCCACCAGTCCGGCAACAGCTACCTGACCATCGCCAGCGATGCCCAGGCGCTGTCAGTGCAGGCTGACTTTCCTGTGAAGGACCTACCCGACCTGTTGCAGCTGGCCGACCGGGAACAGGCACTCGACCGCCAACAGGTCGAGGCGCTAGGTCCCGATCTGGCCAAACTGATCGCCGACTCGCTGCAGATAGAGGCTGACGGAACGACATCGGTACTGAAATTCGAAGGACAGCGACTGGTGCTGCGTAACGACGGCCTCTACATCAGCCAGCGACATGTTGCTGCGCCCCTGCCGGCTGATGCCGGCAGCCTGGTACTGCGCTATCCGTTCTTCAGCGAGGAAAAGCCGGTCGCACGGGCCTTCGTGAAACTGACAGCCAATGGCATGGAGACATCAGCCGTCTTCGATGCCCGCCATGCGACTCAGCGAATGCCGCTGCGCGAGGTGTCGGCTGTCGAACTGTTCGGCAGCTATGCCCGCGAGGGTACTTTGCATATCTGGAGCGGACCGGATCACCTGCTGTTCCTGCTGTGCCTGCTGCTGCCCGGCCTGTCGCTCGCGGCCAGCGGCATGCGGCCGATGCTTGTGCATGCGCTGCAAGTAGTCACCGCCTTCACCGCCTCGCACTCACTGACGCTGGCGGCTGCCGCGCTGGACTGGATCGTGTTACCGGATAAGCTGGTTGAAGTGGCCATCGCTGCCTCGATCGTCATCGCCGCCTTGCTGGTGCTGCGCTCGCGCAGGCCGGATCACCAGTGGAAGCTGGCGCTGGGCTTCGGGCTGGTGCATGGGTTGGGCTTTGCCAACGGCCTGCGCGAACTCGGGCTGTCGACTGACAACTTCATCGGCACCCTGCTGGCATTCAATCTCGGCGTGGAGTTCGGCCAGATCGCCGTGGTCATCGTGGTTGGTCTGCTGCTCTACCCGCTGCTTCGCTCGGCACAGGCTATCGACCGCATCCAGCGCGGCGGGGCATGGGTCAATCTGGTGTTGGCCACGGGGTGGCTGGTGGAGCGGGCGATCGGGTGACTCAATCGCCGCCCTTCCCGTCCTCACGCTCGCGGGCACGTTTGGCTTGCTCGCGCCGCACCTCGCGGATCTGCTGTAGCGCAAACAGAATCACGAGCACGAATATGCCCAGCTCAATCCACATTCCCATGACTGCTCCCGGTTGAAGACAAAAAAAATCGGCCCGGAGGCCGATTTTTCCACAAGGACAGACTAGCTGTCTTGCGTCAACCGATTAACGGTTGGCGATGTACATCGTGATCTCGAAACCGAAACGCAGGTCAGTTGCTGCCGGGGTGGTCCATGCCATGATGTGCTCCTTGGTTAATACAGGGGTGAATGATGCTGTTTCGTTGACAGGTTTCCTCCTGCCATGCGTTGCATGATGCCGCTGACCCGTCCCGCTCGCCATCCGCGAAACGCGGAATTGGCCCTGCAGATTTTCATGAGCCGACATCGTTGCCGTTCAGGCAACTCGAAAGATGGGCGCTGCAGATGTACCCGCTGCAGCAAGCCGAGGAAACGCTTCATGCCTGTCTATTTGCCTGCTATCAGTGATGACCGCCGTGGCCGGTGTGCTTTCGGGTCTTGGGCACCGGCGTGGCCTTCGGGGCTACGGCCGGCATCGACTGCGCGCCGGCTGATGAGTGCGTGGCATGCGCGGGCAAGGTACCCGTCCACTCCGAGGCGATGGTACCTGGCGGATGCTGGTACCAGCCGGGATCGCTATGGTCGCCCGGCTTCTGGTCGGGCCGCACCTTCATCACGGTAAACATGCCACCCATCTCCACGCTGCCGAACGGGCCGTCGCCGGTCATCATCGGCAGCGTGTTTTCAGGTAGCGGCATCTCCATCGTGGCCATCTCGGCCATGCCCTTGTCGCCCATGACCATGTAGTCCGGTACCAGGCGATTGATCTTCTCGGCGATGCCACGATGGTCAACACCGATCATCGTCGGTACGTTGTGCCCCATCGCGTTCATCGTGTGATGCGACTTGTGGCAATGGAATGCCCAGTCGCCCGGCTCGGTAGCGTCGAACTCGATCGCGCGCATCTGACCGACGGCGATATCGACACTGACCTCGGGCCAACGGGAGCCCGGCGGTGTCCAGCCGCCGTCGGTACCGGTGACAACAAACTCGTGGCCGTGCAAATGAATCGGGTGATTCGTCATGGTCAGGTTACCGATGCGAATACGCACGCGATCGCCCTGCCTCACCTTCATCGAGTCGATACCCGGGAAGACGCGGCTATTAAAGCCCCAAAGGTTGAAGTCCAGCATGGTGTTGACCTTCGGTGTCGCGCTGCCGGGTGCAATGTCGAAGCTGTTGAGCAAGAATACGAAGTCGCGGTCAACACGCATGAACTCCGGCTGCTTCGGATGCGTCACCCAGAAGCCATACATGCCCATGGCCATTTGCACCATCTCGTCCGAATGCGGGTGATACATGAAGGTGCCTGCGCGCCGGGCCTCGAACTCGTAGACGAAGGTCTTGCCCGGCGGGATCGACGGCTGCGTCAGGCCGGATACGCCGTCCATGCCATTGGGAAGCCGCTGCCCGTGCCAGTGCACGCTATGCGGCTCGGGTAGACGGTTAGTGACGAAGATGCGGACGCGATCGCCCTCGACGACCTCGATCGTCGGGCCCGGTGACTGCCCGTTGTAGCCCCAGAGCTTCGCCTTCATGCCGGGTGCAAATTCACGCACGACGGGCTCGGCGATCAGGTGGAATTCCTTGACACCGTCCTTCATGCGCCACGGTAGCGACCATCCATTGAGCGTCACCACCGGATAAAAAGGTCGACCGCTTGAGGGTAATGGCGGTGGCGACGTCGCTGCGCCGCTGGCGGTCACAGCCTCGGGCAGCGCTGCTGCACCGACCCGGCTGACCAGCCCGACACCGAGCGCGGCCACACCGGCGGTCCTGAAAAAATTCCTGCGTGAGATCATGTCGGTCTCCGTATCAATGTGCTGCGGGCGCTGCAACTCGCTGCGCACCCGGGTTCGAAGAAGAGAGTGGCGAGGCAGTGACGCTGCCGCCGTGGATGGCGAGCTGCAGATCGCTGTCGGCAATCCAGTAGTCACGCTGGGCGTCGATCGCAGCATTGACACTAGCGATCTGCGCGCGCGCATCAGCTAGCAGTTCGAACACGCTGGCCAGCATGCCGTTGTAGCGCAGCAGCATGTCATCCGACATACGCTTGCGCAGCGGCACGATCTCATCACGATAGCGGCGCGCGATCTCATGCTGCGCGAGCAGCTGCGAGTGTCCCTCGCGAACTTCGGAGCGCGCCTGCATGGCGATGTCGGCAGTGCGCTGTAGCGCACGCAGGTAGGTGGCCTCAGCCCGGCGCACACGCGCCGTGCCCCAGTCGAACAAAGGCAGCGACAGCTCGACCTCGTAACCATCGGCACGCGGCGAGCCACTCTTGCTTTGATTCTGGTAGCCCAGCTCGAGCACATTGACGAAACGCGTGGTACGGGTCAGACCCAGTGCACGCGCACCGAACTCCGTCTCGAGAAGCGCAAGCTGTACGTCGAGCCGCTGTGCGAGCGCGCGGCGCTCGACATCGTGCGGCGGACTGATCTGGGCCGGCAAGTCGGGCAGGCGGTCGGGCAGGCGATAGTCCATCTGCTCGCCGGATAAGCCCATCAGCCGCGCCAGCTTCTCGCGGGCTGCCGCAACGTGATGGCGCGCCCGGGTCAGCTGCGCTGCCACCTCCGCATGGAACACCTGCTCGCGCGCCTGGTCGAGGCGGCTCCAGTTACCTGCCTCGGCCATGCGCTGCCCCAACTCTGCGCTCGCCTGCGCGGCCAGCTCGGCCTGGGCCAGGAACGTCAGCGACTGCTCGGCGGCCACCGCCTGGTACCAGGCACGCCGCGTGTCGGCGGCAGTGCGCACGACCTCTAGCGCTGCCTGCAACTGTGCACCCTGGAAGCGTTGCTGCTCGACGGCCCGGCGCAGCGGCATCGTCAGCAAGCCACCGAGATCGAACAGGACGCTGCGTTCGATTTTGGTGTCGCCATCGCCACTGATACGGCCAAAGGACAGACCGGGATTACGCAGCCGACCAGCCTGTACCAGATCGGCCTCGGCAATGCCGAGCTGGGCAAACGCCACCTGCAAACGGCGATTGTTGAGTAGTGCCACTTGCACTGCGGTGTCCGCATCCAGCGGCCCGGCCAGTAACGCGGCGAGCTGTGGCGACGGCGTACCGGGCTCGGCACGTTCGACGGTATGGCCGATGCGCTCGCGGGTCAGCGAGTTCACGCGGCTCATGCCGCCGTCAGGAGAAAAGCTCGCGCAGCCCGCGAGTAACGATAGCGCAACGCACGCAGCGAGCGCCGGAAATGCATGTCGGTTAGTCATGACAACCCTCGATACCTGTGGCAGCACGGCAAGGCAGCCGTGCCGAAAATCCTGCGCCGATACGCCCAATGGGGGCGCATGGCGCGGATGCGGTGAATCAGGTAGCGCGGGAGAAGCGTGGAGGTCGCTCGGGACCGTCAGGAAGGAAGGAGGGAATGACGAGCGCCATAGCGGCGTAGCTTATCCGGCTGACCGGAATCGACGACGGAGGCAACAGCGCTGGCGGTGGCGCGGCCGCCGCCAGCAGGCAGCACTTCGCGCAGGTGGGACACGCCCCCTTGGCGTGCCTGGATTGGTGGGATGCCGGTGCAGCCTTGCCCTCTTTGCCCACCCTGCCGTCTTTGCCGGCCTTCTGTCTCGGCAGGTTCTCGTGATGTGCGTGCGCGTCATGCTGGTGCGGAGCGCCGATCGCATGCGCGAGTATCGCGGGTGCCTGCGGCGAGGCGAACTCCGCGACAGGCTGCTCCGTGCTGGCCGGCGACATCATCGTGATGGTGCGTACGAGCGCTGCACTCGCTTGCAGCGGGAGCACGAGGCACAGCAGCGCGGCTACCAGATAACGACCAATGATTCGCATAGCTGGGATTAACCCATACTTACCGCAGGGGCGCAATACGTCATTCGCGCATACCGCTCTGCCGTCGCGGAATGGCGCTTACTCAACGGTGAATTCGAAGGTGTGACGGCGGCAATCGAGGGTATTGATGTAGTACATCTCGAAGCGCGCACCGGTCTCGGCGCCCGCGCGCATACGGATGCTGTGGCGACCGACGATGTCCCCCTCTCCGTCGCGCACGGCAACACGCAGGCGACCACGGAAAGGCTGCGCAGCCCGGTTTACCAGCACGCCGCCAAGGTTGTAGTCGACGCAGTAGACCCGCTTGACGACGACTTCGGGGTTATTGGTTTCCAGCGTCTCGCTCGCGGCCTCGGCAGGCCGAACAGACAGGACGGACAGCCCGCAGGCAAGAATGGCAATTCCGGCAGTGATGCGCTTCATCGATGACTCCTTTCCGATGACGCGCTGTCTCTCGCGGCGCGTCAGGCTATCCGGTACTTTTCCACGGCCCGCTCGTCCCACTCCATGCCGAGCCCCGGCCCTTGTGCGGTCACGCAACCTTGCTCGACCGTATACGGTTCGACGAGTATGGCCGAACCAAAATCCATGAACTCCAGCCAGTCGCAAGTCGGGGTCACCGGCAGCACATGCGCGCTAGCCTCGACGAACAGGTGGCTCGACACCGGCATCGACGCAGCCGCTGCGATACCGACCGCTGTCATCCATCCGCTAATGCCGCCGATCTTCATCAGGTCCGGCATCATCACATCGCAGGCACCGGCAGATATCGCGCGCTCGGCGTCGCGCGGGAACCACCAGTTCTCGCCGGTCTGGATGTTGGCCGTGACCGCCGCCCTGACCTGCGCATGTCCCTGAAAGTCTTCCGCGATCACCGGCTCCTCGACCCAGTGCAGATCGAGCGGCTCGAGCGAGCGGATTCTGCGTATCGCTTCGGTCGGCGACAGGCTCTGGTTGAAATCCACCATCAGCGCAATATCGGGACCAATCAGTTCGCGCACCTCGCGCGCGATCTGTAGGTCGCGCTTCGGGTCGACATGACCCAGCTTGATCTTGATTGCCCTGAAACCCTGGTCCAGCGAGGTGCGCAACGCAGCCGCATCCCGCACTGGCTCGACCATACCGTAGCTGTCATAGGCACGCACAGGGCGTGCCTCACCACCCAGCAGGCTTACCACCGACTGACCAGCGGCCTTGCCCAGCGCATCCCAGTACGCCATGTCCAGCGTGGACACCAGCATGCCGAGCAGGCCCTGCAGTCCCAGCAGCCGGAAGCGCGCCTGCATCTGCGCCATGCGCTCGATCGGAACGACCGGCTGTCCGACCAGCTCTGGACGTAATTCATCCACCAGCGCCAGCAACGGCTTGAGCGTCGCCGGCGTGTAGCCGAACAGGTAGGCCCTGCCAGTCATGCCGTCGCTCGTGTACACGTCGAGCAAGAGCAGGGGCGCGGCCTCAATCGATCCGGAGGCAGTACGCACCGGGCGTGCAATCGGCGCGACCACGGCACGCGCGCGGATGTCCCGAATCTTCGGCAAATCCATGATCAACACTCCATAAAGGATATCGGTTCAGGGGCGTGAAATTTTAGGGCAGCGCGGGGAGCCGCGGCTTCGGAGTTTTTTGACCCCGGCTATTTGGCAGGATGCTCGGCATCCAGCACCGGGTAAGAATCCGACGTGTACTGCGGCCCTTTCATGATCATCACGATCAGGCAACCAAAGGCTACGGTCAGGATCATGGCGACGTGGAAGATGGCCAGACCGATCAACGTGAAGTTGAAGGTGCGCAGGTTACGCGCGATCTGCTGCGAATCGCCGTTGAAAGGCAACACCTGCGACAGCACCCAAGCCAGCAGCAAGGCCAGCAGTCCGGTGAAGCACAGCTTGGGAAGGATTTTTATCAGCCTCCATTCAAGGCCGGCCGGCGCTCGGACCGCGTGGGAATTTTTCTTCATGGCGAGGTTTCCGCAAGTCGGACATGACAGTGTTTTAGCATACGCCCGTTTCTCGAATCACGTCGGCGCTGTCACGGGAAACGGACCCAGGCCCTGGTATCTTCGACCGACTTTTGCACCGGCTTGGCTGATTTCTGCTCGGTGGCAGACTCCGCCTTCTCCGGCATGCCGGATGAGTGATGGCTGGCGATCAGCCACTGGCCATCGATCCGCTTGTAGGCAAAGGTGTAACGTGCCTTGACCTGTGTCCCATCACCGAAGCGAAAAGTGTAGAGCCCGCTGTCGGTCGCGCTGTTGCAGTCGACGTCGATCACGCGATCATCAATCCGTCCCTCGGGGCGGCGCTTGAGGAAATACGCGAAATACTCTTCCTTCTCGGCGACAGTGAAGCGCGCACGATTGGATACGGTGGGCAGCAGCAGGGCACCGGGCGCATAGTTGGCAACCACTTTCTTCGGATCACCCGAACGCAGCGAGGCATTCCAGCGATCGAACAGCGCGGCGACCTCCGACTTGAATGGCGGATTGCATTCGGCGACGAGCATGGGTTCAGGCTCGGCAACAGGCGCGGATGCAGATGCAGGTGCGGATGCGGCCGCCGGTGTTGCCGGCTCGGGAATGGTCGGCGCCTTGGCCGCATGATCGCCCGCATCGTCATGCGCTGCGGTCGGCTGGGCGGCTGGCTTGGCGGCTGCGGCCGGAGCCTCGTCGGTTGGCTTGGTGGTCTCGGGTACCGCCTCGGCCACAGGTGCGCTCGACGCTGGCGATGCGGCAGTTGGCTCAGCCGTCGCTTGATCCGGCTGTGCTGCGGCCACGGCCGCAGCGGCAGCCGCCCTGTCCTTCACCCGCACGCGCCCAGCCTGGGGCGCGGCAGTCGCTGCCGGCTCGACGAGCGGGGTTGCTGCTTCCTCGGCAGGGGACGCATTTACCGTCTCGGCAGCTGGCGCTCCCGAAACCGTCGGTTCGGACTGTTCCGTCGTGGCTGGCTTGGCGACCGGCTTGGAGGCCGATTCAGTAACCGGCTCAGTTCCGGGCTTGGCCGCGGACTTGGCAGCTGACTTTGCTTTCTTGCGCTTGGACTTCGGCGCTGCCGGCTTGTCACTGGCCGCTGCAGCGGCCGGCGCTGCGCCGATGGCTTGCGCGGAAGGTGCGGCGCTTGGCGCATCCGCAGCGATAACGGGCACGGCCGCGCATGCGAGCGCGAAGGTGAGGATGAGGGTCTTGTCGGTGTTCATCATGGCTTTCCTGTGCCGAGAACTGTCGAATGCCATACCGGCGGATCGCGTCTGATTACCAATCCGATAATACGCACAGCATGGCCTTGTGCCGGCCCGGATGAATGGGCATGGCTGCATTACTTATTATCGAACCGGACGGGATTTTCTGGAGAGATATCGCTAACGATCCGAGGCTGACCGAGGCACATCGCACGCTCCCCGGAAGTAGGCGATGGCTCCAGCGGCCTACGACACCTGGCGCTAAAGGATCAGGAGTCATCGACCGATTCATTAGTAGAACCGTTCTCGATCTGCGCGAACCCCGGCTTCAGGCCGGTCGCGAGATCCGGCGCCAAGCGAGAGCTCGCCTGCCCATTCAAGGAGAAATTCATGTCCGACAAGTCCACCGCCCTGCCCCCGGCCGACGGGCACGGCACCGCCTGCCTGTGCTGTTCGCCCTCGCCGGCGACCAGCTCACGTCGCCAGTTCCTCGGGGCAGGCGCAGTGGCGCTCGCCGCTGGCGTTGCCGGCTTCTTGCCGGGCCGCTCGTTCGCGGGTGGCGGCAACTACGAAGCCATGCTGGTCAACTGCATTGACCCGCGCTTCACTACACTCAGCTGGCAATACATGGGACTACTGTCGGGCGTCGATCGCGAGAAGCTCGGCGACAACTACAGCCACTTCGTGATGGCCGGCGGCCCGATTGGCGCCGTGCATCCGAAGTTCGCCCCCTGGCACAAGACCTTCTGGGATAACCTCGACATTACGGTCGGCCTGCATCACATCAAGCGTGTGGTGGCACTGTCGCATCGCGACTGCGGCGCGGCAAAACTCGCGTTCGGCGCGGATAGGGTGGCCGAGAAGGAGATCGAAACCGTCTCCCATGCCGACGCACTGACCATCTTCCGCAAGGAAGTCAACGCGCGCCACCCCAAGCTCAGCGTCATCACCGGCATCATGGATCTGAACGGTCGCGTGGAGCTGGTGGGCTGATATCCGCCAGCGGCGCGGTAACGGTTCGCGGTCCGGACCCGGCGCTACTTGCGGCCTGCCAGATACTTCACGCCCTGCGGGCCGAAGTGCTCGATATGCGGGATATTGGCACCGAGCTGGAAGACATCGCCGGGGCCGTAGCGGTGCGTGCGTCCCTCGACCTCGACAGTAAACTCCCCGTCGAGCACCAGCCCTCGTGCCTCGAACGGATGGGAATGGGTATCGAGCGATCCGTTGGGCTCGCGCTCGACCATGACTACCGTATCAATACCCTCGCCCGCAAGCCACTGTCTGAATTCCTGCTCCGTCATGCTTGTCTCCTTGGTCATTGTTTTTGTTCTGCCAGTTTCACCAGCGTCCATAACGTCTGGTTGATCGGTGCCGGAATGCCCAGCGCCTGCCCGCGCCTGACGACGTAGCCATTCAAAAAATCAATCTCGTTCGGCTTGCCGCGTGCAACATCCTGTGCGGTCGACGAGTACTGCCCGGCCATGGTCCGCGCGATATGGCGCACGGCCTCATGACTATCACCAACGACGGAGATACCGTCCGCCTCGGCCACGCGCAGGCATTCGTCGACGATCGCCTGCATCAGTGGCGGCACACTCTCCGTCTCGACCAGCTTGCCATAGGGCTGTTGCACGATGGCTGACAGCGCGTTGTAAGCGCAGTTGACGATCAGCTTCGCCCACAGCGCACCCCTCACGTTACCAGACACCTGCACGGGCACGCCGGCGCGCGCGAAACATGCCACGATGGCTTCGCTGACGGGACTGTCCGAGATGACGAGCTCGCCTCGGCCATGATGCCTCAGATGACCCGGCCCCGCCATTTCGGTGGCGACATACACAACGGCCGGGATCACCGGCCGGAACACCTGCTGCCGAATGATTTCCGCATTCTCCACGCCGTTCTGCAGCGACAGCACGACGGAGCGCTCGTCGAGGTGGGGCGCGATCTCGCGCGCGGTCGCAGCCGAGTCGGTGGATTTCACGCAGAACAACACGACGTCGGCGCCGGCCACGGCAGCAGCATCGGTACTGGCGGCGACCTGCACGGTCTCGTCGAACATGTGCGTCTCGAGGCGCAGGCCGCGCTCGCGCATGGCGTTGACATGCGCGGGTCGCCCGATCAGCGTGACCGGCACCCCGGCCCGCGCGAGCATGCCGCCGAAAAAGCAACCGACCGAACCCGCACCGACAACGGCAAACCGTAACGACTCCATGAGCGTCTTTGTTTTTCCTGATGATGAACGAGCCGACTATACCCGATCAGGAAAGCAAAGCGATACTGCAGGTCCGGGGACTGTCAGCAGCTCAGGCTTTCACGCGCTGGCTGACATACCACCCGAAATAGGCGGCGATGGCGGCAGTGGCCGCATGCAGCCAGATGCCATGACTATACAAAGGTATCAGGCCAAATACGGTATCGAGGCGCGGAAACAGGCCCATAACGGCGAGCACCGCGAAAATGATCGCAAGCGAGCGGGCATAGGTGACGGCCGCATCATCACTGCGCGCGGCCATGACGCCCCAGGCGCCGATGGCCAGATGAACCAGCGTGTGGACGATATTGACCGGAAACAGCCCGAACAGGTCACCGTGCAGGGCCTTCACGGTAACGTGGTAAGCCGGGTCGGGCGCGGTCAGTAAGGCTGGAAAGAAGCCCGCAATACCGACGAGCAGGTAGACAATGCCTGCGATCATCGCGAAGCGCTTGGTGCTCATGACACGATCCTTTCACAAGAGTGCGGTTGATCATGTGACCGCTACCGCTCGTGAACGACCGCCTCAACGTGAAAGATTTCGACCGGTATCAAGCGCCCGCGTCGGCATCGATTTCGGCGAATACACGCTGCGCCAGAGCGAAAGCTGAATTGGCCGCCGGCACACCGCAGTAAATCGCTGCCTGCAACAGGGCCTCCTTGATCTGCTCGCGCGTGACACCATTGTTCGAGGCAGCACGCAGGTGCAGCCTGAGTTCTTCCTCACGGTTGAGCGCCACCAGCATGGCGATGGTCATCAGGCTGCGCGTCTGGCGCGGCAAGCCGGGACGAGACCAGATCTCGCCCCAGGCATAGCGCGTGATCAGGTTCTGGAAGTCCGCATTGAAATCATTCAGGGCGGCCTGCGCGCGGTCGACATGCTTGTCTCCCAGTACAGCGCGTCGCAGCGCCATGCCGTTGTCGTATCGCTTTTCTTCGTCCATTCGGATATCTCACCGGGATGCTGCGTTGAGGAGAAAACTCAGTACCTGCTGTGTGAATGCCTGCGCGACTTCCCAGTTCGACAGGTGAGCGGCATTGAGCTCGACATAACGTGCACCCGGGATGGAGCGCGCGATTAGCTCGCCATGCTCGGGCGGCGTCGATGTATCGTACTTGCCGCCGATGACGAGCGTGGGCGCAGCGATGCGACCGAGATCGGCGCGCTGGTCCATGTCGCGGATGGCAGCACAGTTGGCTGTGTAGCCATCGACCGAGGTATTTGCGAGCATGGCCCTCACACGCTCGACCTGGGCGGGCGCATGCGAGAGAAAGTCCGGTGTAAACCAGCGCCCGAGCACGGTGGCGATGACGGCATCCATACCGCCCTGCCGCACTTGGGCGATGCGTGCGTTCCATACCTCGGGCACGCCAATGGCCGCGCTCGTATTGCACAGAACCTGCCGATCGATACGATGCGGATGGTGGATACCGAGCCAGATGCCGGTCATACCACCCATCGACAGTCCACAGAAATGCGCGCGTGGAATGCTCAGGCGATCGAGCAGTGCGATGACATCACCGCCAAGCTGGGCCATGCTGTACGGGCCCGGGGTGACGTCCGATTGTCCGTGGCCGCGCGTGTCATAGCGCAGCACGCGGAAATGCTCGGTCAGTGCGGGCAGCTGGGGCAGCCACATATCCAGCGTGGTGCCGAGAGAATTCGAGAGGACCAGCACCGGCGCGTCATCGGCGCCGTCGATCGTGTAGTGCAACTTGCCGCTTCCTGTATCGACGAAAGGCATCGTGACTCCTTGAACGTGCTTCAGGCTTTCGATTGCCTGTGCGCAGCGAGCACACGGTCGGCAAATGCCGCCGCCTCGCCAGTGTAGCGGACGGGATCGAGCAGCTCGGCCAGCTGGCCCGGCGCCAACGCTGCCGTCACGGCGGGATCAGCGGCCAGCACCTGCGCGAGTGGCTGCCCGTTATCAACAGCAGCGCGGCAGGCCGCCTCGATGAGGTCGTGCGCTCTCGTACGACCGAGGTGCGCGGCAAGCGCGATGGCCACCGGCTCGGCCATGGCCAGCCCGTCCGTCGCATCCATGTTCTTGCGCATGCGCGCCACATCCACAACCAAGCCCTCGACCACATCGCGCAGCTGGGTCAGCGCCGCCGCACACAGCGAGGCGATCTCGGGCAGCGTGTCCCACTCGGCTTGCCAGCCACCGAGCGCGCGCTCATGTTCATTGGGCATGCCAGCCAGCATCGTAGCCACCAAGCCCGGCACGCGGGTAGCCGCGGTGAGCGCGGTGGCACAACCAACAGGATTACGTTTATGCGGCATGGCAGACGACCCACCGCGTCCGACCGCGACAGGTTCGGATAATTCCCCGACCTCGGTCTGATTCTGCAGCGAGATATCGCGGGCAATCTTGCCCAGCGTACCGGTGAGTAGCCCGAGCACCGTGGCGCATTCGGCCATGCGGTCGCGATGGGCATGCCAGGGAAGGTTGGGCAGCGGCAGCGCGAGCCGACGGGACAGGTTCTGCGCCACCGGCAAGCCCCGGTTCCCCAGCGAGGCCAGCGTACCGGCGGCACCGCCAAACTGCAATACACATATGCGCTGGCGCATCTCATGCAGCCGCTGCTGGTGGCGCAGCACCGCATCCAGCCAGCCTGCCACTTTGAGTCCGAAAGTGATCGGCAGTGCATGCTGCATCCACGTGCGGCCCATCATCGGTGTATCGCGATACCGGTGTACGAGCGCAGCCAGCGTATCGCCGAGTTTCGCCAGATCGGCCGCCAGCAGGTCGATCGCATCTCGCAGCTGCAGCACCCTGCCGGTGTCGATTACATCCTGACTGGTCGATCCCCAGTGCACGTAGCGGGCTGCGTCATCATCGCTGGTGGCTACTTTCCCAGTCAATGCCTTAACCAGCGGTATGGCAAGATTGCCGGCACGCTGCGCATCGCGCGCGAGGGCCTCCATATCGAAACCCGCTGCATCGCAGGCAGCACGGATGGGTGCAACTGCCGTCTCGGGAATGACCGCCTCAGCCGCCAGCGCCTCGGCGAGTGCCGCCTCAAAGTCCAGCATGCGCTGCAGCGTGGCGCGGGCCGAGAAGACTTGCCGTATGCCTTCGCTGGTGAACAACTGCTCGGTCAATGCGGAGTAGGACATAGAGTGATTCCGTCGGATCAGAGGTCGAAAAACACGGTTTCGTCGGTACCGCCACCGCCAAGCACGATGTTCCACGCAAGCGTGCCGGGACGCTGCGCCACTGGCCGCGCCACCAGCGTGGTGCGCCGCTCCGCCGGCACGGCGGCCAGCACGATGTCGCTGTCGTGATCATCGTGTGGGAAGTAGATGCGGGTGGTCAGTTGCTTCAGAAGACCGCGCGCGAATACGTTGACCAGGATATGTGGCGCCTGCGGACGACCGTCTGCAGCGGGCACGCTACCGGGCTTGATGGTCGAGAAGCGGAAGCAGCCTTCGGCATCGGTGGGGCAGCGGCCGAAGCCGAAGAAGCCGGCGTCGGCGCGTGGTTCCCGGCCAGGGTCAGCGTGCGCGTAGTTGCCATGCGCATCGGCCTGCCAGATCTCGATCAAGCCATCCGGCACCACCTGACCTTCAGCATCCAGCAAACGGCCTTCAATCAAAATGCGCTCGCCGGCGACACCGGCACCGGCGAGTTCGGTGGTGTTGAGCCAGTCGAGGCCGATGTGCAGGTAGGGACCGACTGTTTGCGAGGGCGTGAGAGGAAAACGCATCTTATTTTTCCATCGGGGTCGCAGCGCGCCCGCGCAGCACGATGTCGAAACGGAAGCCCAGCGCATGCTCGGGCTCGGTCAACTCCAGTGCGAAGTCAGAAATCATCCGCTGGCGCGCACCGTCCGGCACGCTGTTATAGATGGGATCAAAAGGCAAGAGCGGATCGCCGGGAAAGTACATCTGCGTCACGAGCCGGGTGGCAAAGGCGTTACCGAAGAGCGAGAAATGGATGTGAGCCGGTCGCCAGGCATTCGGATGGTTGCGCCACGGGTAGGCGCCCGGGCGGATGGTAACGAAGCGGTAATTGCCCTGCGCATCGGTCAGCGTGCGGCCGGTGCCGGTGAAGTTCGGATCCAGTGGCGCATCGTGCTGGTCGCGATGGTGCTGGTAGCGGCCGGCGGCGTTTGCCTGCCAGACCTCGACCAGCGTATGCGGGACCGGATGCCCGTCTTCATCAATCACGCGGCCGGCGACAATGATGCGCTCGCCCACCGGCTCGCCCGCATGCTGGCGCGTGAGGTCAGCATCTTGCGGCTGCACGCGGTCATAGCCAAAGACAGGGCCGGTGGTTTCGGACAGCGACTGCGGCAGCAGGATCAACGGCTTGGACGGGGTGCGCGTGACGGTCGATCCGTAGGCGGGGTGAAGATACTCGGCGTGGCTTCCTGCCGCAGGCTTGCGGTAGGGGCGGAGGTCTGACATGGGCATCCTCGGTCTCTCGGGCTGGTGGTCCGTGGGTTTATTGGCGCGCGGGCTTGTTTTCTTTGCACGGCCCGATTTTCGCCGATGCAGACGGAATTGGAAACGTCATCGCAGACCGGGTGTTTACCGCGCCGATCAGACGCGCTCGATCAGCATGGCAATGCCCTGACCAACACCGATGCACATCGTGCATAGCGCATATCGTCCCCCCGTGCGCTGCAGCTGGTAGGTTGCGGTTGTCACCAGCCGCGCCCCGCTCATGCCCAGCGGATGGCCGAGCGCGATGGCGCCGCCATTCGGGTTCACGCGGGCATCATCGTCGGCGATGCCGAGCTCGCGCAGCACGGCCAGCCCCTGCGCGGCGAAGGCTTCATTGAGCTCGATCACGTCGATCTGGTCGAGCGTCATGCCGGTCTGCCGCAGCAGCTTCTGCACGGCCGGCACCGGCCCGATGCCCATCACACGCGGTGCCACGCCGGCGGTCGCGGTTGCGACGATGCGCGCCTTGGGCACGAGACCGAAGCGCTGCGCATTGTCCTCGTCAGCCAGCAGCAGCGCACACGCACCGTCATTGACGCCGGAGGCATTGCCGGCCGTGACCGTGCCGTCCGGACGGACCACGCCCTTGAGTTTGGCCAGCGCTTCGGTACTGGTGGCGCGTGGGTGCTCATCGTGCAGCACGGTGACGGGTTCGCCCTTTTTTTGCGGAATGATGACTGCAGCGATTTCCTCGGCGAGCAGGCCGCTGGCCTGCGCGGCTGCGGCCTTGTTCTGGCTGCGCACGGCGAAGGCGTCCTGGTCGGCACGGTCGATGCGGAAGTCAGTGGCGACATTTTCGGCAGTCTCGGGCATTGAATCAACACCGTACATCGCCTTCATTTGCGGATTGATGAAGCGCCAGCCTATCGTGGTGTCAAAGATCTGCGCATTGCGCGAGAACGCGCTGTCGGCCTTGCCCATCACGAAGGGTGCGCGCGTCATCGACTCGACGCCGCCGGCGATCATGAGCCCGGTCTCGCCGGCTTTGATGGCGCGTGCAGCGATGCCCACAGCATCCATGCCGGAGCCGCACAGGCGGTTCACGGTTGTGCCCGGCACCGGTACCGGCAAGCCGGAGAGCAAAGTCGCCATGCGGGCGACAT
>CAZESK010000018.1:26241-36964 GCA_964515155.1 uncultured Bifidobacterium sp.
GTGCCCGGCACCGGTACCGGCAAGCCGGAGAGCAAAGTCGCCATGCGGGCGACATTGCGATTATCATCGCCGGCCTGGTTCGCACAGCCCAGGATGACCTCGTCGATGGCGGACCAGTCGACGGTCGGGTTACGCTCCTGCAGCGCACGCAGCGGCACGGCAGCGAGATCATCGGCGCGCATGTCCTTGAGCGCACCGCCGTAGCGACCGATGGGGGTACGGATGGCGTCGCAGATGAAGGCTTGTTTCATGTTATTTCCAGTCGGTCAATAATGATTCGGGACAGAATGACAGGCGATTCCGGCCTGCGCCGCGATACCGCGGTGTTCGGATTCACGGAAGGCGCAATGGCACGCCCGTCATCTCCTGCAGGCTCGCCAGTGTCAGGCCATCCACCATATCCACTACGCATAATCCGTCCGGCGTCACATCGATGGTCGCGAGGTCGGTATAGATGCGCGATACGCAGGCCACGCCGGTAAGCGGGTAGCTGCAGTGCGCGACGATTTTGCTCTCGCCGGTCTTGGTCTGGTGTTCCATCATCACAAACACCTGCTTGGCGCCGATAGCGAGATCCATCGCGCCGCCGACTGCCGGTATCGCATCCGGCGCGCCGGTGTGCCAATTGGCCAGATCACCCGTTGCGGATACCTGGAACGCACCCAGCACGCAGATATCCAGATGGCCGCCGCGCATCATTGCGAACGAGTCGGCGTGATGGAAAAATGCACCACCGGTCAGCAAGGTCACTGGCTGCTTGCCGGCGTTGATCAGGTCTTCGTCTTCCAGACCCGCTGCGGGTGCCGGGCCCATCCCGAGGATACCGTTCTCGCTGTGCAGAAAGATGTCTTTGGAGGCATCGAGATGGTTAGCGACCATCGTCGGAAGACCAATACCGAGGTTGACGTAGGCGCCCTCGGGAATGTCGCGCGCGACGCGCTGCGCGATCTCGTCACGTGTACGCCGCTTCATTGGTGGCCTCCGGTCTGCACGATACGCTGCACGAAGATGCCCGGCGTAATGATCGCTTCAGGGTCGAGATCACCCAGCGCAACGACCTCATCCACCTGCGCCACCGTGCAGCGGGCGGCCATGGCCATGATGGGCCCGAAGTTCCGCGCTGCCTTGCGGTAGACGAGGTTGCCCCAGCGGTCTCCCTTGAGCGCCTTGATCAGCGCGAAGTCCGCGTGGATCGGATACTCGAGTACATAGTCGCGACCGTTGATCTTGCGGGTCTCCTTGCCCTCGGCCAGCTGCGTGCCGAAACCGGTCGGACTGAAGAAGGCGCCGATGCCGGCGCCGGCAGCGCGGATGCGCTCGGCGAGATTGCCTTGCGGTGTGAGCTCAAGCTCGATCTTCCCGCTCCGGTAGAGGCTGTCGAAGACATGGGAATCCGACTGGCGCGGAAACGAGCAGATGATCTTGCGCACGCGGCCGGCGGCCAGCAGTGCGGCGAGGCCGGTGTCGCCGTTGCCGGCGTTGTTATTGACGATGGTGAGCTCGCGCGCGCCCTGACCTATCAGTGAATCGATCAGCGCCTTGGGCATGCCGGCGTTGCCGAAGCCACCGATCATGACGGTGGCGCCGTCCTCCATCCCCGCGACCGCCTGTTCAAGGTCGGCGACGATTTTGGTGATCACGATGTCCTCCTGGTTGATGCGGCGATTGCGGCAGTCTAAAATTCCGCTGCGATGTTCGATTACCGCACGAGTATCTGTTTATAGAACGCCGCGCGCAGTGTATCTGCAGACTTATCTGCCGACAAGAAACGCAGGCGAGAAAGCGTTCGGTACTCGCCCGCGCGCCCACATCGGTCTTGCGCACAGGTTGTTGGATCGAAACGACATATTCCTCGCCTTGACCTGCACGAAAACCGAGGAAGAGCGGGCGAACGCGAGAATTATCAAACGGATATCAAGTTCCGTTACGGTAACGCCCATGCCGTTGCAAAAAGGAGAATCTTCCGACGCAGCGGCATGACATCTGTGCGATAGCCACCCCCTCACCAGCGATTTGACCATGCAGAATCTCTCCACCGCCCCCGACCAAAACACCCCGCCCACCACAACCGGGCAAGGCATCCCCGACACGGACAAGGAGCGCCCTGCCCCGCCGGCCCGCCCGCTCACGATCGCGGAAGAAATCGATGCCCTGACCGACCCAAGCTTCATGACGTCGCTGGCACGCGGGCTGGCAGTCGTCAAGGCATTCAGCGACCAGCGCCGGTCGATGACCATCGCGCAAATCAGCCACAAGACCGGCATACCGCGCGCCGCCGTCCGCCGCTGCCTGTACACGCTCAAGCAACTCGGTTACGCCGATGCGGAGGCGAACAACTTCTACCTGAAGCCGAAGATCCTGTCGCTTGGTTATTCCTACCTGTCGTCCACTCCGCTGGCCATCGCCGCACAGCCCTGCCTGAACCAGCTGAGCCGCACGCTGAACGAGTCGTGCTCGCTGGCCGTGCTGGAAGACGAAGAGGTGCTGTACATCTCCCGCTCGCAGACCTCACGCGTGCTGTCGGTGGCGCTGAATGCCGGCAGCCGGCTGCCGGCCTACTGCACATCACTCGGCCGCGTGCTGCTGGCTGGCCTGCGCGAACCGGAACTGGATGCGTATTTCGCACGTGCCAAACTGGTGGCCTACACAGACCGTACCGTCGTGTCGGTGACCCGCCTGCGCGAGATCATTGCCGAGGTGAGGCTCAAGGGATATGCGGTCGTCGAGGAAGAACTGGAAATCGGGCTGCGCTCGATTGCCGTGCCGGTGCGCGGCGCGTCGGGGTCCACGATGGCAGCGCTCAACATCGGCGCGCAAGCGACCCGTGTCTCGCGCGGACAGGTCGAGCAGAGCTTTCTCCCTGCCTTGCTCAATGCCGCCAGCGAACTCTCCGTCCTGCTACCCTGACGATGCGGCCTGGTGTACCGCCAACTCCGGCGGCTGCACCTCGCGCTCTGTTGCCATTGAGGCGGCGCGCTGACGGAAGTCGCGCGGCGCGATACCGCCAGACCGCTGCCTGAAAAAACGCGTGAAGTAAGCGGGATCACTGAAGCCCAGTGACTCCGCAATATCGCGCACGCTCATCGATGTGTAGGCAAGGCTGCGGCGCGCCTCCAGCATCAGGCGCGCATGAATCATCTCCAGCGCCGAACACTGCGCAAGACGCCGGCAGAGCGCGTTGAGGTGTGCGGTGCTGATACCAAGGCGCTCAGCATAATGCTGCAAGGGCAGGTGGCGTGCGTAGCTGTGCTCCACCTCGGCTGAAAAGTGCGCAAGGTAGCGATGCGCACGCGCCGCCTCCCGGGTATCAGCCACCGGCTCCGAATCGCGCAGCAGCCAGATCAGCAGCGCAGCAAAGATCGACTCGAGCAAGGTCCCACGGCCCTCCATCCCAGACGCATACTCCCGCTCCAGCGCGGGTAACAGCACCTCGACAGGCCCGCGGGCCGACAGCCTGGAGAGGCTGCGCTGGTACGGGCGCCCCATGCCAGCCACCATCGCCTCCGTTCCGCCGCCGATGCGTGCCAGCAGCGGATAAGCGACCGTCACCACCAGCCCGCTGGCCTGGCGGGAAAAGCGGAATCCGTGCACGCAATGCTGAGGGATCAGCAGCAGCTCGCCTGCATGCAGCATCCCCTCCTCGCCATCGAGCTGCAGCCGCGCCTGCCCGCGTTGCAGCCAAAGCAACTGCAGCAGGCCATGGTGACGGTGCGGCTGTATCTCCCAATTGTGCAAGCGGCTGCGCGCCGCGATCGATTCCACATGGATCAGATCCGGCACCGGCCACTGCGACTTCTCGCCATAGAGATGGAAGACGGGGACGTTTCCGTCTGCCGTGCGCCGCTTGGACGTAGTCATTACTGTCCTCGAGAGGGAATGGTCCATCCGACCAGCACGGCAGCACGGCGGGGCGCTGCCGGGAACCGGACGGCATGGACGAAAAATCCATGAAAAGTGCAATTTTAGTCGCTATTCGTCCCTTTCCTTCCGCCCCGCCTCCAACGACACTGCTGACATAACAGAACAAACGTCCACCAGAGACAAGATCATGAAGACACAAGTTGCCATCATCGGCGCCGGACCATCCGGCCTGCTGCTCGGTCGCCTGCTCGAACTGCAAGGTATCGACAACATCATCATCGAGACCAAGTCACCCGACTATGTGCTCTCCCGGATCCGCGCGGGCGTGCTGGAAGAAGGTACGACCCGGCTGCTGCGCGAGGCGCAGGTCGGGGAGAGGATGGACCGCGAGGGTCATGTGCACGAAGGCTTCGCGTTGTCGTTCAGCGGGCGGGTCGAACGTATCGACCTGAAACACTACTCCGGCGGGAAGACGGTGATGGTGTACGGCCAGACGGAGGTCACGAAAGACCTGATGGAGGCCCGCAAGGCCTCCGGCGCACCGAGTTTCTATGATGTTGACCAGGTGCTGCTGCACGATATCGACAGCGATCATCCCGGCGTCAGCTTCGTGAAGGACGGTACTCGGCACACCATCGCGTGCGACTATATCGCCGGCTGCGACGGCTTCCATGGCATCTCCCGCAAATCCATCCCGGCCGACCGCATCGCCCTCTTCGAGCGGGTCTACCCGTTTGGCTGGCTGGGCATCCTGTCACGTACGCCACCGGTATCGCACGAACTCATCTACGCCAACCATGAACGGGGCTTTGCGCTGTGCAGCATGCGCTCGGATAATCTGTCGCGCTACTATGTGCAGTGCAGTCTGGACGACCAGGTTGAGGCCTGGTCCGACGCGCGCTTCTGGGACGAGCTGCGCGCACGCCTGCCGGCGGATACGGCCCAGCGCATGGTGACCGGGCCGTCGATAGAAAAAAGCATCGCACCGCTGCGCAGTTTTGTCGCCGAACCGATGCAGTACGGCCGGCTGTTCCTGGTGGGCGATGCAGCGCATATCGTGCCCCCGACCGGCGCGAAAGGACTGAATCTGGCGGCCAGCGATGTGTATACTTTGTATCATGTCTTGCGCAAGCGCTATCGCGAGGGACGCACGGATCTGATCGGCAAGTACTCGGAAATCTGCCTCCGCCGCATCTGGAAAGCGGAACGCTTCTCGTGGTGGATGACTTCCATCCTTCACAAGTTTTCCGATGACCCGTTCAGCCAACGCATCCAGGAGGCGGAGCTGGCCTATTTCACAGGCTCGGAGGCAGGACGTACCAGCATTGCGGAGAACTATGTGGGATTGCCTTATGAGCCCGTTGAATAAGACAGATTCCGTCAGCGAATTGACGTCTCCGATGGATATCCGTTACCTTCGAGCCGCCTGACGAGCCAGAGATCCGATGAGCCAGACCATATCCTTTGCTCCGATCGCGCCGCTCAATGTGAGCGCGCTGCGTGCCAGCTGCGCCGGATGCAGCATGCACCAGCTCTGTCTGCCGATGGGACTGGATGAAGCGGATATGCAAAAGCTCGACCAGATCATCGGTCGTCGCCGCAAAGTGCCGAAGGATGCGCTGCTGTACCGGATGGATGACTCATTCACCAATTTGTACGCGATCCGGCTGGGCCACTTCAAGACGTACCAGATCAGTCTCGGCGGCGAACAGCAGGTGACCGGTTTCCAGATGGCCGGAGAGCTGCTGGGCATGGATGCCATCAGCACCGATCGCCACCACTGCGATGCGGTGGCGCTGGAGGACAGCGAGGTCTGCGAGATTCCATTTGCGCGTCTCGAAGAACTATTTGGTACCCTGCCAACGCTACTGCACCATTTTCACCGGATGATGAGCCGCGAGATCACGCGTGAACAGAATGCGATGCTCCTGCTCGGTAATATGCGGGCCGAGCAGCGCTTTGCGGCCTTCCTGATCAATCTCGCGTCACGGTATTCAGCCCGGGGCTACTCGTCCACCCACTTCCAGCTGCGGATGTCGCGCGAGGAAATCGGCAATTATCTGGGACTGACGATCGAGAGCATCAGCCGCCTGCTGTCGCGGCTGAAGAAGCAGGGGCTCATCCGCGTGGCCAACCGGGAAATCGAATTGCTCGAGCCCGAGCGCTTGCGCGCGATGGCCGCCGGTACCGAGACCTGACTATTCATCCCATCGTGTTCGCTGGATGCCGGCGTCGCATCAGAACGGCGGCTGCTCGCTGGGCACGTCGGTGCAGGTCAGGTACACGCTGATCATGCAGGCGATTGCGCAGAAAGCCCAGAAGAAGAAAAAGCCGATGGTGTAGGCAGCGATGGGGGAAAGTTCGGCATGGCCACCGATCATCGTCAGGTCGGCCGGATCGAAAAAGGAGAAGAAGAAACCCTCAGCCATGATCGCCGACAGAAATGACGGCCACAGTACCGACATAGCTAACCTGAGCATTGCACTCCTCCTTACGCAGCCTGGCCTTGGTACCTGATCGGCCGGATGTCTGTTTGTATGTGTTCTGGCCAGCGCCAGCTGCCTTGCAGCCGCCACTGTTTGTCCTGATCCTCGAGTTGCACTGTCCAGTTGGCGCGGTCCAGCAGCGGCAAGGGAAACGCGAAATTGCCATTGCTGTCCACTGCCACGATCCGACGCACATCTTTCTCCGGCACAGTGGGGTGCAGCACCTGAACCAGCAGCATCGCTGGCTTGCCCCGGCCCTCCAGTCGACCCGCCACATTGCCATTGGCGGCGTCATACTGCAGCGACGCCGTCAATCCGCGCCGCGCGGCGACGACATCGCGCCGCAAATCCTGATTGATGGCCTTACCCTGTTTGTAATAATCATCGACGACCAGCGCATCCGCGCCGGAGAAGGAAATCCAGGTCGTGATTGCACCGGCAATCAGCACGGTGACCGGCCCGATCATCAAGAGCCACGGCCAGCGATGACGGTACCAGGGGGCTTGAGCAGGGTTCATGGTCTTATTAGGCTCCGTAATGCGGGTTTAGCGCGGGATGAAGAAGGCTGCCTGCTCGCGCACGCTGACCTCGGGATTGTCGATGTCGGTAATGACGAAGGTAATCTTGTTCGACCCCTTCTCGCCCTCGCCCCCGCGGGTGCGCACATTCACCGGTACCGCGCGCGACTCGGTTGAGCCCAGACGGACCTCGTTGGCCCCCTGCAGATAAATGCCGGCGATGCCTTCGACGGCGAGCTGGTAGCGATGCGGGGCTTCGTCGGTATTCATGATCTGGAGGCGGTATACGTTCTCGATCATGCCGTCCTCGACCTCACGCCCGAGTGAGCCGCGGTCGCGCATCACGTCCATTTTCAGCGGGGTCCGCGTGAGTAAGCTACCGAAGAATACCGCGACGATGACGACCAGCACCGTGCTGTAGATCAGTACGCGGGGGCGGAACGCATGGCGCAGAATCTGTGCCGACGACCAGCGATACGTCATTGCATGGTCGGTCCAGTAGCGAACCAGGCCCTGTGGCTGGCCGATCTTGTCCATCACGCTGTTGCAGGCATCGATACAGGCGGCGCAGCCGATGCACTCATACTGTAGGCCATTGCGGATATCGATACCGGTCGGGCAGACCTGCACACACATCGAGCAGTCGATGCAGGCACCCAGCGCCTCGCCGGCACTGGCATCCGACTTGCTGCGAGCGCCACGCGGCTCGCCACGCTCCTTGTCGTAGGTAATGATCAGACTGTCCTTGTCGAACATCGCGCTCTGGAAGCGTGCGTACGGGCACATGTACTTGCAGACCTGCTCACGCATCCAGCCAGCATTGCCGTAAGTGGCCAATGCATAAAAAAGCACCCAGAACCACTCCCACGACCCGAGCGACAGCGCGACCATCGATGCAGAGAGCATATGGATCGGGGTGAAGTAACCAACAAAGGTGAAGCCGGTCCAGAGGGCGAGTGCGCCCCAGGCCAGGTGCTTCGCAGACTTGCGTGAAAACTTCTGGAGCGACATCGGCTGACGATCGAGGCGCATGCGGGCGCTGCGGTGTCCCTCGATCCTGCGCTCGATCCACATGAAGATCTCGGTATAGACCGTCTGCGGGCAGGTAAAGCCGCACCAGACACGACCGAAGATCGCGGTGAAGAGAAAGAGCGAATAGGCGCTGATGATCAGCAGCGCAGCGAGATAGATGAAATCCTGCGGCCAGAGGACAACGCCAAAGATATAAAACTTCCGGGCGCCCAGATCGAATAAAACGGCCTGGCGGCCGTTCCATTCAAGCCAGGGCAACCCGTAAAACAGTAGCTGCGTCACCCAGACAAAGAACCAGCGCAGCCTGGCATACCTCCCCTGAGTCTCGCGCGGATAAATTTCCTTGCGAGCCTCGTACATCTTGATGACGGCGACTTCAGGGGAAGCGTTCTCCATTGACTTTCCTGTTAGTTGGCGCACTTACTGGTCATTGGCTGCCACGATGGGCTTGTTGGACAAGCCCCAGATATAGGCGGCAAGCAGATGCGCCTTGGCCTCACCGAGGAATTCCTCGAAAGCCGGCATGAGGTTCTTGCGACCATTGCGCACGGTCTCCATGATGGTGCCGGCGCTGCCGCCATACAGCCAGATTTTGTCGGTCAGGTTAGGCGCACCCATCGCCGGGCTCCCTTTGCCGTCCGCGCCGTGGCAAGCTGCGCAGGCCGCGAACTTCTCCTTGCCGAGAGAAGCCTTGATCGGGTCCGAGGTCGCGCTCGACAGCGACAGCACATAGTGAGCGACGTTCTCGATGTCCTTTTCGCTGCCAAGTGCCGCACCCATCGGCGGCATCTGACCCTGGCGCCCCTTGAGAATGGTGGCCTTGATCACCTCCGGCGCGCCACCGTACAACCAGTCGCTATCGGTGAGGTTCGGATAGCCCTTATTGCCGCGAGCGTCCGAACCGTGGCACTGCGCGCAATAGGTCAGGAACAGGCGTTCGCCGATTGCGCGGGCCTGCGGGTCGGCGGCCAGCGCGGTCAGGTCGGTTTGCTGGTACTTCGCGAACATCGGTCCGACTTCCGCTTCAACAAGCTGCAACTCCTGCTCGTACTGACCGGACGACTTCCAGCCCAGCTTGCCGCCAAAGGCACCGAGCCCCGGGTACAGCATCAGGTAGCCAATGCCGAACACGATGGTGATGTAGAACAGCCACATCCACCAGCGCGGCATGGGATTATTGAGCTCCTCAAGGCCGTCGAAATTATGGCCAGTGGTTTCGACGACCTTACCATCCTTCGGCATCGTGATCTTGACCGTCGACTGGCCCCACAGCAGCAGTGCACAGCCACCAATCGATAGCACTACCAGTACGGTGATGTAGATGCCCCAAAATTCGTTCACAAAATCAGCCATGTTTCGGCTCCTGCGTGATGTTGTTCGGTTCCTCGTCCGCGAACGGCAGCGCCGCTGCCTCATCGAAGTCGTCCTTGCGATGGGCGACAAAGGTCCAGTAGATGATGCCGACAAAGGTCAGCAGACTCAGCAGGGTGATGACGCTGCGCAGGTCTATCAGGGATATGTCCATGCTTACCTCCGTGCCTTGATCTGGGTGCCGAGGCCCTGAAGGTAGGCAACCAGGGCGTCCTGCTCGGTTTTGCCCTCGAGCTCTGTCGGCGCAGCCGCAATCTGCTCGTCGGTGTACGGGTCACCGAGACGCTTCAAGGCCTGCATTTTCGGAACGATGGCCTGCGGGACGAGTAAGGTCTTGGCCAGCCACGGATAGGCCGGCATGTTCGACTCGGGCACGACAGCGCGCGGATCGTTCAGATGCTCGCGATGCCATTCGTCGCTATAACGACCGCCGACACGGGCCAGGTCCGGACCGGTACGCTTGGAGCCCCACTGAAATGGACGGTCATAGACGAATTCACCAGCGACCGAGTAGTGACCGTAACGCTCGGTCTCGGCTCGGAACGGACGGATCATCTGCGAGTGACAGTTGTAGCAGCCTTCGCGGACGTAAACATCGCGTCCGGCCAGGCGCAGCGCGCTGTACGGAGCAAGACCGGCGACTGGCTCGGTAGTTGATCTCTGGAAGAACAGCGGAACGATTTCGACCAGGCCGCCAACGCTGACTACCAGCAGGATAAGTACGATCAGCAGCCAGGGCTTGCGTTCGATCGAGTCATGCGTGAGTTTCATTCAATTCTCCTGGTGTTACGCGTGCGCGCCGGCAGCAGCCGGGATGCGCGCATCGACCGCTTTGCCGTCGATGACGGTCTTGTACGTGTTGTAGGCCATCATGAACATGCCGGCGAGGTAGAGCAGGCCACCGACCAAACGGATCACGTAGTACGGGAAAGTGGCCTTCACGCTTTCGACGAAGGTGTAGGTGAGCGTTCCATCAGCATTGACCGCGCGCCACATCAGGCCCTGCATCACGCCAGCGATCCACATCGAGGCGATGTACAGGACAATGCCGATGGTTGCGATCCAGAAGTGCCATTCAATCAGTTTCACACTCCACATCGACTGCTTGCCCGACAGACGCGGCAGCAGGTAATAGATCGAGCCCATCGAGATCAGGCCCACCCAGCCCAGCGCGCCGGAGTGCACGTGGCCGACGGTCCAGTCGGTGTAGTGGGACAGCGCATTGACAGTCTTGATTGACATCATCGGACCTTCGAAGGTCGACATGCCATAGAACGATAACGAGACAATCAGGAACTTCAGGATCGGGTCATTTCGCAACTTGTGCCAGGCACCCGACAGGGTCATGACACCATTGATCATGCCGCCCCAGCTTGGTGCCAGCAGGATGAGGGAGAACACCATGCCGATCGACTGCGTCCAGTCGGGCAGTGCGGTGTAGTGAAGATGATGCGG
>CAZESK010000019.1:0-12069 GCA_964515155.1 uncultured Bifidobacterium sp.
GTCTCAATAGCCGTAGGCGTGCAGCAGGAATTGCCTCAGTGCTTCGGCCGGCACGCTCATCTCGGCTTGGCGGTGCCAGATTGCACCCACCTCCATCGGCGGTACGACGTCGAGGATAGGCCTCGCCTCAATGCGTTTTCCCTCCAGCGACCACGGGCGGAACACCATATCGGACAAGGCCGTCACGCCAAAGCCGTGCGCCACCAGCCCGCGCACGGCCTCCATCGACATGGTGCGGAACACAATATTCGGGCGGATGCGGCGTGACCGCCAGTAGGCAAGCGTCGATGCCTCCGCCTCGTCGGCCATCATCATGATGTAAGGATGCTGCGCAATTTCCTTGAGCGACGGCGAGGGCATCTGCGCCAGCGGATGGCCAGGCGCGACCCACAACTGCCGGCGAGAGCGCACCAGCACTGCGTGGTCGAAGCGCGCCAGCTTCGGTACGTTCGACAGGATCAGCACACCGAGATCGACCTCGCGCTCCAGCACGGCCTGCTCGATCGCGTCGCGCGGCAGGTCCCGCAAGTCAATCTCCACATCCGGGTAGCTGGCCCGAAAGCGCGCGAGCAGATCCGGCAGGAAATAGCCCAGCACCGTGTACGAGGCCGCGATGCTGACTGTGCCGCGCAGCTTGGCATTACGAAATCGCGGCTTGTGCGTCGCATCACGCACCGAATCGAGAATGTGGCAAGCGTGATGGAAAAAGTCCTGTCCGTCGGCCGTCAGCGACACGCCCTGGGCCAGCCGGTCGAACAGGCGCACGCCGAGCTCCGTTTCGAGCGACAGTACGGCATTCGTGATGGCCGACTGCGATACATTTTCGCTGCTGGCCGCCATCGAGAACTGGCCATTGCGGGCAGCAGCAACAAAGTAGCGCAATTGGCGAAGCGTCACGTTGTTAGCGGACATGGCTCATCTTCCCGCGCCCTGCTCCGGGCGCTGCAGTGCAGCAGACAGTGAATCGGTGTCGTATCCGTTTTCCGGATACAAAGCTTCTCAATTTGTGATTTTACGATACCTTATCCGCTGCCTATACTGCCAGCCACATACCGATTACACCGGAGGAGATCGTCATGAATGCACCGCTGAGCGCGCATCAGTCACTGCAGCCGGAGGCCATCTCCCTGGATGACAAATACACGCTGGCTAACGGCCGCGTCTTTCTCACTGGCACCCAGGCCCTGATCCGGCTGCCGATGATGCAGCGGCAGCGCGATCTTGCCGCCGGTCTGAACACGGCAGGCTTCATCTCCGGCTACCGCGGCTCGCCCTTGGGCAGCGTCGACCAGACCGCAATGAAGGCGAAGAAGTTTCTCGATGCGCATCAGGTACGCTTCCAGCCCGGCGTGAACGAAGACCTCGCGGCCACCAGCATCTGGGGCACGCAGCAAGTCAACCTTTTCCCGGGCGCGAAGGTCGATGGTGTGTTCTCGATGTGGTACGGCAAGGGGCCGGGTGTCGACCGCTGCGGCGATGTCTTCAAGCACGCCAATGGTGCCGGCAGTGCGAAGCACGGCGGCGTACTGGTGCTGGCTGGTGATGATCACGCAGCCAAGTCCTCGACCAACGCGCACCAGAGCGAGCACATCCTCAAGGCCTGTGGCATTCCTGTGCTGTATCCCGCATCGGTACAGGAGTATCTCGACTACGGGTTGCATGGCTGGGCAATGAGCCGTTACACCGGCCTGTGGGTCGCCATGAAGTGCGTGACCGATGTGGTCGAGTCGGGTGCCACGGTCGATGTCGATCCTGATCGTGTACGTATCGTTCTGCCGGATGACTTCGCCATGCCGCCCGGCGGCCTCAACATCCGCTGGCCTGATGCGGTGCTCGACCAGGAAGCGCGACTAGTCAATTACAAATGGTATGCGGCGCTGGCCTATGCGCGGGCCAATGGCCTGAACCGCGTCATCTGGGATAGTCCGCAGGCGCGCTTTGGCATCCTCACCGCCGGCAAGGCCTATCTCGACACGCGACAGGCGCTGGAAGATCTCGGCATCGACGAGCAGGTCGCGCGCGACATCGGCCTGCGCCTCTACAAGGTTGGTATGACCTGGCCGCTTGAGGCAGGTGGCGTGCGCGAATTTGCCACCGGGCTGGAGGAAATTCTGGTCGTCGAGGAAAAGCGGCAGCTGCTCGAGTATCAACTGAAAGAAGAGCTCTACAACTGGCGCGACGATGTGCGGCCACGCGTGGTGGGCAAGTTTGACGATACCGGCGAATGGAGCAACATGCGCCACGCCGGCCACGGCGAATGGTTGTTGCCGGCCACCTACGAATTGAACCCGGCCCAGATCGCGCGCGCCATTGCGGCACGCATCACCAAATACTTCGCCGGCCACCCGGTCGAGCAGCGCGTGCGCGAGCGCCTTGCCTACATCGAGGCCAAGGAGGCCGTCTTGAAGGTCGGCAAGCCGGATCCGCAGAAAGACCGCATCCCCTACTTCTGCTCCGGTTGTCCGCATAACACCTCGACCCGCGTGCCCGAGGGCAGCCGTGCGCTGGCGGGCATCGGCTGCCACTACATGGCGCTGTGGATGGATCGCTCGACCGCGACCTTCACGCACATGGGTGCCGAGGGTTCCACCTGGATCGGCGAGGCGCCATTCACCGAAGAGAAGCATGTGTTTGCCAACATCGGCGATGGCACCTTCTATCACTCGGGTCTGCTCGCGATCCGTGCCGCCGCCGCCGCTCGGGTCAACATGACCTACAAGATCCTGTTCAATGATGCCGTTGCCATGACCGGTGGCCAGACGCACGACGGTCCGCTCGACCCGGCGACCATCTCGCGCCAGGTTGCCGCCGAGGGCGTCAAGCCCATCGTGGTCGTCACCGACGAGCCGGACAAATACCCGACCGACACTGACTGGGCGCCGGGCGTGACGGTCCGTCATCGCAGCGAGCTTGATGCCGTTCAGCGCGAGTTGCGCGAGGTGCAGGGCGTGTCGGCCATCATTTACGACCAGACCTGTGCCTCCGAAAAGCGCCGCCGCCGCAAGCGCGGTGCGTATCCGGATCCGGCCAAGCGCGCCGTCATCAATGAGCTGGTGTGCGAGGGCTGCGGCGACTGCAGCGTGAAATCGAACTGTCTGTCGGTCGAGCCGCTGGAGACCGAGTTCGGCCGCAAGCGTCAGATCAACCAGTCGACCTGCAACAAGGATTTTTCCTGTGTGAACGGCTTCTGCCCGAGCTTCGTCACGGTCGAAGGCGGCCAGCTGAAGAAGCCGAAGAAGGCGGCTGGTCGCGACGCAGCTGCCGGCCCGACGCCGTACGAGCGCGCGCAGGCGCTGCCGCAGCCGCAACTGCCGACGCTCGCGCAGCCCTATGGGGTGCTGGTCACCGGCATCGGTGGCACCGGCGTGGTGACCGTCGGCCAGATCCTCGCGATGGCCGCGCACGTGGCTGGCAAGGCGTGTACCGTGCTTGACATGAGCGGACTGGCACAAAAAGGCGGGCCGGTGATGTCACATGTGCGGCTGGCCGAGTCGGATGATCACATCTTCTCCACCCGCGTCGGCACCGGCGCGGCCGACTTGCTGATTGGTTGCGACGTGCTGGTCTCGGCCAGCAAGGATGCAGTCTCGCGCATGGGCCACGGACGTACGCATGCGCTGGTCAATGCAACGCTGGCGCCCACTGCCGCCTTCGTGAAGAACCCGGACTGGAGCTATCCGGACGCCGTGTCGGTGCAGGCAGTGCGCGATGCCTGTGGCGCCGATCAGGTCGATGCGATCCAGGGCGGACGGCTTGCCACGGCGCTGATGGGCGATTCGATCGCGACCAACATGTTCATGCTTGGCTACGCATGGCAGCGCGGCTGGGTGCCGCTGTCCGAGCAGGCGCTGCTGAAGGCTATCGAGCTCAACGGCGTGTCGGTCGATTTCAACCGGCAGTCCTTCGCCTGGGGCCGGCTTGCCGCGCATGACCTCGGTGCGGTCGAGAAAGAAGTTCAGGCGCTGGCGCCGGCACAGGTGATCGAGTTCAAGCGCCAGCCGACGCTCGATGACATGATTCGTCGCCGTGTTGATTTCCTCACCGGCTACCAGAATGCCGCCTATGCAGAGAGTTACCGCACTTTCGTCGAGCGAGTACGTTCGGACGAATTACGCGTCGTTGGCAAGGATGGGCCGTTGCAACTCACCGAGGCCGTGGCGCGCTATCTGTTCAAGCTGATGGCCTACAAGGATGAGTACGAGGTCGCGCGGCTGCATAGCGACCCCGCCTTCAAGACACGCATCGCCACGATGTTCGAGGGCGACTATGCAGTGAAGTACCACCTCGCACCGCCGCTGTTCTCGAAACGGGACGCCCAGGGCCATCTCGTCAAGCAAGCTTATGGCAGCTGGGTTGGCAAGGTGTTCCCGCTGCTGGCGAAACTGCGCTTCCTGCGCGGTAGCGTACTCGATCCCTTCGGCCATACCGAGGAGCGCAAGACCGAGCGTGCACTCATTACGACGTACCGTGAGACGTTGGTCAGCCTGTGCGCATCACTGACACCTGAGCGGTTACCGCTGGTGACCGAGGTTGCGCGCATTCCGGAAGAGATCCGTGGCTACGGCCATGTCAAGGAGCGTCACCTGCGCAACGCGAAAGAGAAGGAAGCGAAGTTGCTGGCACAGCTGAAGGCAGGGGTGGCACCGGAGGGTGGTCGGCATGCGGCGTGAGGTGTGAGGCTTGAGCCCTGAGTCTCGTGAGGCTCCAGGCTTGAGACTTAGGGTGCGCGGCGGTTACTCTGCCTGCGTGAACGCCGCGTATCCCTTCGCCCGCAACGCGCAGGCTGGGCAGTGTCCGCATCCATAGCCCCAGTCATGCAGCGTCTCGCGCTCGCCGAGGTAGCAGGTGTGCGTGCCGGTCCGTATCAGCTCGACCAGTGCCTCGCCGCCGAGATTTTCCGCAAGCCGCCAGGTCGCTGCCTTGTCCAGCCACATCAATGGTGTTTCGATGCTCACGTCCATTGCCATGCCGAGCCGCAGCGTCGATTGCAGCGATTGCATCGTTTCATGACGGCAGTCTGGATAGCCTGAGTAATCGGTCTCGCACATGCCGCCGACGAGTACGTCGATGCCCCGTCGGTAGGCCAGCGCTGCGGCGAGCGTGAGGAAGAGCAGATTGCGGCCGGGCACGAAGGTATTCGGCAAGCCATGGGTCTGCATCGCGATCTCGGTATCGCTGGTCAGTGCGGTGTCGGAGATCTTGCCGAGCACCGACAGGTCAAGCAGGTGATCATCGCCAAGCCGGCGTGCCCAGTCGGGATCGAGTCCGCGTATCGACGCCAGCAGCTGCGGACGTATCGTCAGCTCGATCGCATGCCGCTGCCCGTAATCGAAGCCCAGTGTCTCCACCCGGTCATACCGCGACAGCGCCCAGGCCAGACAGGTTGCCGAGTCCTGTCCGCCGGAGAACAGCACCAGTGCCGACGCCGTCATTTGCGCGTGATCCTTTCCAGCGACTGCTCTATGAAGTCGCCGTTTGGTTCCGAGAAGCGGATGCGCACCGGGAACCATTCCTGCGATGGCGCGAACCAGATTTCCACGTGCGTCCTGTTTGCCGCATCCTCGGCCAGCTGAGCCACGTACAGCGTATCGAGCTCGCCAAGTGACGAGCGCAGGCGTTGCTTTGCCTTCACCTCGAAGGTCCACGCATCACCACCGCGCGACCCTGCCACGAAAAAGTTCCAGCGTGAGCCGACGGCAAACGCAGCCGGCCGCGCACGCATCATCGACATCAGTTGCCAAAGGACGCTGACACGATCCTGCTCGCCTCCTTGAAGGGCGTGCATCGGACGCTCGCCAGCAAAGTCAATCGCGCCCGTACGGCGGTCAAACACCGTGGTCGTGGGCGATTTCATTAGGCGTCTGACCGTGTACCGGTTGGGTGCGAAACCATGGCGGTCGAAGCCGCCTTCGCTTTTTTCCTGCAGCAGTATCCCGGTCAGCGGGGTACGTGTCTCCAGCATCAGTGCATAGCCGCGTGCATCACTCTTCCAGTCGATCTGGCTTTGGCCATCGAGTGCCATGCCACGCACATCAGCTTTGGCGCTGTACAACAGTTGCGCCGAGGGCGGAGGCTTGACGCTCGTGGCCTCTGGCGGTGTCGCCATGGCAACTGGCCCGCCGGACAGCATTACAGCCAGCAGCCCGGCCATGAATAGCAGTGCAGGGCGAGACAGATAGGTCGACAACATGTTCAAGGTCAATTCCCGATGGTACGTATGAGGGTCAGTTTCGCCCAATCTTTGTCAATTGCATGTCGAGCCGGTTGCCGTTGCGGTCTTCATGGCTCAGCTTGACCGGATACCAATCGCGGTCCGGTGCCAGCCACAGATCGAATTGTCGCTCGAAGCTGTCCGGTCCCGGAATGACCGACAGCCGCCATGCTGACACAGGCCCGTCCGGCAAGTCGAGCGTGTCGCGGCCGTTGACGTAAATCCGCCAACGGTTAGCGGCCTTGTGTCCGGCGACGACCATCTCGAATACCAGGCCTGCATCGAACTTGTCCGGGTCGCCCCGCCCCAGCGACGCGATCTGCCAGATCCAGGTGCCGCGATCCTGCTCGCCGCCCTCGATCGGCACGATCGCGGTCGAGGCCGAGAAGCTGATCTGTCGGCGTTCGCGATGGAAATGGGTGTTGGTCTCCGAGCGTCCGATGCGTTTTTCCGCGTACCGCTCCGGGATGATGCCAAGGCGACCGAGGTCGCCCTGACTATGTGAGCTCAGTAGCGTGAAGAACAATACGCCGATCTCGGTCTTGAGCGTGTAGCGCTGGCCGTCGGGTTGCCAGGCCATGCTGCCATGTCCTTCCACGCGGCGGCCATTGCGCACGCCGACCACGCTGAAGGCCAGTGTCGCCGGGGGCGGCGGGCTCGCCCGCTCGAACAGGGGCGGCGCGGGTAACTGCGGTGAGATGACGGCATCGACATCGGCATCGGCTTCCGCTTCCGCTTCGGATGTTGCGCTACTGGTGGCGGCAAGCGTCTCGGATGGTGCGGCTTCAGGCGGCGGTACATTCTCGGCGGGCGGCGTTTCCGGTACCGCATCTTTGGGTATGGCCGCGACCGGGGTTTCTGGCACGGGTTCCGCAGCTTCGGGTTCCGGCACGGGCTCCGGTGTCGGCTTGGGTGGCGCCGGCGCGGGGGCGGGTGATGGTGCAATCTCCTGCAGGTTGACGGTGACCACGGTGTCATCCTCGTCCTGCAGGGCGATTAGTTGCAGTTCCTGCTTCAGCCACTCGACCACGCTCAGATGGACCACCAGTACGATCAGCAGCAGGCTGACCGTGACCGCGATTCGCCTGCGCCGGACAATTGGCTGGAAGCGGGTGGGGGCAGGCGAGAGCGGCATACCGATAGTGTAATGAAATCTGCTTGCCTTGACGGACGTCGCTGGCGGCCCGTTTTCCTCTTGTTCGCGGCAGACGATCTGCTACCCTAGCGCTCCACGTGGGTGGTGGCCGGATTTCGTACAGGGCCGCGCGCATCCCGTGCAATTTCCGACGGAGACGAGCGATGTCCAGCAACGACACGAGTGGTATGAGCGGCATGGGGGGTATCGGTGGCATGGGCGGCATGGGCGGCCTACCCGGCGCCAACGCCATGGGTGATACCTTGGAGTTCGTGAAGAACCTGTGGGGTGCGATGAAGATTCCCGGCATGAGTATGCCGTCGATGTCGCCTGAAGATATCGACAAGCAGATCGCTGATCTGAAGGCAGTCGAGGCCTGGCTGCAAATGAATATGAATATGCTGCGCGGCTCGATCCAGGCGCTCGAGGTGCAAAGTGCCACGTTGTCGGCGCTACGCTCGATGAGCCAGAGTTTCACCCAGACGGCACCAGCAGGACAGATGGGCGCGCCGACGTTCGAGTCGCCTTTCGCCAGCATGGTCTCGCCGGAGGCCGGTGCATCCGAGGGCGCACCCGGCATCAGTGCCCTGCCTGAAGCCGCCGCTATGGCCGCGCAGTTCGCCAATCCGGCGATGTGGTGGAACGTGGTGCAGGAACAGTTCTCGAACGCGATTGGTCAGGCCATGGCGCCAGAGATGGGCAAGCCGCCGCGTAAGGCAGCGGCAAAGAAAACGGTGTCCAGGAAAAGTGCACCGAAAAAAACTGCTGCCAGCAAGGGTGCGCCGAAGAAAGCCAGCCCGCGCAAGCGGACCGCCACGAGACCCTAGTTTCGCGCTGCGCGCTTGAGCACGCGCATCAGCCCACCGAGCACCGGCAGTTTTTCATACAGCTCCTCGGCCGCATCCCAGTAGTCGCGATGGAACATAACGCGGCCGTCAGGCGCGAAGCGTACGTGCGAGGTACCGCGTATGCATTGCTCGTCGCGCGAGAAACGCTTCATGCGGAACAGGAAATTCCAGGTCAGGAAAGCCTGATCGCCCTGCAGCACGCTGTCGGTGACGACGAAGCGCGGCCCATCGACTTGCGTAAACATATGAACAAAAATGCGCATGACCTCGTCAATGCCGCGCACCTCGTTGAACGGATCCTTGAACCAGACATCGGCGCTATAGACCTCGGCGAGCTGATGAACATTATCGGTCGCGATGCTTTCGAAGAAAGTGATCAGCCGCGCGAGGCTGGCGTCCTGGTTCATAGCCCGGTGACCTTGTGGATGAGCGAGAAATACCAGCGATAAGGCAACAGTCGTGCGAAGCGCAGCCAGTTCGTGAAGCGTTTCGGGAAATGAATGTGGAAGCATCCGCGCTCGATGCCAGACAGGATCTCCACCGCCGCCTGTTCTGCACTGATGAGTCCGGGCATGGCAAAAGTGTTGCCTGCCGTCGCCGGCGTCTCGACGAATCCGGGGTTGATCAGGTAAATACCGAGGCCCCGCGGGCTCAGGTCGAAGTACAGTGACTCGCAGAGATTGATCAGCGCAGCCTTGGTCGGGCCGTAGACAAGCGCTTTCGGCAGGCCGGACAGGCCAGCTACCGATGACACGATACCGATACCGCCCTGTCCCTGAGCAATCAGTGTGGGCAGCACGGTCTCGAGGCAATGGAAAGCACCGCGCAGGTTGACATCCAGTATCTGGTTGATGACTTTCATGTCCAGATGGTCGGCGCGCATCTCGACATAGGCGCCGGCCACAATCAGCACCAGGTCGACACCCTGCCAGGCCGAGAGCAGACGCTCGTGTGCCGCTGCCACCTCGGCATGCACGGTGATATCGAGCGGCAGTACCAGCGCCTGCGCATTGCCGCCGGCCACGTCCTCCAGTGCCGCCGCATTGCGCGCCGACAGCGCGACGCGCGCTCCCTTGGCCAGCAGCAGCCGCGCCGTCTCGGCGCCGATGCCGGTCGAGGCCCCGATCACCCAGACACGGAGTCCTTGCCAGTGATGCACACGCGGATTCATCGCCCGGCCGCGCGCACGCAGGAATGCATCCGGGCGCTGTGTCGCGGTGGAGGATTGAGACACCATCATTACTCGGGCCTCTTGCGGAACGACAGGATGACTTCGCCGAGACGGAAGCCGAACTTGCTCATCACCGCACGGTTGAGCATGACCTGATCGTCCATCAGGAACATCCAGTCATCGAAATTCACGTGATAGACCTTGCCATCGACCGGCAGGGCCAGCACATACTTCCAGTTGAAGGCATTGCCACCGGTCTCGCCACTGGCTTCGCCGATGACGTCCGAGGCGGTGCCGACATAGCGGTTCTCGCCGACCTTCTTCAGCGTCCAGACGCGCTTTTGCGTCGTGCCATCCGAATAGGTGAAGTCCTCGTCGAGCACACCGGTGTCGCCGTCCCAGGTGCAGCGGATCACCACCGTGAAGCGCTTGACCACCTTGCCCGAGCGGTCCTGGAAAACCCCCCAGGCATCGACCGTGCCGCTGAAGTAAGTTTTCAGGTCGAGCTTCGGCGTCTCCGCCGCATAGTCAGCGGGACGCATCGTCGCTCCGCAGGATGCGAGTAGCAGCACGACCGCCAGCAGCAGCGTGCGTTTCAGAAGCATGATCATGTCGAGCCATCCTTTTTTTCCTAAACATCATTGAGGCGCGCGCGCCACAGTAATAACGCCGCCACCAGCTTTAGCGCACAAGGCAGCAGTGCATACGCCACCGTCAGCGCTTGCAGCCCTCCCTCGCTGCTGGTCCCGGGCGTGTATCCGAGCCATTCAATCAGCGGCAGCGCAATACCGGCTGCCAGCGCGAGATTCATCTTGGTCATCCAGCTCCAGAGACCGAAGTACGCGCCTTCGCGTTCACCGTGGTGACCGGCCGCAGCGATCACACCCGCCAGCAGCGCCGGTGGCAGCGCGAGATCGGCGCCGAGCGCCACGCCGGAGAGCACGCAGATCACGGCAAAGCCGGCAAACGCACCGGCCTCCAGCTGCGCGGTCCACATGAAGACCGCCACCGCCAGCAGCATCCCGGCCAGCCAGGCGCGCGCTTCGCCGATGCTCTCGGCCAGCCTTGCCCATATCGGCAGTGCGGCAGCCGCCGCAACGAAGTACAGCACCAGGAACAGCGGTGCGTATTGCGGCATCTGCAGCTTGTCCGATGCGAAAAACAGGAACAGCGTCGCCGGTATCGCAGCGGCCGTCCCGTTGACCGCATACACCAGCAAAAGGCGACGGAAGCGCGCCTCCTTCAGCGGCAGCAGCCATTGCGCCTTCGCCGGCTCGGACGTCGTTCGCTGCGGCCGTGGCGCGCGACGCACCAGTACCGTCGCCGCGATGAGAAGCAGCACCACGAACGTGACCGACAGCGTACCCATCCCCGCAATCGCTGGCAGTGCCGCCGCCAGCACCACGCCGGCCAGCGCACAACCCTCGCGCGTTGCGGTCAGCCGCGCACGTTCACCGCGCTGGGGCGCAAGATGGGCGCCCCAGCTGTTATGCGCGATCGTTGCCATCGAAAATCCGAGATACACCAGCACCAGACTGGCGCCAAACCACACGCCCATGGCCACCTGACCGATCGCCGGCGGGTGCATCAGCGCGAGATATCCGACCAGCAGCAAGGGCAGCGACAGCACGACGAAGCCGGCATGGCTGCGGCGCTCATGGCTGCTGTCCATCCAGCCGCCCAGCACCGGATCGATGAAAGCATCGAGCACCCGTGCGGCGAGCAGGATCGTGCCGACTACCGTCAGCGGCATGCCGAGCCCGGCCGCATACAGTTGCGGCACTTGCACGTACACCGGCAGCGCGACGAGCGCCAGCGGCAGGCCGAAGAACCCGTAGGCCAGCAGTTCGCGCAGTGAGAAGCGCATCATTTGCCTAGCAGCGCCGAGCGCAGCTTGGGCGCACTGGTTTTCGGATGCAGCCAGATCGCGAAGAAGGCCGTACCAAATTCCGGATCCGCGACCTCGCCGATGGGCTCGCCATCACGCAAGAAGCGCGTCGGCTGCCCCGGCAGGTAAAGACCAGTCAGCCGCGTACCTTCGGTGACATCGGGAAAGAGCGCGCGCATCGCTATGCGCCACGCTTCATGCTGCGCCGGACTCCCCGCGGCAACTTTCTTCATCTCATCCACGCTGGCGTCGGCGATCTTGCTGCCGGCCAGCGAGCGCGCGTACGTCAATTCGAGTGCCAGCGGAACCTGCTGCCAGTCGGCCCCGGGCATCCTGCCGCGCTCGGCCCACAGCCGGGCGTCGTACAGCTTCAGTCCGAACCAGCGGAAGGGGCCGCTGCCTACCTCGACTGCATCCTTCAGCCCCGGTACATTTTGCGCGAATGCCGCTGCCGGCAGCAGGATGCAGAGGATGACGAGCCGGAACAGTGCACGCATCAGCACGTCAGGCGCCTCATCATGGCTTGACCAGGGTGAACTGCATGACATCGGTGCTGCGCGCGCGGAAGCCCGCCTCGCAGTACGCCAGATAAAACTGCCAGGTACGGATGAAGCCCTCGTCGAATCCCTGGGCGCGGACCGCGTCGAGGCGGTGGTTGAATTCGTGGTGCCATTCGGCCAGTGTGCGCGCGTAGTCGAGACCGAATCCGAGCTCGGCCTCCACGGTCAGCCCGTGACGCGCCGCGTAGGCGCGGAACGCCGACGGCGATGGCAGCATGCCGCCGGGGAAGATGTACTGCTGGATGAAGTCCGTACC
>CAZESK010000019.1:12169-13512 GCA_964515155.1 uncultured Bifidobacterium sp.
TAGGTCATCGACGGATCAAGCCAGAGCTGGTAGAAGCGGTTGCCGATGTCATAGTGGGCGTGAATGTTGCGGCGGCTGCCCGACTTCGAATTGCGGTTGAACAGATGGCGCAAGCGGTACAGCAGGCCGCCCCACCAGCTGCCGTAGATCGCGTTCTCGAGCGTGGTGCGGTTGCGAATGAACAGTTCCAGCAGCGCGGCCAGGTCGTCGGTCTGCCAGTGGCCGGCAATATAGGTTTCGGCAAAGCCGATGTCGCCCGACTTCAGCGCGGCGGTGCAAGGCTCCCAGTTTTTCAGCACCAGCGAGGCAGTCAGCTCGCTGCCGGCTTCGCCGAACACCAGCGTCGTACCGTCCGGGAGGGTCAGCCGCAGCACGCCGTGCTCGAGGCGGCCCAGCATGCCCAGAACGACACGTGCCTGTGCGGGCAGCGCGGCCGAAAGCACATAGCTGTCTGCAATCTGTTGATCGAGTTCGATGCTGGCGTGAAGTGGCTTGTTCATCGGCTGACAATACGGGTTGGCGGGACAGGTTTACTGAAGAACGGCACACGCTTGACGAACAGCTTGAGCGCCTGCCAGTGAATACGCGCGATGACGCCGAGCGTCATGATCGGATGACGCAGCAAGGCACGCGCGGCAGTGGCGTCAGACAGTGGGTGCAGCACGCCGGAGACGCTGGTCAGCAATAGCGGACCGTGGTCATCGTGGTAATCGATGCGCGCGACGATGCGCTCGATATCGGTGTCCCCCACTGTCTGCGTGGCGTGCATGAAGCGGAAGCGGTAGCTACCTTCGACCGCGCAGAAAGGCGATACGTGAAACACCTTACGCGCGTCGAGCACTTGTCCCCATGCCATCGTACCGCCGCTATCGAGCAGATAGCAGTGGCGCTCGCCGAAGGTGTTATTCACCTCGCAGACAACCGCACGCAGCGAACCGTCGGCACGGTGGCAAAACCAGAAGGACACGGGATTGAAGACATAACCGACCACGCGCGGAAAAGTCTGCAGCCAGATCTCGCCATCGGCATCATCGATACCCTCGTCGCGCAGCAGCTGTGCGATCCACTGCAGCAGCGGCGTGTGGCCGTCACCATGGTCGCGGTCATGGAAAGACATCAGGTTGAAGCGGTTGCGCGAGCAGAGGCGGCTGGCAAAGCCAGCGTCTCCCATCGCCCGCAGCGGCAGCAGCAGCGTGAAGACACCGTAGCTGAACGCATTGCTCGCCGGCCGCAGCCGGCTGTGCCGGACCACGCCCATGCTGATCTGCGGTATGCGCGCCAGCGTCTGCATGCTCGCGTCCTCAGGCAGCCTGCCGCGACGGCGAGCTTGACTGCGCTTCGAT
>CAZESK010000019.1:13612-28156 GCA_964515155.1 uncultured Bifidobacterium sp.
ACGCTGCCGGCGCTTTCATAGTTCCACGCTGACCATGCCTTCTTGCGCTGCGGCAGGCAGCGGGCGTCAGTGTGCAGCACTGCATGGTTGGGCTGGTAGGACACCGCCGACAGAATGGCGCGTTCGTCATCGCTGGCGTCGCGCAGCATCGCCAGTGACTGGTCGCTGTGCGACGCCAGTACCACGTGGTCATACATCAGCGCGCCCATGGCCGATTCGACGCGTACCTGGCGCAGCGCGCCGACATCCATGCGCGTGACGCCGTGCACGGGCGTGGCAAGGTATTTGTGCGGAATGGCCGTCAGCATTTTCTGCACATAGTGGCGTGCGCCGCCCGTCACCGTGTACCACTGCGGGCGGTTGCTTACCTGGATCAGACCGTGGTTATGGCAGAAGCGCACGAAGGTCGCCAGCGGGAAAGCCAGCATCTGCTCGGTCGGGCAGGACCAGATACAACCGGCCATCGGTAGCAAGTACCAGTCGCGGAATTCCTTGCTGTAGTCGTGCGCGCGCAGGAAATCGCCAAGCGGCAGCTCCTCCATGGCGCCTGGCTGTTGCGCCATCTGGGTCGTCTCGCGATTGAAGCGCACGATATCGCGCAGCATGCGCAAGAAGCGCGGCCGCAGCAGATTGCTTCGCTGCGCGAAAACGGTATCGAGGTTGGCTCCGGCCCACTCCAGTAGGGGCGCGCCCGGCTTGTCCGACAGTGGCATCTTGACGGCGAACGACATGTCGCTGGCCGTCGTGTGGACCTGCAGCTCGTCGAACAGACGGACCAGATTCGGGTAGGTGCGATGGTTGAAAACCAGGAAACCGGTATCCACGCCGAAGTGCTGGCCCTCGAGCGTGATGTCGACCGTGTTGGTGTGGCCGCCGAAGTAGCTGCCTGCTTCGTACAGCGACACCTCATGGCCGCTTCGCGACAGTCCCCAGGCCGCCGAGAGCCCGGAGATGCCGGCGCCGATCACTGCAATTTTCATGGACTGTCCAGGCAAGGACTCCCGAATCGAATAAAAGGGCTGCGGCGCCCGTCGGAGAGAAATACGGGTTGGGGGAAGATCGCCCCGACTTGCCACCAGCGCTTGTACGCCGGGAGGCACCGCAGCTGAAACCTGATGTGTTCGCCGGCGGGACCGGTGAACCTGCTACTTTATCTCGACGCGCCGAGCGCTTTTTCGAGTGCGGCGACGAACTTCTTGTCGTCGGGCCGCGTCATGCTACCAAAGCTGCCGATCAACTTGCCGTCACGGTCGATGACGTACTTATTGAAATTCCAGCTCGGCTCTTTCGCACCCGACTTCGTCATTGCGGCGAACAGCGAGTTGGCTTCGCGGCCAGTGACCGAGCTCTTCGCGAACATCGGGAATTTCACGCCGTACGTATTAAAGCAGAAATCCGCGATCTTCTTGTTCTCGCCCGGTTCCTGCGAAAAATCATTCGACGGGAAACCGAGAACGACCAGACCCTGATCCTTGTACTTTGCGTACAGCTTCTCCAAACCTTCGTACTGCGAGGTGAATCCGCAGTAGCTGGCCGTATTGACTACCACGGCGACCTTGCCCGCGTACTGGCAAAGGTTTTGCGGCGCTTCATCCTGCAGGCGCGGGAATTGATGGTTCAGCAGTGCCGGGCACTCTGCCGCCTGTGCCGTGCGCGGCAGGAAGGCCAGCAGCGTGATCAAACCCAGCGTGGCGGCCCCGATGGCCAGCCAGCGCAGATGTTTCCTCGAATCTCGCATTGCGGTCGTTTTCATCGCAGGAATACCCAAAGGTTTTAATTTAAACTGCGGAGTCATTCTAGCGCATCTACAAAACTTTTGTGGATGGGCGTCATTGAGGTTGGGCAGTGTTGTCTGTCGTGCGTTATGTGTGCGCACACTTCTTTTGAATATCAGGTAAAGGCAACCATGCGGCATCTTATTCTTGTGCTCGGCGACCAGCTGAGTTTTGACAGCCCGGCCCTGGCCGACTTCGATCCGGCACAGGACGGGGTCCTGATGATCGAGGCCGCTGGTGAGGCGAAGGCGGTCTGGTCGCACAAGGCCCGCATCGTACTGTTCTTTTCGGCAATGCGCCATTTCGCCAACGGCGTGGCCGCGCGCGGCTGGCCGCTTGACTACGTGCAGCTGGATACCGACAGCGCTCCGGAGATGGGTGCCCGCGTGCAGGCGGCCTTGCGACGTCATCGCCCTGCGGCCTTGCGCGTGCTGGAAGCCGGCGAGTGGCGGGTCGAACAGATCATCGCGCACGCTTGCGAGCAGGAGGGCACGCCGTTACGCTGGGTCGATGACACGCATTTCCTTTGCAGTCGTGCCGACTTCGCACGCTGGGCGCGCGGGAAGAAAGAATTGCGCATGGAGTTCTTCTACCGCGAGATGCGCCGCAAGAGCGGCGTGCTGATGGAAGGCACGGCGCCGGTCGGCGGTCAGTGGAATTTCGACGCCGACAACCGCAGCGCTTACCCCAAGCGCAGCGGTCCCGGTGATATTCCCGCGCCAGCGGGCTTTGCGCCCGACGCAGTCACGCAGGAAGTCATCGCGCTGGTCGAGCGCCATTTCCCCGACCATCCGGGTGCGCTGGAGCGCTTTGCATGGGCGGTCACGCGCGAGCAGGCCTTGCAGGCACTCGAGGTGTTCATCCAGCATCGCCTGGTTCAGTTCGGGAAGTATCAGGATGCGATGTGGACCGACACACCGACGGGTTGGCACTCGCTGCTCTCGACGGCGCTGAACCTGCACCTGCTCGATCCGCGCGAAGTGATCGCCGCCGCCGAGCGCGCCTACCGGGACGGCCATGTGCCGCTGGAGGCCGCAGAAGGATTCATCCGCCAGATCCTCGGATGGCGGGAGTTCATCCGCGGCGTCTACTGGCTGGACATGCCGGGGATGAAGGAAGCGAATCACTATGCCCACATGCGTGACCTCCCCGCCTGGTTCTGGACGGGCAAAACCCAGATGGCCTGCGTACGCGACAGCCTGAAGCAGACCCTCGAGCTCGGCTACGCGCACCATATCCAGCGGCTGATGGTGACCGGTAATTTCGCCTTGCTGGCCGAGCTGGCACCGGCTCAGGTCTGCGACTGGTATCTCGCAGTGTATGTCGATGCGATCGAATGGGTCGAGCTGCCCAATACCGCTGGTATGGCGCTACATGCCTGTGGTCCACGCTTCACCAGCAAGCCCTATGTAGCCAGCGGCGCTTACATCCAGCGGCAGAGCAATTACTGCAGCGGTTGCCGCTACGATCCGGCCAAACGCATTGGCGAGACAGCCTGCCCATTCACCACGCTGTACTGGAACTTCATCGACCGCCACGCCGATGCGCTGGTGGCCAACCCGCGTACCGCGCTGATGGCGAAAAACCTGCAAAAGCTCAGTGAGGCAGAGCGGCAGGCGATCCGCGCCCGGGCCGCCACCCTGCTGGCCGATCTCGACATGCTGTGATGGCAACTTCCGTCGAGCCGAATGACTGGTGCGTGATGACCGTACATCGAACCGTCATGCTTTGTTGATAGAATCGAGGCACTCCAATGATTTTCGACTAACGCCGATGCTGTATCCCGAACTCTTTCGCTCGCTTGAGCAAGTCCGCTGGAACATGGAAACCGATATTCCATGGGATCAGTTCGATGGTAGCCAGCTCTCCGACGAGCAGGCCCAAACGATCAAGATGAACGCCATCACCGAGTGGTCGGCGCTGCCGGCCACCGAAATGTTCTTGCGCGATAACCGCAATGACAGCGACTTCTCGGCCTTCATGTCGGTCTGGTTTTTCGAAGAGCAGAAGCACTCGCTCGTCCTGATGGAATACCTGCGTCGCTTCCGTCCCGAGCTGGTGCCGACCGAGCAGGAGCTGCACAACGTGCGCTTCGAGTTCGATCCGGCACCGCCACTGGAAACCCTGATGCTGCATTTTTGCGGCGAGATCCGGCTCAACCACTGGTATCGCTGCGCGTCTGACTGGCACACCGAGCCTGTCATCAAGCACATCTACAAGACCATCAGCCATGACGAGGCGCGCCACGGCGGCGCCTACCTTCGCTACATGAAAAAGGCGGTCAATGAGTTTGGCGACACTGCGCGCACCGCCTTCGCGAAAATCGGCGTGCTGATGGCGTCGGCGCGGCGGACCGAGAAGCCGCTGCACCCGACTAACCTGCACGTGAACCAGTCGCTATTTCCGAACGACACTGTGCAGAGCCGTTTGCCCGACCCCAACTGGCTCGAGGCCTGGCTCGATCGCCAGATCCGCTTCGACGAAGTGTGGGAGAAGAAAGTCGTCGACCGTATCCTGCACAACTTGTCGTTGCTGTTCGAGCGCAGCTTCTCCACCGTGCAGGAACTCAACCGCTACCGCAAGGAGGCGGCGGCACGTCTGGCGCCCGCCACAGCGCCGGCCTCGGCCTGATCCCAACATCCCTCGGCGCTGGCGGCGCCCACCCGCTGCCAGCGCCTTGCCCCTTCCGGGAGATCCTCATGCAACGACGCACCTTCCTTCATGGGCTGCTGACGGTTGCGGCTGCCTTGCCGCTGGCCGTGCAAGCCGCGACAAAGCCGCAGATCACGGTCTACAAGACACCGACCTGCGGCTGCTGCAAGGATTGGGTCGACCATCTCGAGCAGAACGGCTTCCGTGTGGTCGTGCATGACGTGCCCAGCACCGCGCCGTATCGCACGAAGTTTGGCGTACCGACCGACCTCGGCTCCTGCCACACGGGCGTGGTGGCGGGCTATGCGCTGGAGGGCCATGTGCCTGCCAGCGAGATCCAGCGCCTGCTGACCGAGCGGCCGAAGGCACGCGGCCTGGCGGTACCGGGCATGCCGGTCGGCAGCCCCGGCATGGAAGTCGAGGGCTCGCGCCGCGATCCTTTCGATGTCGTGCTGTTTGCAGACGACGGCAGCCGCAAGGTCTACCAGCGCTACGCCGCGCGCCCCTGAAAGCGCCACCCCCACAAGCTTGAGCCGGCTCAGCGTCAGCCGGTTACTTCCTTGCGCCTTTTCCCTGTCGGTATCCGATCCCTTGCCTAGACTCTCGCGAGGTGCTGAGCGGCATCGCTGTGGCAAACAGGGCGAGGGAAAACGGGATGAACTCAGCACGGTGGTGGCAGACAGGGGTGTTGCGCTGGCGTGCCTGCTGGCGCCGCATCCGCATCAAGCCTTCGGTGAGCTTCTTGCTCGGGCCGCAGTACCGGCGCAGTCGCGACGCGATCGAGATCGATATCACCTATGCCTGCAACCTCCGATGCACGAACTGCAACCGCTCGGTAACCCAGGCACCGGACAAGGCGCACCTCGACGTGCAGCAGATCCGCCGCTTCGTTGATGACTCGATCGCTGCCGGCAAGCGCTGGCGCCGCATCCGCATCCTCGGTGGTGAGCCCACCCTTCATCCGCAATTCGCCGAGATTATTGATCTGCTGCTGGCCTACAAAGCCCGCGTACCTCGCTGCAGGATTCAGGTCGTCAGCAACGGACATGGCGCCCATGTGCGCGCACGGCTGGCGCGCCTGCCCGCGTCGGTGGACATCGAAAACTCGGCCAAGCAGGGCAATCTGCAGCCATCATTCGGCGCGTTCAATCTGGCGCCGGCTGACGATCCCGCGTTCCGTGACGCTGACTACACCAATGGCTGTTCGGTCATGGAGGATTGCGGCATGGGCCTCGGCGGCGGCGGATACTACCCCTGTGCAGTCGCCGCCGGCATTGACCGTGTGCTTCGCTTGTCCGGCGGGCGCGCATCGCTGCCGGCGGACGCGGACGACATGGCCGACCTCGCGCAGCGGCTGTGCCGACTGTGCGGACATTTTCGGGAAGGCCATCACATCCCTGACCACCTGCGTCCGCCACTGTTGGGCACGCCGATGTCAGCAACGTGGGTAAAGATCTACGCCGATTGGCGCGCGCGTAAACACCCAGCTTCCGGCGGGGTGGCAGGGTGAGTGTTTGCGCCCTGTCGCTGGTGTTGTGCACCTACCGTCGGCAGCGGGAGCTCGGGTACCTGCTCGATTCGCTGCTCGCGCAGCACTTCCGGGATTTCGAGGTGCTGGTAGTCGACCAGAACGAGGATGAGCGCCTGCTGCCCTTGCTGGATTCCGCGCGACAGCGTGGTTTGCGTTTGACCCATCTGCGACTCGCGTATCCCAACTTGTCTGCTGCCCGCAATCTTGGTCTGCGGCATGCACACGGTCGATGGGTCGGTTTTCCCGACGACGACTGCTGGTATGAACCTGCCCTGCTGCAGCAGATGATTGCGCATTTCTCGTGCTCGCCAGCCTGTGACGTCGTGCTGGCCCGCTGGGCCGAGTTCATCGAGCCGGCCACACTCCCGCACCGGCTTAGCTGGTCGCGTTCACGGCGCTTTCGCGACCGGCTCGCAGCATCGTTCATGCTATTTTTCGATCGTCAGGTCGTCGAACAGCTTGGCGGATTCGATCCCCGGCTCGGCGTCGGTCAGTGGTTTGGTGCCGGTGAGGAGACCGATCTCATGCTGCGCTTGCTTCGTGCGGGGAAACGGGCGGAGTTCTGCCCGTCTGCGGTCGTGCACCATCCGCTCAAGCCGCCCTCAGCCATGATGCCGGAACACCGGCAGGCAATCCGCGCGCGGGAGCGGGGCACGGGTGCCCTGTATGCGATCCATCGACTGCCCTGGCATGTGTGCTGGCGTGGTCTGCTAGGTCCCTGGCTTCGCCTGCTGGGCCTGCTATGCGTGCCCGGCAGGCGAGCCGACCTGCGGGTCGCTATGCTGGAGAGTCTCGGGCGCGCCGAAGGCTGGTTCTGCTGGCGCTGGCAAAACCGCGCCCGGCCGCTGCCCGTGCCAGCTGCGCCGGTGGTCGAAGGCTAGCGCCTCAATTGTGGTGATGGTGGCCGTGGCCGGCGGTACCGCCGGCAGGCTTGGGCATGCCCATCGCGGCCACGTCGGCCGTCACGTCTACCTTGCCCGCGTTGCGGAAATTCAGGGTCACGGCAACGGTCTCGCCGACCACGAGCGGCTTCTTCAGCCCCATCAGCATCAGGTGCACACCGCTGCCCGGCTTCATGGCCACCGTCTGGCCAGCCTTGATGTCGAGTCGTTCGAGCGCGCGCATCTTCATCACATCGCCCTCCATGTGCATCGTGTGGATTTCAACCCGTCCCGCCGCCGGCGAGCTGGCCGACAGCAGGCTGTCATCGGCGGTGCCGCGATTTTCGATCTGCAGGAAAGCCGCGCCGTTGGGCTGCTTGCCCACCGTCGCCCGGGCGACGGCCTTGCCGACAGCAATCGACTTGCCCTCTTGCGCATGCAGATGGGTGGAAACGAGCACAAGGGCGATGGCAACAGTACGCAGCAAGGTCATGGTGTTCCCCGGTTGGATGAAAGACGGCGAGATTATAGGCCGGGGCCGCAGACTCATGCTCCGCCTGCATAGCCTTGCTGCCGCCACGCCTCGAACACGGTCACTGCGACGGCGTTCGACAGGTTCATGCTGCGGTTACCGGGGCGCATCGGTAGTCGTATCCGTTGCTCGCTCGGGAAGCGCTCGCGCAACTCCGGCGACAGGCCGCGGGTTTCCGAGCCGAACACGAAGACATCACCCGGCAGGAAGTTCAGCTCGGAGAAAACCGACGAGCCATGCGTGGTGAAGGCGAATACGCGTACCGGATCCGGCTTCAGGTCAGCCAGGCAGGCATCCCAGTCCTTGTGCACGCGCATCTGCGCGTACTCGTGATAGTCGAGCCCGGCGCGGCGCATCCGCGCATCGTCCAGCGGAAACCCGAGTGGTTCGACCAGATGCAGCTGCGCGCCGGTGTTGGCGCACAGGCGGATGACATTGCCTGTATTGGGCGGGATTTCAGGCTCGACCAGGACAACATGAAACACGTGGCTCTCCAGAAGGTATCAGCGCAGCGGGGTGCGTGCGAACACGCCGTTGACGACCCGTGTCGCGCCATGGCGCTTGAGGCAGGCGGCGAATGAATCGAGCGTGTGACCGGTCGTCATCACGTCATCAATCACCAGAACCCGCCTGCCGCGAATGGCGGACCGCTCGCGAACGGCAAATGCGCCGCGCATATTACCCTGCCGCTCCGTTGGCGCGAGCAGCGACTGCGGTGCGGTGTCCCGCACGCGCACGCAAGCCTGCCCTGCCAATGGCAAGCCGAGCGCACGCGCCAGCGGTCGTGCGATCTCCAATGCCTGGTTGAATCCGCGTGCGGCCAGCCGCTCGGCCGACAGCGGTACCGGTACGACGAGATCGCAGTCATCCAGCCGCTGCTGCTTCAGGCGTTTCAGTAGCGCGGCGGCGAAGGCCGCAGCCAGCGGAAGCTGAGCGCCGAATTTCAGCCGCAGAACCAGCAGGTCAACTGGCGGCAAGTAATCCGTTGCGGCACAGGTGGCATCGAAAGCCGGTGGCGTGGTCATGCAGCGCCCGCAGACCGAACCAGGGCCGGCAAGATCGATCGCGCAGCGCAGGCAGCGTCCGACACGATCAGTCAGATGGCGCGTCTGACAATCGTTGCAGAGAATGTCGGTGCATCCGCTGCCGCAGAGCGCGCAGCTGGCAGGCAGCACCATGTTGGTGAGATGGTGTGTCCACCGCGAGAAAAACAAAGCGCTTGGAATAGGCATCATGGCTCGCTGAAGTAAACTCCCTGTCATTGTTCCGATGCGCACGGGTCACCGTGCTGCTTGCTCTCCGATGCCTGATCTTTCCGATGACTCTCGTCAGGTAGCGCCCGTTTCTGTTGCGGCGGTGCGCCGCCGATTTCTGCGGCCCGAACGCTGTGCGGACTCGCAATTCTTGCGGCGCGAAATCTCTGCGCGCATGTTCGAGCGGCTTGCGCTGATCAAGACCGCGCCGCAGCGCATGCTCGATGCCGGTTGCGGTGAGGGCGAGGATCTCCTCGGACTGCAGCAGGCCTTCCCCACTGCGCAGCTGATCGGTCTGGATCTCTCGCAACCCATGCTCGAGCAGGCATGGCGTTCCGGTGAGCATTCACGCTCCGGCATGCGGCAGCTCATGTCACGCCTGCTCGCCCGCCGCGCGCCGGCCGTCCACGGTGCCGCCCTGGTGTGCGCCGATTTTGGTGCGTTGCCGGTTGGCCGTTCTTCCATCGATCTCGTATGGTCTAACCTTGCGCTGCACTGGCATCCGCAGCCGCATCGCGTCATCGACGAATGGTCGCGCGCGATGCGCACTGGCGGTCTGCTGATGTTCAGCAGCTTCGGCCCGGACACCTTCGGCGAGTTGCGCGAGGCCTTCGGCGTTGCCGATGCCGGCGCGTTGCGGCAGCGCGTGCTGCCCTTCGTTGACTTGCATGACTACGGCGACATGCTGGTGCAGGCCGGGTTCGAGACGCCAGTCATGGATATGGAAAAGCTGAATATCACATATTCATCGACAGACAAGCTGTTGGCCGACATCCGCGCCTTTGGCGGCAATCCCTCGTCGCAGCGACTCGCCGGGCTGCAGGGGCGGCGGCAGTGGGCCCGCCTCCTTGAGGCGCTCGACGCCCGCCGCAATGCCGACGGAAAAATCGCGCTGACGATCGAAGTGGTTTACGGCCACGCGTTTCGATCTGCGCCAAAAATTAACAGTCGTGGCGAGGCCATTGTTCGGTTTGAGCGGAAAAAGAGTTAGGCGGTGCCGAATGCAGTGTTTATGGAAAGACTGGCGGGTCACATTGCACGGCCGCCGTTATGGTTTTCACTTGGCGCCAAATATTCTTTTCGCTTATACTCCGGCGGCTTTGTGCCTTGCAATCGGCGGCGAAACTACGACCAGAGTGTGGTGTGATGGCGACGCGTGAGTGGGTTTTGAAAAAAAATTGCTCGATATCGCCGCAGCAATTGGCCAAGGCCTATGCCGCGCTGTGCGTTGCCTCGTTGCTGATTGCCAGCTACTTCGTAATGCACGGTGCCTGGTTCGTGATGGTGTTTGCGATCCTGGAAATGTCGGCAGTCGCGGTGGCGTTTCTGTATTTCGGGCGTCATGCAACTGACCGGGAGCACATCGCGCTCAGCGACGCCGGGCTCATCGTCGAGCTGGTCCGCGCAGAGCAGGTGCTGCACCACCGGATGGATCCGCAACGCACCCGGGTGACATTGCCAGTACTGCGCCACGGGCTCATTGGCCTGGAGGCCAACGGCGATCGGATTGAAGTAGGGCGCTACCTCACGGAGCGCAAGCGCAAGGAGTTCGCGCAGGAATTAAGTCGGGAGCTGGTCGGATACCGAGCCGGCCTGTGAAGCGGAAGATTTTGAGCATTCAGACATGGCATTTGAGGACAATATGAACTACGCGAAGCGCCTATTTCAATCACTGATGGTGACAGCAGGCCTGATCGCATCCGGCTCGACGTTTGCGGTGAACGATTCCGTCGGCGGCCCGGCTGTGCGTCAACTGAATTTCCAGCCGCCGGTGACCGAGATCGCAGCAGACATTTATCAGCTGCATAACTGGATGATGGGTGTCTGCATCGCGATTTTCGTCGCGGTCTTTGGCGTGATGTTTTACTCCATCCTCAAGCACCGCAAATCGCTGGGCCATAAGGCGGCCAGCTTCCATGAGAGCACCACAGTCGAAATCGCATGGACCATCGTTCCGTTCGTGATCGTCGTGCTGATGGCGCTGCCGGCCACCAAGACCGTGGTCGCGATGAAGGACACCTCCAACGCCGACATCACCATCAAGGCCACCGGCATGCAGTGGAAGTGGGGCTATGACTACCTCAAGGGCGACGGCGAGGGCATTTCCTTCCTGTCCGCGCTCTCGACTCCCCGCGAGCAGATTCACCAAGCCGCTGCCAAGGGCGACAACTACCTGCTTGAAGTCGACAATGCGCTCGTCGTGCCGGTTAACAAGAAGATCCGTATCGTCACCACTGCCAACGACGTTATCCACGCGTGGGGCGTGCCGGCACTTGGCGTCAAGCAGGATGCCATTCCCGGCTTCGTGCGCGATACCTGGTTCAAGGCTGACAAGGTGGGCGTCTACCGTGGCAACTGCTACGAGCTCTGCGGCAAGGAACACGCGTTCATGCCGATCGTCGTCAATGTCGTGAGCGACGAGGAGTATGTGAAGTGGGTCGCCGACCAGAAAAAGGCCATGGCCGCCAGCGCTGACGATCCGAACAAGACCCTGACCGTGGCCGAGCTGTCGGCGCGCGGCGAGAAAGTCTACACAGCCAACTGCGTTGCCTGCCATCAGGCCAACGGCCAGGGCGTGCCGGGCGCGTTTCCTGCGCTGGCGGGTTCGCAGATGGTGAATGGTCCGCAAGATCCGCACATCGGCATCATGCTCAACGGCAAAAACGGCATGCCGGCATGGAAGGGCACGCTGAACGACACGGAGATCGCGGCTGTCATCACTTACACCCGCAACATCTGGGGCAACAAGCCCGAAGACAACATCGTTCAACCCGCCGAAGTCCTGGCAGCGCGTAAGTAATAGAGTCATCAGGGAGAGATAAATGAGCACAACTATTGATCAAGCCCACGGTCACGCTGCCGACCACGCGCACGACGACCACCACCCGCACGGCTGGCGCCGCTGGCTGTACGCGACCAACCACAAGGACATCGGCACCCTGTACCTGTGGTTCTCGTTCGTCATGCTGCTGACCGGTGGCGTGCTGGCGCTGGGTATCCGTGCCGAGCTGTTCCAGCCGGGCCTGCAACTGTTCGCGCCGGAATTCTTCAACCAGCTGACCACGATGCACGGCCTGATCATGGTCTTCGGCGCGATCATGCCGGCCTTCGTCGGTTTTGCGAACTGGATGATCCCGCTGCAGATCGGTGCTTCCGATATGGCCTTCGCGCGGATGAACAACTTCTCGTTCTGGCTGCTGCCGCCGGCGGCGATCCTGCTGGTTGCCTCCTTCCTGGTGCCGGGCGGTGCGACCGCTGCGGGCTGGACCCTGTACGCGCCGCTGACCACGCAGATGGGCATCGGCATGGACATGGCCATCTTCGCGATGCACATCATGGGCGCCTCGTCGATCATGGGCTCGATCAACATCGTCACCACCATCTTGAACATGCGCGCTCCCGGCATGACGCTGATGAAGATGCCGATGTTCTGCTGGACCTGGCTGATCACTGCCTACCTGCTGATCGCCGTGATGCCAGTGCTCGCCGGTGCCATCACCATGACCCTGACCGACCGTCATTTCGGTACCTCGTTCTTCAACGCGGCCGGCGGCGGTGACCCGGTGATGTACCAGCACATCTTCTGGTTCTTCGGTCACCCCGAGGTGTACATCATGATTCTGCCGGCCTTCGGTATCGTGTCGCAGATCATCCCGGCCTTCGCGCGCAAGCCGCTGTTCGGCTATGCATCGATGGTGTATGCGACCGCGTCGATCGCGATCCTGTCGTTCATCGTCTGGGCGCACCACATGTTCGCCACCGGCATGCCGGTCACCTCGCAGCTGTTCTTCATGTACGCGACGATGCTGATCGCCGTGCCGACTGGCGTGAAAGTGTTCAACTGGATCGCGACGATGTGGAAAGGCTCGATGACCTTCGAGACGCCGATGCTGTTCTCGATCGGCTTCATCTTCGTCTTCACGATGGGCGGCTTCACCGGCCTGATTCTGGCCGTTACCCCGATCGACATCCAGATGCAGGACACCTACTACGTCGTGGCGCACTTCCACTACGTGCTGGTCGCCGGCTCGCTGTTCGCGCTGTTCGCCGGCTTCTACTACTGGGCGCCGAAGTGGACCGGTTTCATGTACAACGAGACCCGCGGCCAGATTCACTTCTGGGCATCGCTGATCACCTTCAACGTCACCTTCTTCCCGATGCACTTCCTCGGGCTGGCCGGCATGCCGCGCCGCTACGCTGATTACGCTGCGCAGTTCACCGACTTCAACATGGTTGCCACCATCGGCGCATTCGGCTTCGGCCTCTGCCAGGTGTACTTCCTGTTCTTCGTCGTGCTGCCGGCTATCCGTGGCGGCAAGGCGGCGGCAGCCAAGCCGTGGGAAGGTGCCGAGGGCCTCGAGTGGACCGTGCCGAGCCCGGCGCCGTTCCACACCTTCGAGGTGCCGCCGACTGTCAAGTAAGGCAACACCTATGCCGGTGGCTTCGGCCACCGGCGGAACCATCGAATGTCTGACCAAAAGAAACCTGGAAATTTTCGTACGGCGCTGATTCTGCTCTCGGTAGCCGTTGCCTTCTTCATCGGCGTGATCGTCAAGCACGTTGTTGTTCAGTGAGGGAAGTGTCATGAGTAGCAATGCGCCGTCTTCCGAGCAGCGTCAGTCGCGTCGCAATGTCCGCATGCTGGGCAAGCTGGCGATGATGGCCGTTCTGATGTTCGGTTTTGGTTATTCGCTGGTTCCGATTTACGAAAAGATTTGCGAGATCACCGGCATCAACGTGCTGGCCGTTCAGGAAAACCTGAACAGCAAAAAGGTCAACACGCAGGTCGATACCAGCCGGCTGATCACGGTGGAGTTCGATGCGAACACCACCGGGCCCTGGCGCTTCAAGCCGGCCGTGGCCAGCCTGCAGGTGCACCCCGGTGAGATGGCGCAAGTGGTCTATGAGGTCGTGAACACGCAGGACCGCAGTATGGATGCGCAGGCCATACCCAGTTACGCGCCCTCAGAGGCTGGCCAGCACTTCAAGAAGATGGAATGTTTCTGTTTCAAGCAGCAGACCCTCGGTGCAAAGGAAGCGCGGCAGATGCCGGTGGCTTTCACGATTGATCCGAACCTGCCGAAGAATGTGACAACGATAACGTTGTCCTACACTTTCTTCCAGGTCGGGCTGAAGCCGACCGGGACCTGAGGCCATGCGTGGATGATTTGAAGGAAGCCGTCAAGCGGAAGATGTCGTTTGGCGCGACGATGAAGGCGGTACTGTGGTCCTTCTTCGGCGTGCGAAAAAACAGTGCTTATCAGGAAGACACGCAAACGCTGAACCCGCTGCACGTGATCATCGCTGGCATCATCGCCGCCGTGATGTTCGTGGTCGGCTTGGTAGTGGTAGTAAATCTGGTAGTCGCAAGATAATTTTTACATCGAAATCAGGGGAAGTAGATGAGTACTCAACAAGGCCACGTGCCCTATTATTTCGTGCCTGGCCCGTCCCGGTGGCCTGTACTGATGGGCACGGCCCTTCTGGTCGTGATGGCCGGAGCGTCGGGGTGGGTTAACGGCTTCAGCTGGGGCATGGCCGTCACGCTTGCCGGTATCCTCGCCGCACTGGTGGTGTTGTATTACTGGTTCGGTGACGCTATCGCTGAATCCGAAGGCGGTCTGTATAACGCGCGCATCGATACCTCGTATCGCTGGAGCATGAGCTGGTTCATCTTCTCCGAAGTCATGTTCTTCGGCGCATTCTTCGGTGCTCTGTTCTACGCCCGCGCCATCACCATGCCGTGGCTGGCTGACCTGGACCACAAGCTGCTGTGGCCTGACTTCTCCGCCGTCTGGGGTGGTGCTGACCCGGCGGGCATCGTGGACAAGTTCCAGACCATGGGTCCGTTCCCGATCCCGACCATCAACACCGCGCTCCTGCTGGCATCGGGCGTGACGCTGACGATCTCGCACCATGC
>CAZESK010000019.1:28256-34979 GCA_964515155.1 uncultured Bifidobacterium sp.
CCGGCATGACGAAAAAAAGCCGCACCTCGGTGCGGCTTTTTTGTTGTGGTGGCAGACTGACGACTGTGGGAGCTATGTCCTCGCAGGGCTCAGTAGGCGATGCCGGTCGGTTGGATCCAGCCCAGATGGTAAGCCACCAGCAGGAATACGAACATCAGCACGGAGAAGCCCACGCGCAGCGCCAGCGCCTGCACGGTGCGGTTGCTGCGTCCCTTGTCCCGCATCAGAAACACAAGCGCCGAGCCGAGGCTGCCGATAATGAGGATGAAGCCGATGGCGACGAGGATTTTCATGAGCGATTCCCTGCGGTGCCACCAGCCTGCCGGCAATACCGTCATTGATTGACAAAACAAGGCTCGATTGTAATGCGATTGTCGTTCCGCTTCCGCTGGATCCCTTTTGTGGCCACCGCCGTGGTCGTCGCGACTGGCATCGCATTGGGGAACTGGCAACAACAGCGCGCCGCCCACAAAGAGGCGGCAGCGAGCCAGCTGTCAACATTGGCTGAGATGCCGCCGCTGGCGGCAAGTGCACTGCCACGCGATGCCACGCCCGAGGTTTTTCGCCGCATCGAGGCCGAAGGCGAGTTTCTCGCCGACTGGCCGCTTTATGTCGACAATCGTCCGCACGAGGGCAAGGCGGGCTTCTACCTGCTCATGCCGCTCAGGCTGGCTGGCAGCGGTAATGTTGTGCTGGTATTGCGGGGCTGGTTCGCACGCGACCCGCGCGACCGCACCCGTATTCCCGCCATTCCTGTGCCGCCCGGACGCGTGCGCATTGAAGGCCGCGTGCGTGACGTGGTGGCGCGAACGATGCCGATGGGTACGCCGCCGCCGCTGCAGCCGCACGCCATAGTGCAAAACGTCGCTGTGGAAGAACTGGGGGCCGCAAGCGGACTGCCCCTGCATAACTTTATAATCGAGCAGACCAGCGACACGCCTGATGGGCTCACGCGCGACTGGCCCGCGCCGTCGGCGGGCATTGACAAGCACCACGGCTATGCCTTTCAGTGGTACGCACTAGCCCTCGCCGCATTTATTTTTTACCTCGTCACAGGATTCCGAAGTGGAAGCAAGCCAAGCAGCTAAGCCGGCGGTGCCGGAAGTCAGGAAGCGCACGCACTGGGCCTTGTTCCTCGTGCTCGCCGTGTGTGCGGCGCCCATGATCCTGTCCTACCTGACCTATTACGTCATCAAGCCAGAAGGGCGCACCAACTATGGCGACCTCATCGACCCACGCGCGCATCCCATCCCTGAGCTCGCCATCATGACGCTCGACGGCAAGCCCGCGTCCCTCAAAGACTATGCCGGCAAGTGGATCATGCTCCAGGCCGACGTCGCCGCCTGCCCGAAGCGCTGCGCCGACAAGCTGCTCTGGCAGCGGCAGGTCCGCCTCACACAAGGTAAGGACCGCGACCGCATCGAGCGCGTCTGGCTCGTCACCGACGACCAGCCGCTCGAGACCGTGCTGATGAAGGAATACGACGGCACGCACATTCTGCGCGTCGACGCGAAGCAGCTCGCGGCCTGGCTGCCCGTCGCCCAGGGCACGGTGCCGGCCGACCACCTCTACATGATCGACCCCCTCGGCAACCTGATGATGCGATTCCCGAAAGATCCCGATCCGAACAAGATCAAGAAGGACATCAGCAAGCTGCTCAAAGCCTCGCGCATCGGCTGATACCATGCTCCTCGGACTGGCCATCAAGGCGCTGCTCATTGCCCTCGTCCCGCTGACCGCCGTCTGGCTTGCGCGCGGCAGCGACCGTTATCGTAAGCTGGCGTGGGTTACGGCTTTCTTCACATTTGACCTGATCGTCTTCGGTGGTTTCACACGCCTGACCGATTCCGGCCTCGGCTGCCCCGACTGGCCCGGTTGCTATGGCGAGGCCAACCCCTTCCTCGCGCACGCCGACATCAGTGCCGCGCAGGCCGCCCTACCCACCGGCCCCGTCACGGTCTTCAAGGCATGGATAGAAATGATCCATCGCTATCTCGCCATGGGCGTGGGCGTCATGATCATCGCGCTCCTCGCCGTCAGCTGGCGCCTGTGGCGCCGCACGCGTGAGGCGCGCTACGCGCCGGCGTTACCGGCCGTACTGCTGTTCTGGGTCTGCGTGCAGGGGGCTTTCGGCGCCTGGACCGTCACCCTCAAGCTGCAGCCCATCATCGTCACCATGCACCTGCTACTGGGCATCGGCCTGCTCGCGATGCTGGTCTGGCATGCGATGCGGCAGACGCCGGCGCCGGTCGTTGCCGCCGGCAATGCATCCCTGCGCTTGCCTGCGGCCATCGCGCTAATGGTGCTGTTCATGCAAATTGCGCTGGGCGGCTGGGTCAGCACGAACTACGCAGTGCTGGCCTGCGGCGGCTTCCCGCTGTGTCAAGGGGAACTCATGCCCGCCATGGACTTCGCCAACGGCTTCACGCTCTGGCGTGAACTGGGCATGACCCGCACCGGCGATTACCTGCCGTTCGACGCGCTGGTCGCGGTGAACTGGGTGCACCGCATGTTCGCCTTCGTGGTCGTTGCCGTCATTGGCTACGTCGGCTGGCGGGCCGCGCGGGGAGAGGGAACCGCACGCATCGGGCGCTGGCTGTTGCTGGTCATCCTCGTGCAGTTTGGTACTGGCATTGCCACCGTCGCGCTCAACTGGCCGCTGACGATTGCAGTGCTGCATAACGCGGGCGCGGCGCTCTCGGTCGCGCTGCTCACCATGCTAAACTGCCGCCTCGCCGGGCAGCAGGCCGGCAGCGGCGAATCCGTCCGCGTCGTGCCCCATCCTGCCTGAGATTCACCGATGACCTCCCTCACCCTTCAGCCCAACCGCATCGCGCAATACTGGGCGCTGACCAAGCCGCGTGTCACGCAGCTGGCCGTGTTCTGCGCCGTGATCGGCATGTTCCTTGCCGAGCCCGGCCTGCCCGACTGGCAGATCGTCGTGGCTGGCACGATAGGTATCTGGCTGCTGGCCGGTGCCGCCTTTGCCGTCAACTGCCTGGTCGAACGCGAGATCGATGCGCGCATGGCGCGTACTGCGCGTCGCCCGATGGCGCGCGGCGAGATCACCGTGCTGCAAACCCTCGCGTTCTCCGGCGTGATCGGCGGCCTTGGCATGTGGGTGCTCTACACCCTCGTCAACCCGCTGACCATGTGGCTGACCTTCGCCACCTTCGTCGGCTACGCCGTGATCTACACCATCGTCCTCAAGCCGGCCACGCCACAAAATATCGTCATCGGCGGCCTCTCGGGCGCGATGCCCCCGGCCCTTGGCTGGGCGGCAGTCGCCAACGACGTACCCATGCAGGCCTGGATACTCGTGCTGATCATCTTTGTCTGGACGCCGCCGCATTTCTGGGCGCTGGCACTGTATCGGCGCGACGACTATGCGCGTTCCGGGCTGCCGATGCTGCCCATCACGCACGGCATGGAATTCACGCGCTTCCACATCTGGCTCTACACCATCATCCTGTTCGCCACCTCGTTGCTACCGTTTGTAGTGCGCATGAGCGGCCCGGTGTATCTGGTCGCAGCCGTGGTACTCGGGCTGATCTTCCTGCGTCATGCCTGGCTCATCTGGCGCCGGTATGACGACCTCATCGCGCGCAAGGCCTTTACCTACTCGATCGTCTACCTCTCGCTGCTCTTCGCGGCGCTACTGATCGATCACTACATTCCCTACGCATGATCGCCTTGCGCAAGCTGCTGATCCTTGCCGTCAGCGTCCTGCTGCTCGCTGCCTGCGACAGCAAGCCGCCCCAGCCCAAGGTATCGTTCGCCAACACCGACATCACCGGCCTCGACTACACGCAGCACTTCCAGCTCACCGACCATACCGGCAAGCTGCGCACGATGGCCGATTACCAGGGCAAGGTCGTGCTCGTGTTCTTCGGTTTCGTGCAGTGTCCGGACGTCTGCCCGACCACGCTGGCGGAAATGGTCGAATTGAAAAAGCAGCTCGGCGCCGATGGCGACAAGCTCCAGGTACTGTTCGTGACTGTCGACCCCGAGCGCGACACACAGGAAGTGCTCGCAGACTTCGTCCCCGCCTTCGACCCCAGCTTTGTCGCCCTGCGCGGCAATGCCGAGCAGACCGCGCAGGTCGCCAAGGACTTCAAGATCTTCGTGCAGAAAGTCGCTGCCAAGGACGGCCAGTCCTACACCATCGACCACACCGCCGGCAGCTATCTGTTCGATCCACAAGGCAAGCTGCGGCTCTTCGTTCGGCATGGACGGCAGGAGGCGCTGCTCGGTGATATTCGACAATTGATCGCCGGCGCATAAGCCTCGCGGCAGGCGAAAAAAAAGCGTCCTCACGAGGACGCTTTTTTCATGGGGAGGCGCTTACGCGAAGGCAGCCAGGGTCTCTCGCATTTTCTTCATTGCTGCCACCTCGATCTGGCGGATGCGCTCTGCCGATACGCCGAACTCGGCGGCCAGCTCGTGCAGCGTCGCGCCGCTGCCGTCGTCATTGGCCAGCCAGCGTGCCTCGACAATGCGGCGCGAACGGGCATCGAGCCGTGAAAGCGCTTGCTCCAGACCCTCGGATTGCAACCGATCGTACTGGCGTGCTTCTAGTACTTTCAGCGGCTCGGAGTGCTCGGCCGACAGGTAGGAAATCGGTGAGAACTTCGCATCCTCGTCATCATCGCTCGGCGATTCCAGCGCAATATCGCGGCCCGCCATCCGCGTTTCCATCTCAATGACTTCCTCGCGCTTGACGTTCAGCGTCTGCGCCAGGGTATCCACCTGATCGGGCGTCATGGCGTCAAGGCTGGGCTTGTGGCTGCGCAGGTTGAAAAACAGCTTGCGCTGCGCCTTGGTCGTGGCCAGCTTCACCATCCGCCAGTTGCGCAGAATGTACTCGTGAATCTCGGCCTTGATCCAGTGAATCGCATACGAGACCAGACGTACGCCCTGCTCGGGATCAAAGCGCTTGACCGCCTTCATCAGGCCGATATTGCCCTCCTGGATCAGGTCGGCATGCGGCAGGCCGTAGCCGAGGTAGCCGCGGGCAATCGACACCACCAGCCGCAGGTGCGACAAGACCAGCTGCTGGGCAGCCGCCAGATCGCCCTCGTCGCGCAGCTTGCGCGCCAGCGACGACTCTTCCTCGGGCGAGAGCATGGGAAGGCGGTTAACGGCCGAAATATAGGCATCCAGATTGCCCAGACTGACGGGAAAACCAAGGGCCAGTGCCTGGCGACCGGCCGGCACGAGGGCAGACGATGCGGACATAGCTGTCATTGTTTCTCCTGGATTGGACGATGAGTCGTGCCGCCTGACGGCAGCCCAAAACAACGTAATGTTAGCACTCTTGATGGTCGAGTGCTAATCGAGGCTGTGACGAAATAGCCGTTGTCCGGACGACGCGGCGGTCAAGGAGCGCTTAAACAACAAAATACGGAATTATCGGCTTCTGAATACGGATTAATCGTTGTTCAATTACGAGATTCCAAGTACGCTGCGGCCATGGACCGCGCGCACCACTATCCCCGACTTCTCTCGCCGCGCCTTGCCGAGGCATTGCAAGATACCCCGGTGGTCCTGTTGACCGGTCCGCGTCAAGCGGGAAAGACGACCCTCTGCCGCCAGATGGCCGGCGCGGGTTTCCGCTACCTGACCTTGGATGATGAGCTCTCTTCACTGGCAGCCCGGCAGGATCCTGTCGGGCTGGTGCGCAGCCTCGATCGCGCCGTCATCGACGAGGTACAGCGTGCCCCGGAATTGCTGTTGGCGATAAAAAAACAGGTCGATGAAGACCGCCGGCCGGGGCGCTTCCTGTTGACCGGCTCGGCCAACCTCATGATGCTGCCAACGCTCGCTGACTCCTTGGCCGGCAGGATGGAAACCCTGACTTTGCTCCCGCTTTCCCAGGGTGAAATCCGGGGCGCAGCGTCGAACTGGATCGATGCCGTATTTCGCGACCACTTTCTCGAGCTGCATGCGCCCGCAGTCGGCGACGAGTTGCTGGATCTGGTCTTGCGCGGCGGATACCCGGAGGCGGTGGCTCGCCCGGCGGCCCGACGCCGCATCACCTGGCTGCAGCAGTACGTCCACGCACTGCTGCAGCGCGATGTGCGGGACGTAGCCGACATAGACAAACTGGATCAGCTGCCACGTTTCCTGTCCGGCCTCGCCCAGATGGCAGGTCAGATGGCCAACTACACGCAATTGGGTGGCCACATCGGGCTGGCCGACAAGACGGCGCGGCGCTATGTCGGCGTGTTCGAGCAGATGTATTTACTCAAGCGGATCGATGCGTGGTCAAACAATCGGTTGAAAAGGGTGATCAAGAGTCCAAAGCTGCAATTCATTGATGCAGGGCTGCTATCGATGCTCGTGGGCCTCGGCAAGGAGGAGTCGCAGACTAATCGTGTCCGCTTCGGCAATGTGCTGGAAAGCTTTGTCCACGGCGAATTGTTGAAGCACGCAGCCATCGCCGACGATGAATATCGGGTGCTCTACTATCGGGATGCGGACAAGGTAGAAGTCGACTTCGTCATCGAAAACGCATCCGGCGAGGTGGTCTGCGTCGAGGTCAAGGCGACCGCAACGGTCAGGGACAGCGATCTGCGGGGCCTGAGGAAGGTGTCCGGCCTCGCGGGTAAGAAATTCAGGATGGGTGTCGTGCTCTATGACGGGTTGGAAGCCCTGCCCTTGGGCGAGCGTCTGTGGGCTGTCCCCCTTTCTTCTCTCTGGGGAAAGTAGCATCAAGCCGGA
>CAZESK010000020.1:0-34183 GCA_964515155.1 uncultured Bifidobacterium sp.
CGTCCTCGGCAAGGCCGTCGTCCGGGCGGCAGATCGTCTGGACATCTCGCATGCCTTGCTGGCGAAAATCCTTGGCGTCAGCCCCGCTACCGTGACGCGCCTGTATGGCGGCGATTATGTGCTGGAGCAGCGGCGTAAGGAGTGGGAGCTTGCGCTGCTATTCGTCCGTGTGTTCCGCTCGCTGGATTCTATTGTGGGCAACCAGCAGACCGCGCGCCAATGGCTGGTGAGTCACAACCTTGCGCTCGGCAGCCGCCCGATCGATCTATTACCCACCGCCGAAGGACTGGTTCGTGTCGTTCACTACCTGGACGCCAGCCGCGGTCTCGTCTGAGGCCCGCCGCTGGCGCGGTAGCGCCTGGCGGATGGTTGAGTCGCAGCATATTGCCGCGATGATGAAGCTGGTCGATACCCGCGAAGAGCAGGACTTGCTGGAGGCACTGCTCGACAGGGGCAAGCCCTCGCTGCAACCGGAAACTGAAGCGCTGGATATCCTCCTGGCCACGCCGTTCCGCTATCCGCCGCGCAAAGGCGGAAGTCGCTTTCGTGGCGCGACCGATCCGGGTGTGTTCTATGCTGCCGAGACGGTACGTACGGCCGCCGCCGAACTCGGCTATTGGCGCTGGCGGTTTTTGCATGACGCCGTTGATCTGGCAGGTCTCGAGCCTGTCGCGCACACCGCCTTCGCTGCCGGTGTGTCGGCGCAGGTGATTGATCTCAGGCAGCCGCCGTTCGACGCAGACGCTGCCCTCTGGCAGCATCCGACGCACTATGCGCCCACGCAGGCGTTCGGGCGCGTGGCGCGCGAGGCTGCTGTGGGCGGGATTCGCTACCGCTCGGTGCGTGATCCGTCACCGGCCTGGTGTATTGCGGTGCTGTCCCCGGCTGGGTTCGCTGAGAACCGGCCCCTGCCTGGTGCGCAGACTTGGTATCTGGCGGTATCTCAGCGGGCGGTGACCTGGCGCCGTGAGTCCGAGGCAATCACCTTCTCGGTGGAGAGCTGGCGGGAGGATCGCCATCGCGGACCCAAGTAGGGTCGGCGCGGGTCAGAAGCTTTCGTCGTCGCTGAGGTAGCGCCACTGCCCTACCGGGAGATTACCCAGCTTCACGTGTCCGATGCGCACGCGCTTGAGGCCAACCACTCTCAGCCCGACCAGTTCGCACATGCGCCGTATCTGGCGCTTCTTGCCCTCGCGCAGTACGAAACGCAGCTGGTCGTCGTTTTGCCAGCTGACCAGTGCGGGTAGCAGGGGCTTGCCGTCCAGCGAGAGGCCGTGGTTCAGTCGCTTGAGTTCGGCCTCGGGTAACCTGCCCGGCTTCTGGTAGGTCACTCGCACCAGGTACTCCTTCTCGATGCTGGAGTCCTCGCCGACCAGCTGTTTGGCGATACGGCCGTCCTGCGTGAGCACCAGGAGTCCTACCGAGTCAATATCGAGCCGGCCGGCCGGGACGAGGCTTTTGAGTTGCGCCGGCGTGAATTGAATCGGCGACTTATCCTCTGCCCAGCGACTTTCCGGACGCACCAGCGTGAACGCCGGCTTATAGCCATCTTCGGCCTGGCCGCTGACGTAGCCCATCGGCTTGTTCAGCAATACCGTCACGCGTTTTGCCTGCTGGGCCTGTGCCTGCTTTTCGATGGTGATTTTCTGGTGCGGAAGCACTTTGCTGCCGAGTTCGGAAATCACCTGTCCATCGACACGGACCCAGCCTTTAGCGATCCATTCGTCGGCTTCGCGACGCGAACAGAGGCCGAGTTCAGACATGCGTTTGGAGAGGCGAAGTGGTTCGGTCATGATCACACTCGTATGGCGTCCAGTAGATCCGACTCCAGCGCGATCTGCGAGCGTGCATTCGACAGCATCGGACCATCGACGAGGAACACGTCCTCCACACGCTCACCGAGCGTCGTAATCTTCGCCGTGTGCAGGTTGACCTTGTAGCGTGCCAGCACGCTGGAGATGGAGTACAGCAGGCCGGTCCGGTCGCTGGCCGAGATGGATAGCAGGTAGTATTGGCCGCGCTCGTCGGGCTGCAGATGCACCGTCGGCGTGATAGGGAAGGTGCGCGACATGCGCGAGAGTCTGGGTTTGGCCGGCGCGGGCAGGTCCTGCTCGATCTCAAGCCACTTCGACAGGTCATGCTCGATCAGCGTGATCAGCTCGCGGTAATTGTCGGCAAAGGTCGGCTCGCTGACAATGAAGGTGTCGAGTGCATAGCCTTGTCGGGTGGTCTGGACTTTGGCGTGCAGGATGCTGAAATTCTTTTTGTCGAAGTAACTGCATAAGCGCGCAAACAGATCCGGGCGGTCGCGCATGTACACCACGACCTGAAGTCCTTCACCGGCCGGGCCAAGACGGCAGCGCACGACGGGCTTGTCGCTGGTCACGTGGTCCGCGAGCACGCGCGTCTGCCACGCAATCTCCGAGGCATCATGACGCAGGAAGTAGCCGACATCGAGGCTCTTCCACAGGGCCTCGTGCACGTCGCGCGGCAGGCCGAACAGACGCAGCGTGGCGAGCGCTTCCTGCTGCCGGTTTTGCAGTTCGCGGTCGGAGGAGGGCGCCTCGCCGCCGAGCACGCGCAGGCTCATCCGGTACAGGTCTTCCAGCAGCTTGCCCTTCCAGGTGTTCCATACTTTCGGGCTGGTGCCGCGAATGTCGGCCACGGTCAGCAGATAGAGTGCAGTCAGTCGGCGCTCGGTCTTGACGGTTTTCACGAAGGCGCGCACGACATCGGGGTCGGAGAGATCCTGTTTCTGTGCTACCTGTGACATCGACAGATGGTGCTCGACGAGGAAGATCACGAGATCCGCGTCGTCTTTCGACAAGCCATGGTCGCGGCAGAAGCGGCGCGCATCAACCTTGCCGAGTTCCGAGTGGTCGCCGCCACGTCCCTTCGCAATATCGTGGAACAGGGCGGCGATATAGATTAGCCAGGGCTGCGGGAAGTTTGCGATCAGCTGGCTGCAGAAAGGATACTCGTGCGCATGCTCGGGTATCGCGAAGCGGCGCACGTTGCGTACCACCATCAGGATGTGCTGATCGACGGTGTAGACATGAAACAGGTCATGCTGCATCTGGCCGATGATGCGGCGGAAGTTCGGCAGATAGCGGCCGAGGATGGAGAGCTGGTTCATCGAGCGCAGCGCACGCGTGACACCGGTTGGCGATTGCAGTATCCGCAGAAACAGCGCGCGGTGCTCGGGGTTGCGCCGGAACGCCGCGTCAATGCGGAAGCGCGCATGCCAGAGGGCGCGCTGGGTACGTGCCGTCATGCCCTTGAGCTCGCCGCGCACTTGCAGCAGATGGAAGACTTCCAGCATCATCGACGGCGCTTCCTCGAACACGCGCTCATGCGCGATATCGATCATGCCGTTGACTTCATTGAAGTGCCGGCTGACCGGCCGCGATACGCTGGGCTGCGGGAACAGGTGGGCCTCGATATTCATCAGCAGGATAGTGTTGAGCTGCGTCACCGCTTTCGCCGCCCAGTAGTAGCGCTGCATGAGCACCTCGCTAGCACGGCGATCGGCGGTAGCGACGAAGCCGAAGGTATCGGCGATCGGACCCTGTAGATCGAAGACGAGGCGGTCCTCGCGACGCTTGGCCAGCAGGTGCAGGCGGATGCGGATGTCCTTGAATGCCCGCTCCTTGGACGCCAGTTGCCGAGCCTCGGTGGCAGTGATCATGTTGCTGGCGGCCAGTTCGCGCCAGGAGTTCCCAAGCCCGGCGGCCTTCGCTACCCAGAGGATCACCTGCAGATCACGCAGCCCCCCCGGGCTCTCCTTGCAGTTCGGCTCCAGGCTGTAGGGCGTGTTCTCGTATTTCACGTGGCGCTGTCGCAGCTCCAGTACCTTGTCCTGGAAGAAGGCACGCGCATCCATCGCATCCGCGCAGCGGCGCTTGAGCTCGTTGAATAACTGGCGGTTGCCGGTGATGTGACGGCCTTCGAGCAGGCTGGTCTGTACGGTGATGTCGGCTGCCGATTCGCTGAGGCATTCATCGATCGTGCGTATGCTGTGGCCGATCTCGAGGCCAAGGTCCCAAAACAACTGGACCAGTTGCTCAAGCTTCTCGCGCAGAGTTTCGTCGGCCTCCTGCGGCAGCAGAATCAGCAGGTCGATGTCTGAGCAGGGGAACAGCTCGCCGCGCCCATAGCCACCAACGGCTACCAGCGTGGCCTTGGGCGGCATGTCGAAGCTGTGCCAGGCGCGGGTCATGACCTGATCGGCGCTCTGGCACAGACGCTTGAGCAGGCGCTCGGAGCGTCGGTCCTGCTCGTAGTCCGAGACGATCGTTTGCCGGTCTTCCTTTAGCTGCTCCCGCAGCGAGAGCGACAGCACGGTCATGTCAGAGGGCGCCGGCCGCCGTGCCGGCCTGCTGCTCCAGGATGAAGACGGGCGGCGGCGGCGAACCCGCGGAGACGGTCAGTACGTCGAAGCCGGACTCAGTGACGAGAACCGTATGCTCCCATTGCGCGGACAGGCTGCGGTCGCGCGTCTTGATGGTCCAGCCGTCGCCCATTTCACGGATCTCCCGGCGGCCGGCATTGATCATGGGCTCGACCGTAAAGATCATTCCCGGCACCAGCTGCTCCAGCGTACCGGGGCGGCCGTAGTGCAGCACTTGCGGCTCTTCGTGGAAGACTTTGCCGATGCCATGCCCGCAGAATTCGCGAACCACCGAGAAGCCCGCCTTCTCCGCATGCTGCTGGATCACATGGCCAATGTCACCCAGATGCGCGCCAGGACGGATCTTCGAGATGCCCAGCCACATGCACTCATAGGTAATATCGCCGAGGCGCTTGGCGAGGATGGAGGGTTCGCCGACATAGAACATCCGACTGGTATCCCCATGGTAGCCATCCTTGATCACGGTGATGTCGATGTTCACCACATCCCCGTGTTTTAGCACCTTGTCGCCTGGGATGCCGTGGCACACCACGTCATTGACCGAGGTGCAGATCGATTTCGGGTACGGCGTGTAGCCGGGAGGGCAGTAGTTCAGCGGCGCCGGGATCGTGCCCTGTACGTTCACCATGTAGTCGTGGCACAGGCGGTCGATGTCGCTCGTGCTCACCCCGGCCTTCACATGCGGCGTGATGAAGTCGAGGACCTCGGACGCCAGTCTCCCGGCAATCCGCATGGCCGCGATGTCTTCCGGGGTCTTGATGGTGATATTGCCCATGATGGTGGAGTTGCTGGCGTGCCGCCTGCTGAGCGCTGCGGCACTGGTGTCGGTAAACGCGTGATTATAGTCGAGCGGCGCATGGGCCGCCCCGGGGCGCCGCTGGGAGCGAAGGCCCCTTGTCGAATTTGTACAGGCAGAGGATTTCGGGTAGAATCGCGGGTTAGCTTGAGAGCGGTTGAATTAGCCGCCATCGGCGCCGTGAAAGCGGTGGCGCAGGCTGAACATAACTTTTTGCAATCGCGAGCCCGTGCCACAAAGGGTGCCCGCACCGGATGATCCGGTCGGGTTTCTGGCCGGTCTCAAGACCCAACCCTGGAGAAAACATGTCCGTTACCATGCGCGAAATGCTGGAAGCCGGTGTCCATTTCGGTCACCAAACCCGCTTCTGGAACCCCAAGATGGCCCCGTTCATTTTCGGTCATCGCAACAAGATTCATATCGTCAACCTGGAAAAGACCATGGTCATGTTCCAGGAGGCGATGAAGTACGTCCGCCAGCTGTCGGCCAATCGCGGCACGGTTCTGCTGGTCGGTACCAAGCGCCAGGCGCGTGACATCGTCGCCGCCGAAGCGCAGCGCGCAGGTGTGCCCTTCGTTGACCAGCGCTGGCTGGGTGGCATGCTGACCAACTTCAAGACCATCAAGACGTCAATCAAGCGCCTGAAAGACATGGAAGCCGCGGTCGCTGACGGCTCCGTCGAAAAAATGTCGAAAAAGGAAGCGCTGATGTTCAACCGTGAGATGGACAAGCTGCAAAAGTCCATCGGCGGCATCAAGGACATGAACGGCGTTCCGGATGCGATCTTCGTCATCGACGTCGGCTATCACAAGGGCGCAATCACCGAGGCAGCCAAGCTCGGCATCCCGGTTATTGGCGTGGTCGATACCAACCACTCCCCGGACGGCGTGACGTATGTGATCCCGGGTAATGACGACTCGTCCAAGGCGATCACCCTGTATGCACGTGGCGTGGCCGATGCCATCCTCGAAGGCCGCGCGAACTCGGTGAACGAGCTCGTCGAGGCGGTCAAGGGCGGTGCCGACGAATTCGTCGAGGTCAGCGACCAGGCCTGAGCCCGCGTCGCACGCCTGAGGGCCTGTTTGGATCAAACAGGCCCCGAGCAAGGAAGGGGCAACTCGGGTTAGCCCCTTTTTTTCGGGCAGTTGCCGGACAAGGTGCCGGCGATTGCAGCAAAGAATGTTGATTCGGCCGGCCTTCGGGGCGGCAAAGTTTAGGAGATGAGTATGGCGGCGATTACTGCAGCAATGGTGGGCGAACTGCGCGCGAAGACCGACGCGCCGATGATGGAATGCAAAAAGGCGCTGACCGAGGCCGATGGCGACATGGCCAAGGCCGAGGAAATCCTGCGCGTCAAGCTGGGCAGCAAGGCCTCGAAGGCGGCCTCCCGCGTGACGGCCGAAGGTGTGGTCGCCTCGTACATTTCCGGCGGCACGGGTGCGCTGGTTGAAATCAATTGCGAGACCGACTTCGTATCGAAGAACGACGATTTCCTGAAATTCTGCGGCGATATCGCCAAGCTGGTCGCTGAGAAAAAGCCGGCCGACGTTACTGCCTTGTCGGCATTGCCGCTGGACGGCAAGACCGTCGAGGAAATCCGCTCGGCACTGATCGGCAAGATCGGTGAAAACATGTCCATCCGCCGTTTCCAGCGCTTTGAGACTGCAGCCAAGCTGGTGTCTTACCTGCACGGTACGCGCATCGGCGTGATGGTCGAGTTCGACGGTGCCGACGAGCAGGTTGGCAAGGACGTCGCGATGCACATTGCTGCCATGAAGCCGGTCGCACTCTCGTCCGAGCAGGTGCCCGCCGACCTGATCGAGAAAGAGCGCTCGGTCGCCACCCTGAAGGCGCAGGAATCGGGCAAGCCGGCCGATATCGCAGCCAAGATGGTCGAAGGCTCGGTGCAGAAGTACCTGAAGGAAGTCTCGCTGTTCAACCAGGCTTTTGTGAAGAACGACAAGCAAACCGTCGAGCAGATGCTCAAGGCCGCCAACACGACGGTGAAGGGCTTCACGATGTACGTCGTGGGCGAGGGCATCGAAAAGAAGCAGGACGACTTTGCTGCCGAAGTGGCCGCGCAAGTGGCTGCAGCGAAGAAGGGCTGATCAAGCAACGGGCCGCAAGGCCCGTTTTTTTGCCGGCAACCGTTACAATGGCGGCCGGGACGCAGGTACCAATTTTCATAGCGAACGGCATACAAGGGAGCAATACGCATGTCCACCCCCGCTTACAAGCGCGTCTTGTTGAAACTCTCCGGCGAGGCCCTGATGGGCGAAGATGCCTACGGGATCAACCGCGCAACGATCGAGCGTATGGTGGCCGATGTCTCGGACGTGGCGAAGCTCGGTGTTGAGGTAGCCATCGTCATTGGTGGCGGTAACATCTTCCGTGGCGTCGCCCCTGGCGCCCAGGGTATGGATCGCGCGACGGCCGATTACATGGGCATGCTGGCTACCGTGATGAACTCGCTTGCGCTGGCCGATGCGATGCGGCAGGCCGGCATGGTCGCGCGTGTGATGTCGGCCATCGGCATCGAGCAGGTGGTCGAACCCTATGTCCGTCCGAAGGCGCTGCAGTACCTCGAAGAAGGCAAGATCGTGATCTTCGCTGCCGGCACCGGCAATCCCTTCTTCACCACGGATACTGCCGCTGCGCTGCGTGGTGCCGAAATCGGCGCGGAAGTGGTGCTCAAGGCGACCAAGGTCGACGGCATCTACAGTTCTGACCCGAAGAAGGATCCGTCGGCTACCCGCTACACCACCATCAGTTTCGATGAGGCGATCGCCAAGCACCTGCAGGTGATGGATGCGACCGCCTTTGCGCTCTGCCGCGACCAGAAGTTGCCGATCCGGGTATTCTCGATCGTCAAGCCTGGCGCCCTCAAGAACGTGGTACTGGGTCAGGACGAAGGCACACTGGTGCACGTCTGACCGACGCCATTCCCCGACAAGATTCACAGGAGAGAGCAGCATGACCGTTGCCGACGTCAAGAAAAACACTGAGCAGAAGATGCAGAAGTCGATCGAGACGCTGAAGTCCGATCTGGCCAAAGTGCGCACGGGTCGCGCGCACGCCGGCATTCTCGACCACGTCACTGTCGACTACTATGGCACACCGACTCAGATCAGCCAGGTGGCGAACGTGACCCTGCTGGATGCGCGCACCATCGGCGTCCAGCCCTGGGAAAAGAAAATGCTGCAGGCCATCGAAAAGGCGATCCGCGATTCCGACCTCGGTCTCAACCCGGCGACCGTGGGCGACCTGATCCGCGTACCGACGCCTGCGCTGACCGAAGAGCGCCGCAAGGACATGGTCAAGCTGGTCAAGAACGAGGGCGAGAACGCGAAGATTGCCGTACGCAACATCCGTCGCGATGCCAACGAAGGCCTGAAGAAGCTGCTGAAGGATAAGACCATCTCCGAGGACGACGAGCGTCGCGCTCAGGACGACGTGCAGAAGCTGACCGACAAGTTCGTCGCCGAGATCGACAAGCAGACGGCCGAAAAAGAAAAGGAAATCATGACGGTGTAGGCGGATTGGCTGACTGCTTTGCTTTCGTAACTGTTCCCTTGTTCGGGCGCCCCGATGAGCCAACCAAGTTCCACGTTGCAGATCCCCGAGGCTCCGCTGGTGCCGGGGCATGTTGCCGTCATCATGGACGGCAACGGTCGCTGGGCGACCTCACGTTATCTGCCGCGCGTGACCGGCCACGTCAAGGGTGTTGATGCGGTACGTAATGTGGTCCGGGCCTGCGTGGAGCGTGGCATCGGCTACCTGACCTTGTTCGCATTCAGCTCAGAAAACTGGCGACGCCCTGCCGACGAAGTGTCCACGTTGATGCGGCTGTTCTCGACGGTGCTTGAGCGCGAGGTCAGCAAGATGCACGCCAACGGTATCCGCGTCAAAGTGGTTGGTGACCTGAGCCGTTTCGATCTCCGCCTGCAGCAGCAGATTCGCGAGGCAGAGGAGAAGACTGCGGAGAATCGTCTGCTGACGCTGACGATCTGCGCGAACTACGGCGGCCGTTGGGACATTCTGCAGGCCACCAATCGCCTGCTGGCGGAGCAGCCGGGGGTGTCGTCGGTCACCGAAGCGGATCTCGCCCCGTATCTCTGCATGGCGTACGCACCCGAGCCGGATCTCTTCATCCGAACCGGCGGGGAGCAGCGCATGTCGAATTTCCTGCTGTGGCAGCTGGCCTACACCGAGCTCTATTTTACTGACACCTTCTGGCCCGACTTCGACGCTGCCGCGCTTGATGCGGCGATTGCGTCGTACCAGAACCGCGAGCGTCGCTTCGGACGTACCAGCGCGCAGCTGGTCGAAGTCCGGAAAGCTTCCTGATGCTGCGCCAGCGCGTACTGACGGCGGTACTGCTGCTGGCCTTGCTGGCTGCGGTGCTGGGCTCCGGATCGTTGATCGCTTTCTACCTGACGCTGGCCGTATTCTTTGGTGCCGCCGTCTGGGAAGCGCTGCGCCTGTTCAGCGTGCGCGCTGCATTGCCGCTGGCCGTGGTCGCGGCGTTGCTGCTGCCTCTGCTGGCCGATCGTTCGCCCGCCGAATGGCTGCCGCTGGCCGCATTGTGCGTACTGCTCTGGACGCTGCGTTTCGCGCCAGCGCTCCGTGTCGGCCTGCCGCCGACTGATGGCGCACGCGGTACGCTATTCACCGGGATCTACCTGATCGCACTCTTCGGTTGTTTCATTGCGATCGCCGGCTTGTGGCAGCGCTCAGTCACCTTCCTGGTGTCGGCCATGGCTATTGTCTGGGTGGCCGACATTGGTGCGTACTTTGCCGGCCGCGCGTTTGGCCGTCGCAAGCTGGCACCGTCGATTTCCCCGGGCAAGAGCTGGGAAGGCGTGGCCGGTGGACTGCTCGCCGTCCTGGTGCTGGCCGCCCTGGCCGCGCAGTGGCCGGCCTTGTCTGACAGCTTCCCGGCCGTGCTGTTGGCGCGGTTCGGCTGGCCCGCATGGATACTCCTGATGGCGGTATTCGTCGCCGCCAGCGTCGTCGGCGACTTGTTCGAGTCAATGATGAAGCGTCGTGCCGGAAAAAAGGACAGCAGCGCGCTGCTGCCAGGACATGGCGGCGTACTGGACCGCATTGACGCGCTGATCCCCACCATGCCGCTGGCCTTGCTGCTCGGCGCCGGCAACGGATGAACCGGCTATTGCCTCAGCCTGCTGCTGTATAGTCTCGCGCATGCAATCGATTACCATTCTCGGCTCCACCGGTTCCATAGGCCTCTCCACGCTCGACGTCGTCGCGCGTCATCCTGATCGTTACCGGGTCCATGCGCTCACCGCGCACAGCAAGGTCGATGAGCTGGCCGCGCAATGTGTTCGCTTCCAGCCGCAGGTGGCGGTTGTCGGCAGCGCCGATGGCGCGGCCCGGTTATCGCAGCTGCTGCGCGAGCAGGGCGTGCGCACCGAGGTGGCCCACGGCGAGCAGGCCTTATGCGAGGTGTCCGCCGCACCGGACTGCACGACGGTCATGGCCGCCATCGTCGGTGCCGCCGGGCTCAAGCCGACGCTGGCGGCAGCGACCGCGGGCAAGAAGGTCCTGCTGGCCAACAAGGAGGCGCTGGTGATTTCCGGCGCGCTCCTGATGGATGCCATTGCCGCCAGCGGCGCCACGCTGCTGCCCATCGACAGCGAGCACAACGCGATCTTCCAGTGTCTGCCGCTGGACTACCGGCGCACGCCGCAGCACCACGGCATCCGCAAGATCCTGCTGACGGCCTCCGGCGGTCCCTTCCTGAACCGCGATGTCTCCACGCTCGGTGACGTCACGCCCGAGCAGGCGGTGGCCCACCCGAACTGGAGCATGGGCCGCAAGATCTCAGTCGATTCAGCGACCATGATGAACAAGGGGCTCGAGGTGATCGAGGCGCATTGGCTGTTTGGTGCGGCGCCTGAGCAGATCGATGTGGTGATCCATCCGCAAAGCGTGATCCATTCAATGGTCTCGTACGCGGATGGCTCGGTGCTGGCCCAGCTCGGCAATCCCGACATGCGCACACCGATCGCGCATGCGCTGGCCTATCCGGAGCGTATCGATGCCGGTGTCGAGCCGATTGACCTCGCGCGCATCGGCCAGCTGGATTTCCGCAAGCCCGATTACGATCGCTTCCCGTGCCTGCGTATCGCCTTCGAGGCATTACAGGCCGGTGGCAGCGCGGCGGCCGTGATGAACGCCGCCAATGAAATCGCGGTCGAAGCCTTCCTCGGACGACAGATTGGTTTCCGCAGGATTCCCGAGCTGATCGCGCAAGTGCTCGATCGGGTGCCGCAGGCGCCGGTCGATGCGCTTGAGAGCCTGCTCGCCCAGGACCAGCGGGCACGTGCCTATACGCGTGAATTGCTGGTCGCCTGATTTCATCCGGGAGCTTTTCCATGGCGTTATTACAGACCGTCCTCGCTTTTGCGGTAGTCATTGGCGTGCTCGTGGTTATCCACGAGCTTGGCCACTATCTCGTTGCGCGCTGGTGCGGTGTGAAGGTCCTGCGCTTTTCGGTCGGTATGGGCAAGGTCATCTGGTCGCGTCGCTTTGGCGCGGACCAGACGGAATGGGCCTTGTCGGCTATTCCGCTGGGCGGCTACGTGAAAATGCTGGATGCGCGCGACGACGAAGCGGGCCCGATTGCGCCACAAGATACCGCGCGCGAATTTACCCGTCAGTCCGTCGGCAAGCGTATCGCCATTGTCGCTGCCGGCCCCTTGGCCAATTTCCTGCTGGCGATCGTGATTCTCGCCGGCCTCTACGTGCACGGTATGCCGGAACCGGCCTCGCGTGTGGCGGTAACACCGGACAGTCCGGCTGCGATCGCCGGGCTCCGGACAGGTGACCGCATCACCGCCGTCAACGGCGTACCCGTTCGCTCGTGGGGGGAATTGCGCTGGGAGCTGCTCGACGCTGCGATGCAGGGCCAGCCGGCGCGCCTTGAACTGCAGCGTCCTGATGGTCGTGGCGGCAACCTGATTGACGATGGGGTGTTGCCGATGAACTCGCTGACCACCGCCGAGCTTGATGACCGTATGTTCGACAGGCTCGGTCTGGCCCTCGCGAAGCCGCCTGCACTGTTGGGCGAGATCATGCCCGGAGGGGCGGCGGCCGAAGCTGGTCTGCGCGCAGGGGACCTTATCCTCGCCATCGATGGCAAGCCGGTCGCCGATGGCCTTGGCTTCATCGACACTATGCAAGCATCGCCCGGCCGCAGTCTCCTGGTCGATGTAATGCGCGATGGTCGCGTATTACAGTTCAGCGTCACGCCTCGTGCCGAAGCATCGGGCGACCGCATGGTTGGACGCATCCGGGCACAGGTGGACATGTCGTCGTCCATGGTCATCGTCGATGCAGCACCGGCCGAGGCCGTCGTTCGTGCGGCCCGCAAGACCTGGGATACGAGCGTGATGACAGTCACGATGCTTGGCAAGATGCTAATGGGCGAGGCCTCGCTGAAGAACATCACCGGCCCCATCACGATTGCCGACTATGCGGGGCAGACTGCGCGGGTGGGTTGGATCAGCTTCCTCTCGTTCATGGCCTTCATCAGCATCAGCCTTGGCGTGATGAACCTGCTCCCGATACCCGTTTTGGATGGAGGGCATTTGTTGTATTATGCGCTGGAACTTTTGACCGGGCGCCCCTTGCCTGACCATGTCAGCGCGCTCGCGCAACGCGCGGGAATCGGCCTGCTGATGGTCCTGATGGCAGTGGCGGTGTTCAATGACATTGCCAGGCTGATCGGTTGACCCGCCCGCCGCCCCGAGCCGAACAACGAAAACAACGTGTTGATGAAATCCGACCCCGAGCGCAACGCGCTGCCGTTCTTTCCCCGCCTGATCGCTGCAGCTGTCTTTTCCCTCTGCGCCGGGCAGGCGCTGGCGATTGACCCCTTCACCGTTCGTGATATCCGTGTCGAAGGCATTCAGCGTACCGAGGCTGGTACCGTGTTCAGCTACCTGCCAGTGCGGGTTGGCGAAACCTTCAACGACGAAAAAGCTGCTGCCGCCATCAAGGCCTTGTACGCAACAGGCTTCTTCAAGGACGTGCGCATCGAGGCCGATGGCGACGTGCTCGTGGTGTCGGTCGAGGAGCGTCCAGCGATTGCCAGTGTCGACTTCACGGGTACCAAGGAATTCGATAAGGAACAGCTGCGCAAGTCGCTCAAGGAGCTGGGTCTGGGCGAGTCGCGCATTCTCGATAAGTCGCTGGTGGACCGCGCAGAACAGGAGCTCAAGCGCCAGTACCTGACGCGTGGCCTTTATGGCGTGCAGGTGACGACCACGATCACCCCGATCGAGCGTAACCGCGTGAACGTGAGCTTTGTCGTCGACGAAGGCGAGGTCGCGCGCATCAAGCAGATCAACGTCACCGGCAACAAGGCGTTCAAGGACAGCGAGCTGCGCGACCAGATCAAGCTCTCCACCTCGGGCTGGTTTACCTGGTACAGCAAGGCCGACCAGTACTCGAAACAGAAGCTGGCCGGCGACATCGAAGCGCTGCGTTCGTTCTACTTGAACCGCGGCTACCTCGAGATGCAGGTCGAGTCCACGCAGGTCTCGATCTCGCCGGATAAGAAAGATATCTTCATCACGATCAATATCAGCGAAGGCCAGAAGTACACGGTCACCAGTCTCAAGCTCGAAGGTGAGCTGCTTGGTCGCGAGAAGGAGTTCGAGTCGCTGGTCACGCTCAAGACGGGTGAGCCGTATTCCGGTGAGCGGATGAATGAGAGCACCAAGAAGATCAGCGAGCGAATGGGCGTGTTTGGCTATGCGTTTGCGAACGTTAACGCCGTGCCGGAAATCAATCGCGACAAAGGCGAGGTGGCTTTTACGATCTTCGTCGATCCGGGCAAACGCGTATACGTCCGTCAGATCAATATCGGTGGCAACGATCGCACCCGCGATGAGGTGATTCGCCGCGAGTTCCGGCAGCTCGAGAGCTCATGGTACGACGGTGACAAGATCCGCCTGTCGCGTGATCGCCTCGGACGGCTTGGTTTTTTCACCAATACGGCGGTCGATACAGTGGAGATCCCCGGCGTGGCCGACCAGGTGGATCTGGACGTGAAGGTTACCGAGAAGCCGACCGGTGCGATCATGGTCGGCGCAGGTTTCTCTAGCGCCGAGCGGCTCACGCTCACTGGCGCGATCAACCAGGCCAATGCCTTTGGCAGTGGCAACAATGTCGGCATCAACGTCAATACCAGCAGGGTGTTCCGCACGATCGCCGTCAGCCACACCAACCCGTACTTCACCCCGGATGGCGTGAGCCGTACTGTCGATGTGTTCCTGCGCACTTCGCGCCCGCCGCTCTTCCTGAGTAATGTCGACTTCCGCGTCGAGACCCGCGGCGCGAGCGTGAACTTCGGTGTGCCGTTCACCGAGTTCGACCGGGTCTTCCTGGGTGCCGGCTACGAGGACACACGCGTGACCACGTTCTCCAACAGTCCGATCCGCTACAGGCAGTTCGTAGCTGACAATAATGGGGATCCCTTCGATCCAACGAACCCGCTCCCGGGCTCCGGTGTCGGTTTCGCGAAGACCACCTCGCTACCGCTGACTGCTGCCTGGCAGCGCGACAACCGCGACAGCGCGCTGATCCCGACCAAGGGTCGCTACCGTCGTGCCAACGTCGAGCTCGCTCCGGTTGGTTCGGCCAACTACTACCGTGCGACCTACCAGGATCAGTACTTCTGGCCGGTGACGAACTCGATGACGTTCGCGCTCAACGGTGAGGTCAACTACGGCGCGGGCCTGGGCAATGATCCCTACCCGATCTTCAAGAACTTCTACGCTGGCGGCATTGGCTCGGTGCGTGGTTTCACAGCCGGGTCACTGAATGTCAGTGGCGAGCGGGTGAGCGGCACCACCTTCCGTCTGCCGATCGGTGGCTCGGCGCGCCTGATCGCGAATGCCGAACTGCAGCTGCCTTTCCCAGGCGCCGGCGTGGACCGTAGCCTGCGCTGGTTCACCTTCCTCGATGCGGGTCAGGTCTGGAACCCGCAGGATGGCCAGAACATCCGCCTGGCCGACCTGCGTTACAGCGTTGGCCTTGGCATTAGCTGGATTTCACCGGTGGGTCCGCTCAAGCTCTCGCTCGGTTATCCGATGAATGCCAAGCCGGGTGATTTAATCCAGCGTTTCCAGTTTCAGCTGGGTACGGGATTCTGACGCTCGGGATGGCATAATCATAATTTGCACTACGGAGAATGATGTTGAAGCCTGTATTCAAAAAAGCAACGCAAGTTCTTGCTGCTCTGGTCATCGTGGCAGCGGCTCCCGCGCATTCAATCGCGCAGGAGATCAAGATCGGCTTCGTCAGCACCGAGCGCATTTTCCGCGACGCTGCGCCGGCCAAGGCCGCCACTGCGAAGCTGGAGCAGGAATTCTCCAAGCGTGACAAGGACCTGCAGGAACTCGCTGCGAAGGTGAAGTCGACTGCTGAACGGCTCGACAAGGAAGGCCCTGTGCTGGCCGAAGCCGAGCGTAACAAGCGCCAGCGCGAGCTGGGCGAAATGGATCGCGACTTCCAGCGTCGCCAGCGCGAATTCCGCGAAGATCTGAACCAGCGCCGTAACGAGGAGCTGGCTGTCGTTCTGGAAAAGGCCAACAAGGTCATCAAGCAGATCGCCGAGGCTGAAAAGTATGACCTCGTGCTGCAGGAAGCCGTGTATTTCAGCCCGCGCATCGACATTACCGACAAAGTGCTCAAGGCACTGAGCAAGTAAACGGGAAGACCGCCATGAGCACTCGACTGGGTGACTTGGTCGAAAGCTTGGGCGGGGAATTGAACGGCGATCCCGCGCTGCTCATCGACGGGATCGCTCCGCTGGACGCTGCCGGTCCATCCCACATCACCTTTCTGTCCAACCCGAAGCTGCGCGCCCAGGCCGCCTCGACTCGGGCCGGTGCACTGATTTTGTCTCATGCCGAGCACGAGACCCTGCAGGGCTATGCCGGCGCGCGCATCATCAGCGATAACCCTTACGCTTACTATGCGCGCGCTGCGCAGCATTTCGTTGCGCTGAACGCGTCGCCGGTCGTCCCTGGTATTCACCCCGGCGCCTGGGTCGATCCGTCGGCCAGGGTGGCTGCCACGGCCGCGATTGGTCCGGGGGTCACGGTGGAGGCGGGTGCCGTTATCGGCGAGCACTGCATCATCGGTGCCGGGTGTTTCATCGGCTGCGACGCTCAGGTCGGTGCGCACACCCTGTTTCATCCAAACGTCAGCTTCCTCGCCGGATGCCAGATCGGCCAGCGCGGCGTCATTCAATCCGGTGCTGTGATCGGCGGTGATGGTTTCGGCTTCGCGAACGACAAGGGGCGTTGGATCAAGATTCCGCAAACCGGTGGCGTGATCATCGGTGACGACGTCGAAATTGGTGCGAACACCACCATCGATCGCGGCGCGCTCGACCCGACCGTGATCGAGGACGGCGTAAAGCTCGACAACCAGATACAGATCGCACATAACTGCGTAATTGGCGCACATACCGCGATGGCCGGTTGCGTGGGGGTAGCCGGCAGCGCGAAAATCGGCCGGCATTGCACGTTTGGTGGTGCGGCGATGGTGCTGGGCCACCTGACCATCGTCGATAACGTGCATGTGTCGTCGGGCAGCCTCGTGTCACGCTCGATTGCCGAGCCCGGCCAGTACACCGGCTTCTACCCGCTGGCGAGGAACGCCGATTGGGAGAAGACGGCCGCAGTCGTGCGCCAGCTCGATAGCATGCGCGACCGCGTGCGCGAGCTTGAGAAGCAGGTCAGGCAACTGCTCGCCGACAAAGATTCACATTCCAGAGATTAGGCACATACGACAATGAACAGCCTCGACATCAACCAGATCAAGCAATACCTGCCGCATCGTTATCCGCTGTTGCTCGTCGACCGCGTGCTGGACTGGGAATCCGGTAAGCGCCTTACCGCGCTGAAGAACGTCACGATCAACGAAGAATTTTTCAATGGCCATTTTCCTCACAAGCCCGTGATGCCGGGCGTGCTGATGATTGAGGCGCTCGCGCAGTCGGCCGCGTTGCTTGCTTTCCTTAGCATGGGTCAGAAGCCGGATGAGAATGCGGTAGTGTATTTTGTCGGTATCGATGGCGCGCGCTTCAAGCGCCCGGTGGAGCCCGGCGATCAGTTGCGTATGGAGGTCGAGATCCTGCGCCAGTCGCGCGGTATCTGGAAGTTCCAGGCGCGCGCCATGGTCGAGGACCAGCTTGCGGTCGAAGCCGAACTGATGTGTACGATGCGTACTATCGCCGAGCCGACGGCAGCCGAGTGACCATGTCCAACATTCATCCCACCGCCATCGTCGACCGATCCGCCCGGTTGGATAGCAGCGTCGCGGTCGGTGCGTACAGCATCATCGGTCCCGATGTGAGCATCGGCGCCGGGACGACGATCGGCCCGCATGTGACCATCGAGGGCCATACGACGATCGGGCGGGATAACACCTTTTTCCAGTATGCGTCGGTTGGCGCCGCACCGCAGGACAAGAAGTATGCCGGTGAGCCGACCCGGCTCGACATTGGCGACCGCAACACTATCCGCGAGTTCTGCACGCTCAACCGCGGCACGGCGCAGGATGCGGGCGTCACCAGGCTCGGCAACGACAACTGGATCATGGCCTATGTGCACCTGGCGCATGACTGCGTCGTGGGTAACCACACGATCTTCGCGAACAACGCACAGCTGGCGGGACATGTGCATGTTGGCGACTGGGCTATTCTTGGCGGCCATTCTGGCGTCCACCAGTTCTGCAAGATCGGCGCGCATGCGATGCTGGGCATGTTCACGAGCCTGACGCAGGATGTACCGCCGTTCGTGATCCTCAACGGTAATCCCGCTGCTGCCCACGGCATCAACGTCGAGGGCCTCAAGCGGCGGGGCTTCTCGCGCGATGAGATCAACACGATCCGCCATGCCTACCGCATCATCTACAAGTCCGGCCTGACGCTCGACGAGGCGAGGGCGGCACTGGCGCTCGAGGAGCAGACCGCAGTACCAGGAGCACAGCACCTCAAGACCCTGCGCGAATTTCTCGAGGGCGTTACGCGTGGCATCGTCCGCTGACCTGACGCTGGCCATGGTCGCCGGCGAAGCTTCCGGCGACCTGCTGGCCGCCCGGCTGCTATCCGGCCTGCGTCCCATGCTGCCCGATACCCGTATCCACGGCATCGGCGGGCGCGCCATGGCCGAACATGGCTTTGTCAGTGACTATCCGATGGATAAGCTCGCGGTGCGTGGCCTGTTCGAGGTACTCGCGCATTACCGGGAGCTCAAGGGCATTCGCAACGCCTTGCGTAACCAGCTTCTGGCTGAGCGCCCGGGTGTTTTCATCGGTGTTGATGCGCCCGATTTCAATCTCGATCTGGAAATCGCGTTGCGTGAATCGGGTATACCGACGCTGCATTTCGTCAGCCCCTCGATCTGGGCCTGGCGTCGCAGTCGCATCCGCAAGATCCGGCGCGCAGTGTCACACATGCTGGTGATCTTTCCTTTCGAAGAAGCGATCTACCGCAAGGCGGAGATACCAGCGACCTATATCGGCCATCCACTGGCCGAGGTGATACCGATGGACCCCGACCAGGGCGCAGCGCGCGATGCGCTCGGTATCGACCGCGCCGCTCGCGTCGTGACGCTGTTGCCGGGCAGCCGGATGTCCGAGCTCAAGTACAACACGCGGGCTTTCATCGAGACCGCGCTGCAACTGCAAAAGCGAGATCCGAAACTCCAGTTCATCGTGCCGATGGCCGGCGAGACGCAGCGCGCCTACTTCCAACAGCTGATCGACCTGCCCGAGTTCAGGCACTTGCCGCTGCTGATCACGCAGGGCCGCTCGCATGAAGCCATCGCCGCCTGTGACGCGGCGCTGGTGGCCAGCGGTACCGCGACGCTGGAAGTCGCACTGTTCAAGAAGCCCATGGTGATTGCCTACCGGATGAATCCAGCGAGCTGGCAAATCCTGCGGCTGATGGCTTACCAACCTTGGGTCGGGCTGCCGAACATTATGGCGCGCGAGTTTCTCGTGCCCGAATTGTTGCAGGACAGGGCGACGCCGGCCGGCCTCTCCTCGGCCTTGTGGGCACAGCTGTCGAATGACCAGAACCGTCAGCGGCTGCGACGCCGCTTTGTCGACTTGCATCATGACCTGATGCGCAATACGGCGTCGCAGAGCGCACATGCCGTGATGGAATTGCTGTCCCAGTATGGCCGGCTCTGATCAGCGCCAGCCCTTGTTCTTGATTGACACGGCAGGCGAGATCGTCTGTGGCGTCGACGAGGCGGGCAGGGGGCCGCTGGCCGGTCCGGTGTTTGCAGCGGCCGTCATTCTCGATCCGGCCAAGCCCATACCCGGACTGCGCGATTCCAAGAAACTCAGCGAGACCCGTCGCGAGGCGCTGGCACTGCATATCCGGCGTGACGCGCGCGCCTGGGCTATTGCCCACTGTACCGCGGCCGAGATCGACGAGCTCAACATCCTTCGTGCGACGATGCTGGCAATGCGGCGCGCGATCGACGCTTTATCAATCCCGCCGACGCTGGCACTGATCGACGGCAACCGCTGCCCGCCGTGCACAATCCGTTGCGAAGCCATCGTCAAGGGTGATGACAAGGTGGCGGAGATTTCGGCAGCCTCCATTCTTGCAAAAACTGCGCGCGACCGGGTACTGGTCGACTTGCACCTCGCCTATCCGCAGTACGCATTTGACCGCCACAAGGGCTACCCGACGGCGCTGCACCTCGAGCGTCTGCGCGAACATGGTGTCACGCCGGAACACCGGCGCTCCTATGCGCCGGTGCGGGCCTTGCTGGAAACACCGATGCCATGAGTGTGCGTCTGATCAGTTCGCGCGAGAATGCGCAGTACAAGCAGCTCCGGCAGTTGGCCAGCAGCGCACAGGCGCGTCGCAAGTTTTCGCGTACGCTGCTCGATGGTGTTCACTTGTGTCAGGCCTGGCTCGAGCATCGCGGCGTGCCGTTGCTGTGCGTGGTCGGTGAGTCCGCACGCAGCCATGCCGAGGCCGCTGCCGTACTGGCAGCCTGCGATCAGCGGGGTACAGAATGTTTGCTACTGCCGGACGCCTTGTTCGCACCGCTCAGCCAGGTCGCGCAGGGTGTGCCGCTGTTGTTTGTCGTCGCGCCGCCAGTATCCGGACAGTCGCACAAGGTTGATGGTGCCTCACTGCTGCTCGACGGGCTGCAGGATCCTGGCAATCTCGGTTCCATCCTACGCTCGGCCGCCGCCGCCGGCATGGTGCGCGTGTTCTGCGGACGGGGAACCGTATCTGCGTGGTCGCCCAAGGTGCTGCGCGCTGGCATGGGTGCGCATTTCGTGCTCGAGATCATTGAGGACGCCGATTTGCCGTCACTGGTGGCGGACGCTACCGTGCCGGTCTATGCCACCAGTTCGCATGCATCGATGACGATCCATGATGCCGATCTTCGAGCGCCCTCAGCCTGGCTATTCGGTCATGAGGGGCAGGGCGTATCGGAGCCCTTGCTTGCACTGGCCACCCGGCAGCTGACGATTCCTCAGGTTGCGGCCGTGGAGTCACTGAACGTCGCCGCCAGCGTTGCCGTTTGTCTGTTCGAACAGCTGAGGCAACAGCGATCCTGTACCTCTCGCTGACCGAACACGCATTGGGTGGGGATGCGGCTTGTTTTTGGCGCATTCGGCTACCGGTTCGCGATTGTCGCCTTTTGTTCACCGACGCTGGCGGGCAGACCGGCAGCGGGTGTAGATTGCGTGGGCTTCAAACGCAAGCCCTGCCTCCATGCCCAACGTATTACTGCCTGCCGACATCCTCAATCTCAACCAGATCCTGATCGTCGGAGGCGCCAAGCAGTTCTATTCGGTGCTCGAGGCCAAAGGCTATGGCTATCCGACCTGGGCGCTGGGTGTGGCCAGCAGCATGGGAATGCCGGCTATCGCCGCGGCGGATTATCTACGCGGCACGGCGCTGATGGGCATCAGCAGTGCGATCTTCCAGATCCTCAATTCATCGCAAGTGGACAAGCTGCGGTTTGATATCGCGAAGTCTTACCTGCGCATCCTGCACCGCTTGTCGCGTCGGGATTCGGGTGCAGGCATCGAGCGGGACATCAACGTCGACGAGGCGTGGAAGCTGCACACCGAGGGCCTCGAGCGTAACGGCCTCAGCATAGAAAACTGGAACCTGTATTTCCCGCTGTCCATACTCAAGCGGCTGGCCGGACAGGAGGTACTCGATCGTTTCTGGATATTCCTGCGCGACGTACGGCGCCGGCCCTCGCATATCAGCATTCTCGCCAACCTCGCGACGATCGCGTTCATGTACAAGCAGACCATGTCGGGCGATATCAAGTGCCGGCAAATGGCATCTGCCTGGCTTTGTCGTAACCCGGGCATGTATCCATGCGCCGAGATTGAACGCAAGCTCGAGGCATCGCTTAAATCCGTGGACGTGACATCTCATGCTGACGTGATCGCGTTCCTCGACCTGCTTGACCTCGAGGCGCACGGGCTCGGGCAGACACCGTCGCAGCCACCCGGCAGCGAGGACGGCTCGCGAGAGGGTGGTCAGCCGGTGTCGGCATCGCCGTCGGCACCTACCGGCTCGGGTTGGGTAGGGCGCAGCAGCGATACATCGGGCTGGGAAGGCGATGCCGATTCGGCGGCTGTGTACCGAGCGCTGCTGAAGCGGCTGACGTCGTAAGCCCGGCACGTCGAGGTGTACACTTCCGGGGTGCAAGAAACGTACAAAAGGACGCCTGCATCGGGGCTGTACCCGTCAGTAGGCGCGTCTGTCCAGCTTGAGCTCTTGCAAGATCAGGGTGGCGATTTCTTCGATTGACTTTACCGTCGTCGATACCCAGCGAATGCCCTCGCGCTGCATCATCCTCTCGGCCTCGTTCACCTCATAGCGGCAGTTTTCGATCGATGCGTACTTGCTCCCCGGCCGACGCTCGTTACGTACCTCGGAAAGGCGGTCCGGCATGATGGACAGGCCGAACATCTTGCCCCGGTAGGGAACGAGCCCGCTGGGCAACTGGCCACGTTCGAAATCATCCGGGATCAGCGGGTAGTTCGCGGCCTTGATACCGTACTGCATTGCCAGATACAGGCTGGTCGGGGTCTTGCCTGAGCGCGACACGCCGACCAGGATCACATCGGCGAGCGCAAGGTTCTTGTGTGACTGCCCGTCATCATGCGCCAGCGAGAAGTTGATCGCTTCGATCCGGTGCTTATAGTCAGAGGAGTCGGCGATGTTATGGCTGCGGCCTACGGTGTGGGTCGACTTGATGCCGAGTTCCTGCTCGAGCGGATCGACGAAGGTCTGGATCAGGTCCATGTGCATGCCCGATGCCCGTCGGACGATCTCGGATAGCTCCGACTTGACCAGCGTCGAGAACACGATGGGCCGCTTGCCCTCGCTCTGGAAGGAATCGTTGATGCGCCTTACCGCCTCGTGCGCCTTGTCCACTGAGTCGATGAACGGCAGACGGATCTGGCGGAACCGCATGTCGAATTGGGTCAGCACGGAATGGCCGAAGGTCTCTGCCGTGATGCCGGTGCCATCGGAGACGAAGAAAACCGTTCGGTCGAAGCCGTTGGTCGCGCTTTGGAGGGGAATGTGCATGTAAATTTAATAAGAAATAACGCAAAAAACCACGCCTGTGCCCTCGCAAAGCAGTTTGCGACAGGTAAAATGAGGCCGCTTACCTATTTTCCCACGCTCTCTGTCTCCCGGACAATCACGATGGATCGAGTCATGCCAGCTACTTCTGCCGCGCACAGCACTCTCCACGCCTGCGTGAGGCCTGCAAGCCCGATTTCCCACCATCAAAGAGGTTGTTATGTCCAACGCAGCAAACGCGGGGGTTCACCAGGCCCCTGATTCGGGCGCGGCTTACGTCGTTTCCTTCGAGAACCTGCGCATGACGGATGTCGAATCCGTCGGCGGTAAAAATGCGTCGCTGGGCGAGATGATCAGTCAGCTCGCCCACGCCGGGGTCCGTGTACCAGGCGGCTTTGCAACCACTGCGCAAGCTTTCCGCGACTTCTTGTCTTACAGCCAGCCGGGCGGCCAGTCTCTCGCTGATCGCATCGCCGCGCGTCTCGAAACGCTCGACATCGACGATGTTCGCGCACTCGCTGCCGCCGGCGCCGACATCCGTCAGTGGATCATCGACACGCCGTTCCAGCCGCGCTTGCAGAAAGAAATTTCTGATTATTATCATAAGCTTGTCGATGATTCCTCGAGTGAAGTCTCGTTTGCGGTGCGGTCGTCCGCAACCGCGGAAGACCTCCCCGACGCCTCGTTCGCCGGCCAGCAGGAAACCTTCCTGAACGTCGTCGGCATCGACAACGTGCTCGAGGCGATGAAGCATGTCTTCGCCTCGCTCTACAACGACCGCGCAATTTCCTACCGTGTGCACAAGGGCTTCACCCACAGTGAAGTCGCCCTCTCGGCGGGTGTGCAGCGCATGGTGCGCTCCGACCTTGGCGCGGCCGGCGTGATGTTCACCATCGACACCGAATCCGGCTTCCAGGATGTGGTCTTCATCACCTCCAGCTACGGCCTGGGCGAAACGGTCGTACAGGGCGCAGTCAACCCGGACGAGTTCTATGTCCACAAGCCGATGCTCGCTGCAGGCAAGCTGCCGATCATTCGCAAGAACATCGGTTCCAAACTGATCCGGATGGAGTTCACCGGCGAGACGAAGGCCGGCCGTTCGGTGCGCACCGTTGACGTGCCGATCGAACAGCGCAACCGTTACTCGCTGACCGACGCGGAAATCGCCGAACTGGCGACCTACGCCGTCATTATCGAGAAGCACTATCAGCGCCCGATGGATATCGAGTGGGGCAAGGATGGCCGTGACGGCAAGCTCTACATCCTGCAGGCACGTCCGGAAACCGTGAAGTCGCAGCAGAAGCACGGCGATGCCCAGCAGCGCTTCAAACTCAAGGGTTCGGGCACCGTACTGGCCTCGGGCCGTGCCATCGGCCAGAAAATCGGCGCCGGCCCAGTCCGCGTGATCAAGGATCCGGAAGAGATGGAGCGCGTGCAGCCGGGCGACGTGCTGGTGGCCGACATGACCGACCCGAACTGGGAGCCGGTGATGAAGCGCGCCGCGGCCATCGTCACCAACCGCGGCGGCCGTACCTGCCATGCAGCAATCATTGCGCGTGAGCTGGGCGTGCCGGCCGTGGTCGGCTGCGGCGACGCAACCGACGTACTCAAGGATGGCACTTTGGTTACCGTGTCTTGCGCCGAAGGCGACGAGGGCAAAATCTATGATGGCCTGATCGAAACCGAGATTACCGAAGTGGCGCGCGGCGAGCTGCCTCCCATTCCTGTGAAAATCATGATGAACGTCGGCAATCCGCAGCTGGCCTTCGACTTCGCCCAGCTGCCCAATGGCGGCGTGGGTCTTGCCCGCCTCGAATTCATCATCAACAACAACATCGGCGTGCATCCAAAGGCCATTCTCGAGTATCCGAACATCGATCAGGACCTGAAAAAGGCGGTCGAGTCGGTTGCACGCGGCCATGCCTCGCCGAAGGCCTTCTACGTCGATAAGCTGGCCGAGGGTATCGCGACCATCGCGGCGGCGTTCTGGCCGCGCCCGGTCATCGTTCGTCTATCCGACTTCAAGTCGAACGAGTACAAGAAGCTGATTGGTGGCTCGCGCTACGAGCCGGACGAGGAGAACCCGATGCTCGGCTTCCGTGGCGCGGCACGCTACTTGGCGCCCGACTTCGCCGAGGCCTTCGAGATGGAGTGCATCGCCATGAAGCGGGTTCGCGACGAGATGGGCCTGACCAACGTCGAGATCATGGTGCCTTTCGTGCGTACGCTGGGCCAAGCTGAAAAGGTCGTTGGCTTGCTGGCGAAGTACGGACTCAAGCGCGGCGAGAACGGCCTCAAGCTGATCATGATGTGCGAGGTGCCGTCCAACGCGATTCTGGCCGAGCAGTTCCTTGAGCATTTCGACGGTTTCTCGATCGGCTCGAACGACCTGACCCAGCTGACGCTGGGTCTCGACCGCGACTCCGGCATGGAACTGCTGGCTGCCGATTTCGACGAGCGCGACCCGGCGGTGCGCGAATTGCTATCCAAGGCCATCAAGACTTGCCTGGCCAAGGGCAAGTACGTCGGTATCTGCGGTCAGGGGCCGTCCGACCATCCGGACTTTGCCGAGTGGCTGATGAGGGAGGGCATCAGCTCGATCTCGCTGAACCCGGACTCGGTGGTCGATACCTGGATGAAGCTAGCGGGAAAACAGTAACAGCATCGCCGCAGGTGGTTGACAGGCAGCAATTTTCCGTTACACTGCAGCTTGCCGTTTTCGGAATAACGAACAAAAACAGTCAGTTGTACTGATTCAGCCCCCGCGCTTCACGGCTCGGGGGTTTTGTTTTTTTGGGTTGCGCGGTGGGGTGGAGCGACGTTGCAGTCGGCATCCAGCATCGCCCCCGAATTACCGTACGGTTAGCGTCGATTCTGCTTCATCACCCGCGAAATCTCGCGCTGGGCATCGCGCTCGCGCTCGGTGTCGCGTTTGTCATGCTGTTTCTTGCCCTTGGCGAGGCCGATCTCGCATTTGATGCGGCCCCGCTGGTAGTGCAGGTTCAGCGGGACCAGCGTGTAGCCGGCACGTTCGACCTTGCCGATCAGGCGCTTGATTTCCTCGGCCTTGAGCAGCAGCTTGCGGGTGCGCAGCGGGTCGGGGTTGATGTGGGTGGAGGCGGTCGGCAGGGCACTGATGTGCGCCCCGAAAAGGAAGATCTCCGCGTTGCGGATGATGACGTAGGCTTCCTTCAGCTGCACGCGACCAGCACGGATGGATTTCACTTCCCACCCCTCGAGCGCCATGCCTGCCTCGAAGCGTTCCTCGATGAAGTAGTCGTGGAAGGCCTTCTTGTTGTCGACGATGCTCATTGACGGGATGGGTGCCTGGCGGGAGCGGTTTTGCCGCTCGGGTTAGAATCCGAACCCATCATTTTATCAAATGGCATCAAGTCCGCGTCATGGCCCTCGTCCATAAATCCGTGCTGCTTCACTACAGCGCCGAGCAGATGTTCGCGCTCGTCGACCGGGTCGAGGACTATCCGGCCTTTCTGCCGTGGTGCGGCGGCGTCGAGGTGCAGCAGCGCGCGGCTGACAAGCTGGTCGCTGCGATACAGATCAACTATCACGGCGTGAAGCAGAGCTTCACTACCGAGAACAGCAATACACCGCCGACGCGCATGCAGATGCGGCTGGTCGAGGGGCCCTTCCGGCATCTCGATGGGACGTGGCAGTTCACCGCACTGCGAGCCGATGCCTGCAAGATCGAGTTCGAGCTGCACTACGAGTTCTCCAGCAAGATCCTGGAAAAGCTGATCGGCCCGGTGTTCTCGAAAATCGCCGACAGCTTTGTCGACTCGTTCTGCAAGCGCGCCGAGGTCGTCTATGGCTGACCCACTCATCCGGATCCAGGTCTGCTACGCGCTGCCGGACCAAAGCCATCTGCACGAGATGACGGTCGCTGCGGGCACGACGCTCGAGCAGGCCGTGCGCAGCGCCGGTGTGCTGCAACGCTACCCGCAGATCGACCTCGCAACGTACAAGCTTGGTATTTTTGGCAAGCTCAGGCCATCCGATACGCCATTGCGCGACGGTGACCGCGTCGAAATTTACCGGCCGCTGCAGGCCGATCCCAAGGAAACCCGGCGCCGCCGGGCAAAGCGGAAGGCTACGTCGGCCACCGGATAGCGAGCCGGCAGCCTGCGCTCCGGAAGAGGCGCCGCCATAGGCAGAACACCATAACTCCGTCCTTCCCGCAGCTCCGGATCCGGAAGTGGTGTTGCGAGTTTCTGTATAATTCGATTTTGCGCCTACAGGAATCCTTATGCGTCTGATCCAGAAAGCACTCACCTTCGATGATGTGCTGCTCGTTCCGGCCTACTCGGCCATCCTGCCTAAAGACACCTCGCTCAAGACCCGCCTGACCCGAAACATCTCGCTGTCGATCCCGCTGGTATCGGCGGCGATGGATACGGTCACCGAGGCACGCCTCGCGATCGCAATCGCGCAGGAAGGTGGCATCGGTATCGTGCACAAGAATCTGACGGCTAAAGAGCAGGCGCGCGAAGTCGCGAAGGTCAAGCGCTTCGAGGCGGGTGTCGTGCGTGATCCGATCACCATTCCGCCAACAATGACGATCCGTGAGGTGATCGCGCTGTCGCACCAGCATGGCATCTCCGGTTTCCCGGTCGTCGAGGGCAAGACCGTAGTCGGCATCATTACCAACCGCGACCTGCGCTTCGAGGAGGAGCTGGACGCGGAGGCGCGCCAGAAGATGACGCCACGCGAGAAGCTGGTGTTCGTCAAGGAGGGCGCTGATCCTGCCGAGGCCAAGCGATTGATGAACAAGCATCGGCTTGAGCGTGTACTGGTGGTGAACGACGCCTTCGAGCTGCGCGGCCTGATCACCGTGAAAGACATTTTCAAGTCGACCGAACACCCCAGCGCTGCCAAAGACGACCAGGGCAAGCTGCGCGTGGGTGCGGCCGTGGGCGTCGGCCCCGACAATGACGAACGCGTCGAGCTGCTGGTCGCCGCCGGTGTCGATGTGGTTGTCGTCGATACGGCGCATGGGCACTCGCAGGGCGTACTCGACCGCGTGAAATGGGTCAAGCGTCGCTTCCCACAGGTTGATGTCATCGGCGGTAACATCGCCACCGCCGAAGCGGCGAAGGCCTTGATGGACGCGGGAGCCGACGGTGTCAAGGTCGGTATCGGTCCCGGCTCGATCTGTACCACCCGCATCGTCGCCGGCGTTGGCGTCCCGCAGATCACCGCGATCGCGAACGTCGCCAAGGCGCTCGAGGGTAGCGGCATTCCGTGCATCGCCGACGGTGGCATCCGTTTCTCCGGCGACGTCTCCAAGGCGCTGGCCGCTGGCGCGTCGAGTGTCATGATGGGCAGCATGTTCGCCGGTACCGAAGAGGCGCCGGGCGAGGTCATTCTGTACCAGGGGCGCAGCTACAAGTCCTATCGCGGCATGGGCAGTCTGGGCGCGATGTCGGCCGGTTCGGCCGACCGCTACTTCCAGGACGCGGCCAATAATGCCGACAAGCTCGTACCCGAGGGCATCGAAGGTCGGGTGCCCTACAAAGGCAGCGTACTCGCCATCCTGTACCAATTGGTTGGTGGTGTTCGCTCGTCGATGGGCTACTGTGGCTGCGCTTCGATAGACGAGCTGCGCGAGAAGGCGCAATTTGTCGAGATCACCTCGGCCGGCATGCGCGAGTCGCATGTGCATGACGTGCAGATCACCAAGGAAGCGCCGAACTATCGGGCTGAATAAGTCGTTGCTTCCGGCGGGTTTCGCCTGTGGCTCTACCCGCCCTATGGCGTTGTTCGTGGCGCGCAGGCGGACAGGGCGCGACGCAGCCCGCGGTGTCCCTGTATCACTGCACCTGAATTAACGGCACCTTTGTTAACGGCACCTTTGTTAACGTTAACTGCCATAGGGTGGGAAGAGCGCAGCGAAACCCACCATGTCCCCGTCTAAATTTTTGTCCCCATGCACTCCAAGATCCTCATCCTCGATTTCGGCTCGCAAGTCACCCAGCTGATCGCGCGCCGCGTGCGCGAATCCGGCGTGTTCTCGGAAGTTCATCCGTACGACGTCAGCGACGACTTCATCCGTCAGTCCGGCGCGTCCGGCATCATCCTCTCCGGCGGCCCCAGCTCGGTCACCGAGGGTGACACGCCGCGCGCACCGCAGGCGGTCTTCGAGCTCGGCGTGCCGGTGCTTGGTATCTGCTACGGCATGCAGACCATGGCCGCCCAGCTCGGCGGTACGGTCGAGAACGGCATCGTGCGCGAGTTCGGCTATGCCGAAGTCAGGGCGCGCGGCCACACCGCGCTGCTGAAGGACATCAACGACTTCGTCACGCCCGAAGGCCATGGCATGCTCAAGGTCTGGATGAGCCATGGCGACAAGGTGATTGACATGCCGCCCGGCTTCAAGCTGATGGCTTCCACCGACAGCTGCCCGGTCGCCGGCATGGCCGACGAAGCGCGCCGGCTGTACGCGGTGCAGTTTCATCCGGAAGTCACGCACACCCTGCAGGGCGCAGCCATTCTCGGCCGTTTCGTGCACGAGATCTGCGGCTGCAAGGCTGACTGGAACATGCCGGACTACGTTGCCGAGGCGGTCGAGGCCATTCGCAAGCAGGTCGGAAATGACGAGGTCATCCTCGGACTTTCCGGCGGCGTCGACTCCAGCGTCGCTGCAGCCTTGATTCATCGCGCCATCGGTGACCAGCTCACCTGCGTCTTCGTTGATCACGGCCTGCTACGCCTGAATGAAGGCGGGATGGTGATGGATATGTTCGGCAAGAACCTCGGCGTGAAAGTGATTCATGTCGATGCGACCGAGCAGTTCATGTCCAAGCTCGCCGGCGTCTCGGACCCGGAGCAGAAACGCAAGATCATCGGCAAGGAGTTCGTCGAGGTCTTCCAGGCCGAGGCTGGCAAACTCAAGAACGCGAAGTGGCTGGCGCAGGGCACGATCTACCCGGACGTGATCGAGAGCGCTGGCAAGGGCAAGAAGGGCGCGCACACCATCAAGAGCCACCACAACGTCGGTGGCCTGCCGGACACCCTGAACCTCAAGCTGCTGGAGCCGCTACGGGACCTGTTCAAGGATGAGGTCCGCAAGCTCGGCGTGGCGCTCGGCCTGCCGCATGACATGGTCTACCGTCACCCATTCCCGGGCCCCGGTCTGGGCGTGCGCATCCTGGGCGAAGTGAAGATGGAGTACGCGAACCTGCTCCGCCGCGCTGACGCGATCTTCATCGAGGAGCTCCGCAACACGGCCATTCCGCTGCCGCAGGAGCTCGCCAGCGGCGAGCCGGTCGGTCACTTCCACAAGAACTGGTATGACGCGACTAGCCAGGCGTTTGCCGTCTTCCTGCCGGTGAAATCGGTGGGTGTGATGGGCGACGGCCGTACCTACGAATACGTGGTCGCGCTGCGCGCCGTCCAGACGCAGGACTTCATGACTGCGCACTGGGCGCACCTGCCGCACGAGCTGCTCGGCCGTGTTTCGAACCGGATCATCAACGAAGTGCGTGGCATTAACCGGGTGGTGTATGACATCTCGGGCAAGCCGCCGGCGACAATCGAGTGGGAGTAGTTTCGTTTTATTTGGTCTCTGATTTGTAGTGATTTTTCGGTGCGTTAATAATTAGGGACAGTCAATTGTGAAAAATTTTTTATTTGCGTCCCTGGTTTTGCTGGCGAGTGATGCCCTTGCATTTAGAGATTGTCCAGACTGTCCGGAGATGATAAATGTCCCTGCGGGTAGTTTTCTTATGGGTTCGCCGTCCTCTGATGGCTCTGATGCTCATCAAAAGCTCGAGGCGAGAGACGATGAAAAGCCGCAACACGCTGTGACGATTAAAGCATTTCTTTTGGGCCAATATGAAGTCACGCAGGCGCAGTGGCATGCATTAATGGGAACCAACCCAAGTCGTCACAAAGGGCAAGCCCTGCCGATCGAAAATATCTCTTGGGACGATGCTCAAAAATATATCGAAAAGCTAAATGAAAAGACAGGCAAGAAATACAGATTGCCTACCGAAGCAGAGTGGGAGTATGCGGCTCGTGGGGGTAGTGGTGCCCGCTATCCATGGGGCGACAATGCCTCCGAGTCCCATATGTACGCTTGGTCAAAAGCGAACGCCGTCGATACCAATCCCGTTGGTTTGAAAAAACCAAACCCGTTCGGTCTTTATGACATGATCGGGAATGTATCTGAGTGGACACAAGATTGTTGGAAAGACAGTTATCGCGGTGCTCCGCAGGACGGTAGTGCCTGGCTTTCAGGCAACTGTTCATTACGAGTCTTGCGCGGTGGTTCGTGGGGTGACGACCTTCCACAATTGCGATCGGCCACACGCGACGGCACCCACCCGACTTATTACCGCTTCAGTGGAAGTGGTTTTCGAGTAGCTTTAGATGTGCAGTAGCTTGCCGTTATTTTTCTGATTCGGAATGGTCATCAACCAGCGCTGCCCCTGTGCTCTTCTCAGTCTCATCACTATCATCACTAGTCTTGCTTTGTAAAGTGTCTGGAAAACTCATATGAGTGCCGTTCCATCGCTGGCCGCACCAACATTCGCCATCCGCGTTGATAATGCAGGTGCCAGTTCCGCAGCAACGTGCGTCTTCCATAAACATCTCCGATTCAATAACATCTGATTGATAGTTTGTTAAAAATTACCGTTGTTCAGCGCAATGATCCGAACACAATCCAGTGTTCAACCTTCCCAGATACTCTCATGACACAAAATAACATTGCTTTGATAGGAAAGAAATCCTTGAGAGTTTACCTAGTTTTGGTAGCGCTCTTTGTTTTGATTTTCGGCGGCATAACACTGCTAGCTCTCTTCATCGCTCGCATCAGTTAGACCACTGTCTTATCGCAAAATGCCACCCAAGTAGGGCCGCCAAGTGGTACTTCGGCTCACTACGGTGGCTTTTTTGAGCGCTATACCTACCATTTTTGAGAGTGTCGTGTGGAAATCAAGGTCAACTTTCTCGATAAGCTTCGGCTTGAAGCCAAGTTCGATGACTTCACAGTCATCGCCGACCAGCCCATTCGCTATAAGGGCGATGGGTCGGCGCCCGGTCCTTTCGATTACTTTCTGGCCTCGTCGGCTTTGTGCGCTGCTTACTTCGTCAAGTTGTACTGCGAGACCCGTAATCTATCGACTGAAAACATCCGCCTCTCGCAAAACAATATCGTTGATCCGGAAAATCGATATCAGCAAATTTTTAAGATTCAGGTTGAGTTGCCACCGGATATTGCGGAAGCAGATCGTCGCGGGATTTTGCGGTCTATTGAGCGCTGTTCCGTCAAAAAAGTTGTGCAAGCCGGACCTGAGTTTGTTATCGAGGAAGTAGAGAGCCTGGACGCCGATGCACAGTCTTTGCTGGGCATAAAAACGTCTGCTGACAGCAGCACCTTCATTGCTGGCAAAGACTTGCCCCTGGAACAAACCATTGCCAATATGTCTGGGCTATTGGCTGACTTGGGTATCAAGATTGAAATCGCTTCCTGGCGTAACATCATTCCGCATGTGTGGTCCCTGCACATTCGCGATGCTCATTCACCAATGTGTTTTACCAATGGCAAGGGTGCGACCAAAGAAAGCGCATTGGCGTCAGCACTGGGTGAATACATCGAGCGACTGAGCAATAACCATTTTTATGCCGGTGCTTATTGGGGTGAAGACATCGCCAATGCGCCGTTTGTTCATTACCCGAACGAGCGCTGGTTCAAGCCAGGTGCCGGCGATACCTTGCCGGTTGAGATTCTTGATGACTACTGCCTGAAAATTTACAACCCCGATGGTGAGTTACGTGGCTCGCATCTGATCGACACCAACTCAGGCAACGTGGAACGCGGCATCTGTTCACTGCCGTATGTGCGCGAGTCAGACGGTGAGGTGGTGTATTTTCCGTCGAACCTCATTGAAAACCTGTTTGTCAGTAATGGCATGAGTGCCGGTAATACGCTGGCGGAAGCACAGGTGCAATGTCTGTCTGAGATTTTCGAGCGCGCGGTAAAGCGCGAAATTCTGGAAGCTGAAATCGCCTTGCCAGATGTGCCGCACGAGGTATTGGCGAAATACCCCGACCTACTCGCCGGTATTCAAGGGCTGGAGGAGCAGGGTTTTCCGGTGTTGGTGAAAGATGCTTCGCTGGGTGGTGTTTACCCGGTGATGTGCGTCACCTTGATGAACCCACGCACTGGGGGTGTTTTTGCATCATTCGGTGCGCACCCTAACTTTCAGGTGGCGTTAGAGCGTAGTCTGACGGAGTTGTTACAGGGTCGCAGCTTTGAGGGGCTGAATGATTTGCCCCGACCGACCTTTGAAAGCAATGCAGTTACCGAGCCAAATAATTTTGTTGAGCATTTCATCGATTCCAGCGGTATCGTATCGTGGCGTTTTTTCAGTAGCAAGGCGCATTACGAGTTCGTTGAGTGGAACTTCTCCAGCCACGGTGATAACGCCAATGTCGAGGAAGCCGCAAACCTGTTTCGTATTTTGAGCGACATGGGTAAGGAGGTGTACACGACAGTGGTTGACCAGTTGGGTGCCATCGCCTGCCGGATTCTGGTGCCGGGCTACTCCGAGGTTTATCCGGTTGAAGATTTAATCTGGGACAACACCAATAAAGCGCTTTTGTTTCGCGCCGACGTTCTGAACTTGCATAGCCTGGATGACGCTAGCCTGGTGGCACTGCTTGATCGTTTGAATAGCAATGAGCTGGATGATTACGCTGACATTGCGACGCTGATCGGCATTGAATTTGACGAAAATACGGTCTGGGGACAACTAACCGTTCTGGAGTTGAAGTTACTTATTCATCTCGCCTTACAGCAATTTGACGAGGCGCTCGAGTTGGTGGGAGCCTTCCTTCAGTACAACGATAATACGGTCGAGCGCAGATTGTTTTATCAGGCACTCAACGCGGTACTCGAGGTGCTACTCGATAGCGACATGGAACTGGAAGATTACGCCGTGAACTTCCGTCGTATGTTTGGTAATGAGCGGATGGATGCTGTCATGGGATCGGTGGAGGGTAGCATCCGCTTTTACGGATTAACGCCAACCAGCATGACACTAGAGGGGCTGGACCGACATCATCGGCTGCTCGATAGCTATAAAAAATTACACAAGGCGCGGGCCTTGGCGTTGACATCCTCGGTGACGTGAAAAAAGGTTTCTTCCTCTTGACCTGTCCTGGGATTTTATTGCCATTGACTTTTCACATCATGACGGAAGTCTGCGCATGAGCTGGGTCTATTTGCTGCTGGCCGGTCTGTTCGAGATTGGCTGGCCTGTTGGCATCAAGATTTCTCAGGCCTCGGAAACTCGCTGGCTGGGTATCGCAATCGCCT
>CAZESK010000021.1:0-22504 GCA_964515155.1 uncultured Bifidobacterium sp.
CACTCGAGAGCCGCGCATTCTACATAACTCGTTCCCATGTGTCGAGCGGGAAATGTGCCGTTTACAATGCGCGCAGCCAATAACGATTCGAGAGCGCTGTTTCATGTCCGTTAGCTGGTTCCTCACGAACGCATTCGCTTCCCTGCTCCTGCCGCCGATGTCGCTGCTGCTACTCGGCGTGCTCGGCTTCCGGATCGCCCGCCGCTTTGCTCGCCTCGGTCACGCGCTCATCGCCATCGCTGTCATGCTGCTGGTGGGATTATCGACACCGGCCGGCTCGCGCCTGCTCGCCGAGCCGCTGGAGCGCCGCTCGCTGCCAGTAGCAGATCCGAAGACGAGCGGCGCGCAGGCAATCGTCGTGCTGGGGGGCGGGCGTCGTTACTTCGCCCCGGAAGACGGGCAGCGGCACCAGCCCTCGGAAGCAACACTGGTGCGCCTGCGCCATGCGGCACGCCTGCACCGGCTGACGAAGCTGCCGGTGCTCGTCAGTGGCGGCGCGCCGGATGGTCACGGCGAAAGCGAGGCTGAAGTCATGGCCCGCAGCCTCAAGGAAGACTTCGGCGTGCCCGTGCGCTGGCTCGAATCCACGTCCGACAACACTGCACAAAACGCGCTGCATGCATCGCTGATGCTGCAAAAGGAAGGCATCGTACGCATCCTGCTCGTGACCGATGCGCTGCACATGCCCCGCTCTCAGCGCAGCTTTCTGCAGGCCGGCTTTGGCGTCGTGCCCGCACCGACCGGCTTCATCGCCACGCGGCCGCTGGATGCGGGCAGCTTCATTCCCGGCGCCCGTTCGCTAAAAGACAGCTATTACGCGCTGCATGAATGGATTGGTCTGCTCTGGTACCGGCTGCGCAGCGCCTTTGCTTGACTAACTGGCAAGGCCTTTCTGCAGATGTCGATCACCGGGAGTATGATTTGCTGCCTATTCGATAACGTCACGGGAGACTGCCATGCAGGAAAGCCGCATAGAAACCGCAAGCAATGACCTCAAATCCCTGATGCGCGACGCTCAGGCCTTGTTCGACGAGGCCACCTCTGCCGGGGGTGCGCGCGCCGAGCAGTTGCGCACGCAGGGCATGCAGCTGCTCGACAGCGCCATGGAGCGCGCCCACGAATTGCAGCACGCCGCCGTCGAAAAGGGCCGCAAAATCGCGCATGACACGGATGCCTATGTGCATGAGCATCCGTGGCGCGCGATCGGCATCGCCGGTGCCATCGGCGTGCTGGTCGGTATGCTGATCACCCGCCGCTGAGTCTGCGCTGCGTCATGTCTGATCCGACTGACGATCCCCGTCCGTCACCGCCGGGCCTGTTCGCCAGTGCTGCCGCACTGACCGCCAGCCTTGGCGGGCTGCTCGGGGCACGCGCTTCCTACGCACTGCTTGAACTCGGCGATGCCCGGGACGCACTGCTGCGGGTTCTGATGCTCGGCGTTGCCGCGCTCGGCGCAGCGGCGCTCGCACTTGTCGGCCTCTCGGTGCTGCTCGTTGTCGTGTTCTGGGAAGCGCTCGGCTGGGCTATCCTGCTGATCCTGTCGCTGGCCTACGCGGTGCTGGCCTGGCTGCTGCTGCAGCGCGCGCGCCGCATCCTTGCGGAGGGCCGCATTGGCCTGCCCGTCACGCTGGCCGAGCTGCGCAAGGACCGCGACGCGTTGTTTGGTACACCGCCGGAGGCGGGCCCGTGAAGCCGCACGATACGTCGCGCGAAGCACGAAAGAAACTGCTGCTGCTTGAGGCGCAGTTGCATCGACTGGACCTGATCGAGGTCCGGCAGGCATGGCGCGCCGTCGGACGCGAGGGCCTGCTTCGCACCACGCTGCCGGCCTCGCTGGGTGCGGCTCTGAAAAGCCGGGGCGGTCGGCTGCTGCTGACCGCCTTGCCGCTGCTGCTGCGCAGCGGCATGCTCGGGCGCTGGGCGCGCCGCGCAGCGCTGCTGGCCGGTGGGGGAGCCGCAGCCTGGGCCATGCTCAATCGCTGGCTGCGGCGCGACGATGCCGGGTCAGAGACTGCGGACGAAAAAAATCCCGGTCGCAACCGGGATTGATTCAAGTACCGGCAGTGGCCGGCACGCAGGCCGTTTACTCGGCGGCTTTCTCTTGCTTCGGTGCCGGCGGGTCCTTCAGCTTGCCGCCCGAGGCATTGGCCATATGGACCACGGCACGTGCGACCTCGAGATCGTCCAGGTCGGCATTGCCGCCTTTGGCCGGCATGCCGCGGATGCCCTTGATCGCATGCGAGACCAGCGTGTCATAGCCTTGTCCGAGACGCGCCGACCAGGCGCCGGTATCGCCCGTCTTCGGCGCACCAGCGGCGCCCGAGGTATGGCATGCCGCGCAGGCTGCGTTGTAGACCTGCTCGCCGGTCTTGAGCTCACGTGCGCCGCCGGCAGCAGCCAGCGTGAAGCCCTCGTCAGCGACCGGCTTGAGTCGCGCCGCGATCGCTTCCGGCGACTGCGAGTTCGAACCTGCACCGGTCTTCGGCGAGGTACCGACGTAGTGAACCAGCAGGACAATAATCAGGATGGGCACCACAAAGCCGGCGATCACGGCGGCGATCAGCTGCGCTGGGGTCTTGATCAGGGATTCGTGCTCGTTGTGGGCGTCGCTCATGATTTCCTCAGTTGGTTTTTTCTTTGCCTGCGCCGGGACTTCCGGCAAAGCCTCGGATTATAGACGAAACCGCACGAATTCAGCCGAACGCCCCGGCATTCATGGACTGACAAGGGGAAAGACGGTATCCTTGCCGGTCTTCCGTTCACCGGAACCGTGCGGCTGTAGCTCAGTGGATAGAGTATTGGCCTCCGAAGCCAAGGGTCGTGGGTTCGATCCCCGCCAGCCGCGCCAGCAAAACACGAGGTTGAGCCATGTGCTGTCAGCCACGCATCCTCGCGAAGCGCCGATGACGGCGACACCCTCATCGAACCAGTCGCCCACCGCCTGAAGCCGGTTTGGCGCCGTCTCTCAGTCGCTGAAATGGTCAAAAATCAATCCGCGCAGCCACTGGTTTCCCGGCTCCTTGTGAAAGCGAGAGTGCCAGAAGAGGTTGATGCCGATCTCGGGCAACTTCAGCGGCAGGCCGACATACCGCAACCCGAAAGGCTCCACGCAATGTCGTGCAAAGCGCTCAGGCACGGTGGCGACCATGTCGGTTGCCGAGAGAATATGGCCTACCGCGACAAAATGCGGCACCGTCAGCGCTACCTTGCGCTTGATGCCCAGCTTTTCGATCGACCCATCGACCGTTGCATGCCCCGTGCCCGCTGCTGAAACGAGCACATGTTCGGCGGCCTCGAATGCCTTGCGTGTCAGCCGCGCAGGCTTGTCTAGCGGATGGCCCCGGCGAAACATGCACACGTGGTCTTGCACGAACAGACGGCGCTGGAAAAAACCGGACTTCAGGTGCGGCAGCCAGCCAATGGCCAGATCAATGCGACCGGCCTCCATGTCATCAGCCAGGTTGGCACCCGTCGTGCGGATCGTGGAGAGAGAGATACCGGGTGCGATCCCGCTCAGCAATTCCATTAGCTTGGGTAGAAAGTAGATCTCGCCGATGTCACTCATGCCGACGATAAACTTGCGTTGGCTGCTGGCCGGCTCAAACCGTGTGCGCTGGTTCAGCGTCTCCTTCAGCGCCGACAGCGCGTAGCTGATCGGCTCGGCCAATTGCATCGCATAGGCGGTGGGCTCCATGCCTTTCGACGTACGCAGGAACAGCTCGTCGCCCAATTGACGCCTGAGCCGGTTCAGCGCATTGCTCACCGTCGGCTGTGTGAGCCCGAGGTTGGCGGCGACGGCCGACACTCGTCGCTCCTGCAGCAGCTGCTGGAAGATCACCAGCAGATTCAAGTCGATGTCTTTGAGCTCCACGACAGCAATATTCAAAAAATGAATGTAATGAATTCAAGTAATTCTATATCTTAATTTTCCTCGGCTTCCTATACTCGTCCCCACATTCAAATAGAACCCTGTGGAGACCATGGAACTCGTCGTCCATCCGCTGGACAAGGTGCTGCACGTACCGACTGGTGCCAATTTGCTGGAGACGCTGCGCGCGAACGACGTGCCGATCTCGTACAGCTGCATGGCTGGTCGCTGCGGCACTTGCCGCTGCAGGGTCATCAGTGGCAGCGTGGTTGATACCGGGCGCGAGGCCAAGATCACCAATCCCGCTGACGACGGCTACATCCTCGCCTGCACCAGCGTGCTGACCGAGAGCTGCGCGATCGAAATTCCGGAGCCTGACGAGGTCGTCACCCACCCGGCGCGCATCATCAAGGCGACGGTGGCATCGATCGAAGACGCAACACACGACATCAAGATCCTCCGCCTGCATCCGTCCAAGCCACTATCGTTCTCGCCGGGCCAGTACGCCACGCTGCAGTTCACGCCGGATCACATCCGTCCCTACTCGATGGCCGGCCTGTCTACCGACGATGTCCTGGAATTCCATGTCCGTCGCGTACCGGATGGGCGCGTATCCAGCTACGTATTCAATCAACTCCAAGTGGGCGATACGGTCCGCGTCAGTGGCCCCTTGGGGACCGCCTACCTGCGCACCCGCCATCCGGGCCCGATGCTCTGCGTCGCCGGCGGTACAGGGCTCGCGCCGATCCTGTCGATTGTTCGCGGCGCCGTGGCCACCGGCATGGATAACCCGGTGCACTTGTATTTCGGCGTTCGCTCACCTCAAGATGTTTACGGACTCAAGCACATCCGGGCTCTGCAAGAGGCGCTGCCTTCGCTGAAGCTCGAGATCGTTGTCACGACCGATGACGGCAGCGCGATACACCGGACTGGACTGATCACCGATGCGATTGCGCAGGACATCGCCGACTTTAGCGGATGGCGCGCGTACGTCTGTGGCGCACCGCCGATGGTGGAGGCGACTGCCGCATTACTCAAACAGCACGGCATCGACGGCCAACAGGTCCATGCCGACGCGTTCTACGCCAGCGGCACCTGATCCGGAGAGCCTATGCATAACTCAACAACGACGATGGAAGCGGCCGGCACGCAAACTACCGCCCGCCAGCAGTACTACGACCGCATCGCAAAAGACCACATGACGCCATTGTGGGAGGTGCTGGGCGCCCTGGTGCCGAAGCAGCCCGCCAGCCCAGCCCAGCCGGCCCTGTGGCGCTATGCGCAACTGCGTGACACGGTGATGGAAGCCGGGCGCCTGATCACGGCAGAGCAGGCCGAGCGCCGTGTGCTGATCCTCGAGAACCCGGGCCTGCCCGGCCAGTCGGCCATCACCCAGTCGCTCTATGCCGGTCTGCAGCTGATTCTGCCCGGTGAGGTGGCGCCCGCCCACCGGCACACGCAGTCGGCGTTGCGGCTGGTGATGGATGGCGAGGGCGCGTACACCGCCGTCGATGGCGAGCGCACCACGATGCGCCGCGGCGACTTCATCATCACGCCTTCCTGGACCTTCCACGACCACGGCAACCTTGGCGATCAGCCGGTCGTCTGGCTCGACGGCCTCGACATTCCGACCGTGCGCTTCTTCGACGCCGGTTTTGCCGAACACGGACAGAGCGCATTGCAAGACACCCTCCGACCGGAGGGCGATGCGCTGGCACGCTACGGCAACAACATGCTGCCGGTGGACTTTTACCAGTCACCATCGGAGCCGACGCGCGTGTTCGTCTATCCGTTCACACGCACGATGGAATCACTCGACACAATCGCCGTCGGCACGCCCGACCCGCATCTTGGCCACAAGCTCCGTTTCGTCAACCCGGCTACCGGCGCGTCACCAATGCCGACCATCGGTGCCTTTGCACAGCGCCTGCCGGCCGGCTTCGAGACACGTCCTTATCGCTGCACCGATGGCACGGTGTACGTCTGCCAGGAAGGAGAGGCAACGGTGTCGGTCGGTGACACCGAATGGCAACTCCGTCGTGACGACATCTTTGTGGTTCCGTCGTGGCAGCCGCTGAAGTTCCACGCTCGCCGCGATACCACGCTCTTCAGCTATTCCGATCGCCCAGCCCAGCAAGCGCTCGGCCTGTGGCGCGAAGCCCGTTTCTGATATTCGATTCGAAGGAACCCCAATGACTTACGCCGTACCCTTACCACCGACCTACACGCTGGCCATCACCGGCAGCGAGGAGCTGTTCCCGGTTAATCGCGTGTTCTGCGTTGGCCGCAACTATGCTGCGCATGCGCGTGAAATGGGCAAGGACCCGGATCGCGAGCCGCCATTCTTCTTCATGAAGCCCGCCTGTGCCGTCGTCCAGGCAGGCGTGGCGGAAATCTCGATTCCGTACCCGCCGATGACGTCGAATTTTCATCACGAGATCGAACTGGTCGTCACCATCGCCAAGGGCGGCAAGGACATCCCGGTCGAACAGGCGCTGGACCATGTGCACGGATATGCGGTTGGCCTCGACATGACCCGGCGCGACCTGCAGCTCGATGCTCGCGACAAGGGGCGTCCGTGGGAGTTCGGTAAATCGTTTGCACAATCGGCACCGATCGGCCCCGTGCATCCGGCAACTCGCGTCGGTCATTTGTCGGCGGCCGGCATCTCCCTGACCGTCAATGGCCAGCCGCGTCAATCCTCCGACATCGCCAAGCTGATCTGGTCCGTGGCGGAGTCGATCTCCTACCTGTCGCGCTATGAAACACTCGAGCCGGGCGACGTCATCATGACCGGCACGCCGGAAGGCGTTGGTGCGGTGACGGCAGGCGACGTCATGCGGGGTCACATTGATGGCCTTGGCGACATCATCGTGCGCGTGGCTTCCTGAACCTGATCGAGGAGAACGACATGGGACAGACGCCCGAAGTATTCAAGCAGCCGCACGTATGGGAGGCGGAAGGGTCAAGCCGGATTCCCTTCTGGGCCTACACCGACGAGACGATTTACAAGAAGGAGCTCGACAGTCTGTTCTACAAGAACCACTGGTGCTACATCGGCCTCGAGGCCGAGGTGCCGAATCCGGGCGACTTCAAGCGCACCGTGGTGGGCGAGCGTTCGGTGGTGATGACCCGCGATATGGACGGCATCATTAACGTTGTCGAGAACGTCTGCGCACATCGCGGCATGCAGTTTTGCCGTGAGCGCCACGGCAACAAGAAAGAACTCGTCTGTCCTTACCACCAGTGGAATTACTCGCTCAAAGGCGATCTGCAGGGCGTGCCATTCCGGCGCGGCGTCAAGCAGGACGGCAAGATCAACGGTGGCATGCCGAAAGAATTCAAAACTGAAGATCACGGGTTGACCAAGCTGAAGGTGGCGACCCGTGGCGGCGTCGTGTTTGCTTCATTTGATCATGACGTCGAGCCCTTCGAGGACTACCTTGGTCCGGCCATCCTCGGCTACTTCGACCGCCTGTTCAATGGCCGCAAGCTCACCATCCTCGGCTATAACCGCCAGCGTATCCCGGGAAACTGGAAACTAATGCAGGAGAACATCAAGGATCCGTATCACCCGGGTCTGCTGCACACCTGGTTCGTCACGTATGGTCTCTGGCGCGCGGACAACAAGTCCGAGTTGAAGATGGACGAGCACTTCCGGCATGCAGCAATGATTTCGACCCGCGGCACGGGCGGAAAAAGTGACGAGGTCACGCAGGGTGTGACCAGCTTCAAGGAAAACATGGAGATCCTGGACAAGCGCCTGATCGACATCGTGCCCGAAGCCTGGTGGAACGGCCCGACGGCCGTGATGATGACGATCTTCCCCAGCGTGATCTTCCAGCAGCAGGTCAACAGCGTGTCGACCCGTCATATCCAGCCCAATGGTCACGGCTCTTTCGATTTCATCTGGACGCATTTCGGCTTCGAGGATGACACACCGGAAATGACGCAGCGTCGGCTGATTCAAGCCAACCTGTTCGGCCCGGCAGGCTTTGTGTCGGCCGACGACGGCGAGGTCATCGAACTTTCCCAGTTCGGTTTTGAGCAGAAGCCGTCGCACCGTGCCGTCGCCGAACTCGGCGGGTATGAATGCGAAAACACCGACCACATGGTGACCGAAACCCTGATCCGTGGGATGTACAACTACTGGCGCAAAGTGATGGAGGTGTGACGGACATGGCGACTACGACCGACACCCAAACCTTCATCGACCTGATCCGCCTATATGGTGACTACGCAGCAGCTGTCGATGCGGCACAGTGGGACAAGTGGGTGGGGCTCTTCGTTGACGACTGCGAGTACAAGATCCAGCCGCGCGAAAATTTCGAGCGCGGCTTTCCGTTGGCGACGCTGGCGCTGCTGAGCAAGAACATGCTCAAGGATCGCGTATACGGCATTCACGAAACCCTGTACCACGACCCCTATTACCAGCGGCATGTGGTCGGCATGCCGGTGGTTCGGGAAGAGAGCGATGGTGTGATTGTCGCGGAAGCGAACTATGCGGTATTTCGCACCAAGCTGTCCGGCGAGTCGACCGTTTTCAATGTCGGTCGCTATCTGGATACGATCCGGCGCGAAGGTGGTGAGCTCAAGTTTGTCTCGCGCCTGTGCATCTATGACACCGAGATGATCCCGAATTCGATCATCTACCCGATCTAAACGAGAACATCATGAGCGACAACTGGATTGATATCACCAGCATCGACGATTTGCCTCACGACGATGTAGTTGGCATCGACGTTCACGGCAAGAGCATCGCGCTGTATCAGGTCGAAGGACAGGTCTATGCGAGTGACAACCTCTGCACGCATGGCAATGCAAGGCTGTGCGACGGCTTCCTCGACGGGTATGAGATCGAGTGCCCGCTTCACCAGGGCAAGTTCGACATCCGTAACGGCAGGGCGATGTGTGCGCCGTTAACCGAGGATGTCAAGACCTATCCGGTGAAAATCGAAGGTAGTCGAGTATTCGTAGCCGTTTGACCGAAGGATAAAGCTTCGATGAGCGATACAAGCGACCAACCGATCCTGCACAACTACTTCCGCAGTTCTGCCGCCTACCGCGTGCGGATCGCGATGAACCTCAAAGGCATCGACTATGCCTATGCGTCAGTTCACCTGACCCGTGATGGCGGGATGCAGTTCAGGGAGCCGTATGCCTCCCTGAATCCGCAGCAACTCGTACCACTGCTCGACGACCACGGCTTCAGACTCAGCCAGTCACTGGCCATCATCGAGTACCTCGACGACAAGTTTCCCGAGCGGCCGCTGTTGCCCGCATCCATCGAGGGGCGGGCCCGTGTGCGCCAGATCGCGCTGGCCATCTCCTGCGATATCCATCCTCTGCAGAACCTGCGGGTGCTGAAGTACCTCACCGGTCCGCTGGCGCTATCCGAAGACCAGAAGACCACATGGATCCGGCACTGGCTGAGTCTTGGGTTGGAGGCGCTCGAGGCCGAGCTCGCGAATTCGCCCACGCGGGGTATGTTCTGTTTCGGTGATACGCCGACGATGGCCGATTGCGCGCTGGTGCCGCAGATGTTCAGCGCGACGCGCTTCGGCGTCGATCTGGAGGCGTTTCCGACGCTCAGAGCGATCCACACGGCATGCGAGGCGCTGGCTCCTGTCGCTGCCGCCCATCCTGCCCGTCAGCCTGACAGTGAGTAAATGCGTTGACTACACAAGCAGGAACGAACCCAATCACTATTCAAGGAAGAGCGCAGCAAGTAAACGACCATCAGAGAAGATAGAGTCAAAAAAGCGATTTTTGAAATGGCCCTGGCCGACTCATTAAAATCCACACGATATATCCCTCCGATTAGCAGGGCTTGGCAGGCATTGGCTTTCGCGGAATCCTGTATTTTTATTCAATCAAGAGCCGTTTAATCGGCCGACCCATGGAGAAGACATGACTGTACCGACAACGACCGGGCTGTCCACCCGCTTTGATGTCACGAAGGCGATCGATGAAGGCCGCTTCACGTTGACGCAAAAGCTCGCGTATCTGTACGCCGCATTGGCCATCGTGCTCGATGGCTTCGACGGTCAGATGATCGGGTACGCCATTCCCATGATCATGCAGGAATGGGGCGTCACCCGCGGCGCTTTCTCCATTGCGGTGGCTACGGGATTGTTTGGCATGGCCATCGGTAGCCTCAGCGCCGGTGTGCTGGCCGATCGCTTCGGACGCAAGCCGGTTCTGATTGGCAGTATTTTTCTGTTCGGCACAGCCACGCTGCTCATTGGACAGGCGCAGGGCGTGACCGACATAGCGATCATCCGATTCTTTGCCGGTCTGGGTATTGGCGCGGCCTTGCCGGCGGCAACGACGCTGACGGCAGAATTCACGCCTTTCCGCTTTCGCACCATGGCGGTAACGACCGCCATGGTGTGTTACCCGCTGGGCGGCATGCTGGCGGGTCTGGTCGCTGCCCAGGTATTACCCGCACAAGGATGGCGAACATTCTTTTTGATCGGTGGCGCATTGCCCATCGCGTACGGATGCCTGATGATTTTTCTCTTGCGGGAATCGCCTAAATTCCTGGCCCGTCAAAACTCACGGTGGGAAGAATTACGTGGCCTGATGGCGCGCATGGCGCATGAGGTCACGCACGTGAAGGAATTCGCGGATGGGATCATCGATTCTGCAAAGCGCGGAAGCATTGGCGACCTGTTTCGTGAAGGACGTGCATCGGACACGACCTGGTTGTGGATCGCTTTCTTCATGACGCAGCTATCGATTTACACCGCGTTCAGCTGGCTGCCCACCATGCTGACCACCGAGGGTCTGCCGCCGGCCATGGCGAGCATGGGGCTGACCGCCTATAACTTTGGCGGTCTCATCGGCGCGGTGCTGTGTGCGCTGGCGATTAATCGGTTTGGCTCGCGCTGGCCCATGATTGGCTGGGCAGCGATGTCAGCGCTGACGGCCTTTGGTCTCAAATTGTTCAGCGTGACCGCCACGCCGGAAACCTTCTTGTGGGGTCTGGGCTTCCATGGCCTGTTTGTCACGGCCTTGCAGTGCGCCTTGTTTGCGCTCTGTGCTCACCTCTATCCGACACAGATCCGCACGACGGGCGCGGCGTCGGCCATGGCGTTTGGCCGCATGGGGGCATTCGTCAGTTCGTTCGCCGGTGCGGCCGTGATTACCGCCGGCGGCGCATCGTCCTACCTGAATCTTCTGGGCGGTTCGATGGTGGTCGTCGTGCTGGGTCTGGCCATGGTTCGTGGCCACATCGGTCCGAGAACGCAGTGAATGGGCAGGTGCGATGGGTTGCGCCATAAGATCCGCATCGCACGAGCAAAAAAAGCGGCGTGGCCGAAGCCAGCGCCGCATCAATGGAATGAGAGTGAAGTGAGGCACACGTACCGCCCGTCTTGCCGGGCGATGCCGATGCCCTTGCATCATGAAGCCCGGCATCGTCGGGGGCAACAGGAGAACTTCCCAAGCGGTTGGGAAGTTCTCCCGGCGGATCATCAGAAGCTTTGGCGCACCCCGAAGAACACCATCCGCGGACGTCCCGGCTGCAGGCCGTTGGTACGGGCGTTGAAGTAGCGCTTGTCGGTCAGGTTCTCGACGGTGGCAAACCACGTCGTCTTCTGACCGACCGGCGTGTAGCTCAACGATGCGTTAGCCAGCGTGAGAGCGGGGATTTCGCCGAACAGGCCCGTATCCTCCTGTTCCGCCTCATTCCCGCCACCCAGATTCACATCACCAGTATAGCCGTCCGGCGATGTGCCGCGATAGTTCTGCGTGTTGGCGAACTGCTGGCTCAGGTGGGTCAAGCCGACCCGTCCACGCCAGCCGTCCGGACGCTCGTAGGAGAGGTTCAGCGTCAGCGTGTGACGCGGCGCATAGGGCAAGCGGTTGCCCGCCTCGTAGGTGCCATAGCCGTCTTCTCCTTCACCGGCGACCGTGCCGTTGTCTTTGAACTTGGCTGTGAACAGGTTGGTATAGCTGGCGCTGACGAAGACATTATTTTGCTGGGCGAACAGCAGTTGACCCGTATTCAGGCGACCTGCGACCTCGAAGCCGGTGTGCTGGGCCCGGCCGGCATTGCGGAACAGATTGTTGCCGCCGCCGCCTTGCACGACCAGATCACTAATATCCATGTTGAACAGCGTCGCTTCGGCGGTTCCGGCCTTGAAGGCGGACGTACGCACGCCGAGCTCGGAGGTGATCGCCGTTTCCGGACGCGTTGCCATTAATCCATTGTCACCGACATCGCGGTCCGGGCGCGGCGGAGCAAAACCTTTATGCACGCCCGCAAACACCGTTGTCGACGACAGGCCATTCCATGCCACGCCTAGTCCGGGCAGCGCCAGCGACTTTGAATGCTTCAGCGAGCCATCTGGTTGATCTAATGCTGGCCCGCCAAACAATGCCGTGTCGTACGTAATGCGTTCGAAGCGGATGCCCGGCGTGACTGCCCAATCGCCATGCAGCAAGGTGTTCTGTGCATACGCAGCGACGGCTCGTACATTTAGCCTTAGCCTTTCATCGCCTTCAGGCGTATCGGCAAAGGTGTTCGCAAACTCGTATTTTTTGCGGTCAATCCGCTCCTCGTGATAGCGGAAGCCAAACACCGCCTCGTTCATTAACCCAAAGCTGTTATGTCGCAACTGCAGCTTGGGCTCGATGCCGTAGGTCTCGTAGGTGCGCGGACGAATAGCGAAGTCGCGTTCCATCCCGAACTCACCGTCATCGAGTTCAAACTCACGGACCCGGCGCGATGTCCGGTTGGTTTTCGTGTAATACACCTGCGTCGACAGTTTGGCATCGCTGTTCAAGTCCAGCTCATGAATGACCTGCGCGGTATTGCGGTCCATCGTGAAGCGTTCTTGCCGCAGGTCCGAGAACGAGTAGCCGCCGCCGCCACGGAAAGGATTCACAAGGTATTCGGCCGCCGTCAAACCGGTTTCACTGAACCGAGAATCCTCCCGAAAGTTCGAGTACTTACCGGTGATGCGTTGAGTACTGCTGATCTTGTACATACCCTTGAGTGCGATGTCCTGCAGATCGAAACCATGCTCGCGACGGATGCCATCACCCCGATTTCTCAGCACGTCAATCATTATGCCGCCGTTTTCGGTGCCGGTCCCGACGTTGAAATGACCGTCGTAGTAGCCACGGTCGCCACCGGTAATTCGAACATTGCCTCGTGTGCCATCGGTCGGCACCGGCCGGGTCACGAAGTTGATCATGCCGCCCATGGTTTGCGGGCCGTACAGGATCTGCCCGGAGCCTTTCAGAACTTCGATGCGGTCGACACGGTCCAGCGGGGTAGAGTAGTGCGCCGACGGATCGCCATACGGCGCAAAGAAGATGGTGGGCGCACCGTCCTCCAGCAGCAGCGTACGCGAGCTCCGGCGCGGGTTGAGTCCGCGCATGCCAATGTTCAGGTGAGTGCCGGCGACGTCCTCGGCCACCACATGCAAACCGGGGATTTCGCGGATGGTTTCGATGATCGAGAACGGGTTACGCGCTTCGATCTGCTCCCGCGTCAGCACGCTGGAAGAGCCGGGCAGGGTATCCAGGGTGCCGGGCAAAATACTGGAAGCTTTTACTTCGACCGGCGGTAGTATGTTGCGCTCGTTTTGCTGGGCATAGACGCCAGAACTGGCTACCGCTGCCACTGCCGACGCAATAAGCGTCAATTTGAACATGGTCACGCACTCCTCCTGAAAAAACGAATAATCATGTAATTGGTAGCGTTACAGATTGTCACGATTTCGCCAGACGGCGTCGACAGGAGTTCCTCACTGATTCGCTCTGCACTGGGAGAAATTCCCAGTCAGGCATTGTTCAGGCAGCGGTGAATTATTTTTCGCATTGTTTTATATTGGCCGCAGTTGTTTAATCGAGCGGCTATTCAACCATCGGGTCAATAGGGCGGTCAGGCAGGACCGACAGGAATCTAAACAAAGGCCAACGTCAGTGATACGCATCATGCTAGTGGACGACCATGCTGTGGTCAGGGCCGGATACCGACGGCTGATCGAGCTGGAGAGGGACATGATGGTCGTCGAGGAGGCTGCTTCCGGCGAGGAGGCCTATGAGCAGCTGCTGCGACGGGATATCGATGTCGTGATTCTCGATCTGTCGATGCCTGGCCATGGCGGGTTCGAAGCACTGAAAAGAATCAAGAGCCGTTTCCCGAAACAGCGGATTATCGTTTTTACGATGCATGACAGTGCGTCGATTGCCAGACGCGCATTATCTTTTGGCGCGGCCGCTTATCTGACCAAGAGCAACGACCCGGATATCCTGATCAAGGCGATACGAGAGGTTTGGCAGGGCCAGACCGTTGTCGACGACAACCTGAAATATCTTGTCAGTGCAGAAGAAAGCACCTGCGCGCCGCATGATTCGCTGCTGCCCAGAGAGTTTCAGATTTTCTTGATGCTGGCAGCCGGTGAATCCGTGGATTCCATTGCGGCCAAGCTGAAAATGAGCGAAAAATCGGTAGCCAATTATCAGAGCGTGATCCGGAAAAAGCTCAACATCGATAATCAGATCGAGCTCATTAAATACGCAGAAAAACACGATCTGTTGACCACCTTCCGGCAGGCAGGCTAGCCGGGCATTGTGCGACGGTCACGCCGGCGATGCTGCGCTGGGGTCTTGTCCGCGTGCGTGCTCCTGGCCCACGACCCACCCCCGGTCAAACTCATCGACAGGCATCACCAGCTCCCCAGCGCCCGGCCCACCAACGGCGACTACCCGCACGTTGTTTCGATGTGGCGACAGCGTGATGGATGCTGGCACAAACGGCAAGGACACCAAGGCGAGCAAGGCGCGACTCCGGACGTCCAGCAGGGCAACCGCCTGTTCGGCCGGTCGCAGCACATAGACCCGTGAGCCGCACGGCGAAGGCACTTGCATCGGGTCGGGGTTGCCCTTGAACTTGGGCCTGTCGTCTTGGCCGGCCCTGTCCTCGTCAAACAGGAGCACCAGCCCGATGACAGAGTAAACAGCAATGGCCGTACTGAGACTAATCACGGGACGCTCCGGCGCATGGTGTCCTGTGGCTTGCCGCTGTCTAGCGGATCACCACACCCCACGGCGATTCGCCGACCGGGATCTCGCCCAGCGGTGTCAGCTCAACCGCATCGATGACGGATATCGAGTTCGAGCGGCCATTGGCCACGTAGAGCTTCTTGCCGTCCGGCGTGATCGCCATGTTCCATGGTCGCTTGCCCACCGGGATGGTGGCCACGACCTCCTGGGTTTGTGTGTCGATGACGCTGACGCTGGCGTCTTTGCCGTTGGAGATGAACACGCGGCGGCCATCGGGTGAGATCGTCACGCCGTTGGCAAAGCTGCCGGCCTTCACCTGCTTGATGACTTTGCGCTTGGCGACATCGATCACATACACCATGCTCGCGATCTCGGCGGCGACATAGGCCAACTTGCCATCCGGCGTGAAGGCCATCCCGCGCGGGCGATCACCCACCTTGATCGAGGCGACCTGCTTGCGCCGCTTGACGTCGATCACGTCGACACGGTCGGTCTCTTCGGCCGACACGAATACCAGCCGGCTGTTCGGGCTAAACACGGCATGTTCCGGATTCTCGCCGCGGGTCTTCACGGAGAACCGCTTGATGCCTGCGGCCGCATCAATGAAGTTGACCGCATTGCTTTCTTCGGACGCGGCGATGATCCACTGGCCGTCGGGTGAGCTGGAAACACCTTCGGGCGAGTCGCCAACTTCGATCGACTTCGCGGTCACGAGTGTCTCGGTGCTGATTTTTGCCAGGGCGTTGGATTGGGAGGTCACATACAGCCAGCGCCCGTCGACTGATATCGCCGCCCCGCGCGGCTTGGCCCCGACCGCAATCTCCTTGATCACCTGATCGGTCTGCGTATCAATGACGGACACGGTGCCGGACTTTTCGTTCGAGACATAGGCCAGCGGCTGCGCAATCGCCGCCGCCCACGTCACCGAACCGCACAAGACCATCAAAAACTTGTTCATGTTCCTCAAGACCAAAACTAGCGGCTCGCTGACCACCGGGCTTCTGCTGCGGTATCTGCCAACACACGTGCATCGCGGCCTTGCGAAGCCCACGGATGCCGGCACTCGATTCCGCGAGACATTCCCACGAATGCGATGGGCGATCAACCCATCCGCCACCTCTTGTGAAAATTTCCTAATGGCGCAGACGGTGACATGAAGTGATGACCCACTGGGATAGCGTCGGCGGGCAGCGAGGCGATTCGAGAAGCGCGGGGGAGAACGAAGCCGATTGCTGTTTTGTCAAACAGAGGGCGTGCGCTTGCGTATGCATCATCCCCCGTACGTTGCTCGCGACCCACCGGACAGCCAGTGTGCTGTCCGGAATCCCCGCTCCCCCTGTGTGCTGGCGAAACCTGACGGGATTGGCGCGACGTCGGGTCTGTCATGCGCCGGATAGCCAACCATGAATGATGACCGGGTGGGTACTTCGGATCTGGATCGGCTGCCCGAAGAGTCGGTGGATCGACTGACCAGGCCGTTCAAGCGGTTTCTCCGCATTGAGGCCACGGGGGGAGCGTTCCTGCTGGCATTCACCATTGCCGCGCTGGTCCTCTCCAATTCCCCTTGGTCCTCGTTGTTCATGACCGTCTGGGATATCCCCATCGGCATCCATATCGGCACGTGGGAATCGACCCGCTCCCTCAAAGGGTGGATCAACGATGGCCTGATGACCTTTTTCTTTTTCCTCGTCGCCGTGGAGCTCAAGCGAGGGCTGGTCCTGGGTGAATTGAAGTCCCCTCGTGTGGCCGCGCTCTCGATTGCGGCCGCTCTCGGCGGCATGATCATTCCTGCCGGTCTGTATCTTGCTTTGCAGTCGGGTTTGCCCGGTGAAGCCGGCTGGGGCACGGTCATGGCCACGGACACCGCTTTTGTTATCGGCTGTCTTGCCCTGCTCGGACGCCGCATCCCGCAAAGCTTGCGCACCTTCATGCTCGCGTTGGCGATCGTGGACGACATCGGTGCCGTTCTCGTCGTCGCATTGGGCTACAGCGGTTCTATTGACTGGAACGCACTCATCGTTGCGGGTGCCGGTATTGCGGCTGTGCGTGTATTGGCCTGGGGTGGCGTGCGCAATGTGGCGATTTATCTGTTGGTGGGCAGCTTTATCTGGGCTGCGGTCGATGCCTCCGGAATCCATGCGACGGTCACCGGCGTGATACTCGGTTTGCTCACGCCTGCTCGCCGATGGGTGAGTGATCTGCGCTTGTACGCCATATTGAATCAAGTCATCGCACACTCGTCGGCGATGGAGGGAAGCGGAGATACGAAGGATCGGAAAACATTGCACACGGCTGAGGTGGCGGCGCGGGAAACGTTATCGCCGGCAGAGCGGCTGCAGATGGTCTTTCATCCTTGGGTGAGTTTTGTTGTCATGCCGCTGTTTGCACTTGCCAATGCCGGGTTGCCATTATTCGCAGGGGAGGGCGATCTGTCGCTCACCATGGCCATCATCATTGGATTTACCTTGGGTAAGCCCATGGGCGTCTTGTCGTTCAGTTGGATCGCTGTGCGGCTGGGTATCGCAGCCATTCCGCCAGGGCTCGGCTGGGCGCTGCTGGCGGCGGGCAGCCTGCTGGCGGGCATTGGCTTCACCATGGCGCTGTTCATTGCCAACCTCGCCTTTGACCGTGCCCTGCTCGACCAGGCCAAGGTGGGCATACTGGCAGCCTCGGTGCTTTCCGCCGCAGGTGGCCTGGCCTGCCTGACGTGGGTCACTCGGACGAAACAGATCCCCTAGCGTGGGTTGAGGCCGGCGCTTAGCCACCACCCGCAAAATCCGCACCGTGTTCGTGTGGCATGAGCACGACGAGCTGCGGCAGCCGCTTGCTGTCGGCCGCCATGGCCGGCGCCGCAGTGCTTTCACCCGTCAGAAGCGCCAGCCGATCATCACGCGGCCGGTGGTATGGGTGGCGTCCAGTTGGTCACGCTGTGATATGGGAGGATTGCCTTGGTCGCTGAGCGCGAATTCCACCCGGCCGACATCGATGCGCTCGACTTCGGCACGCACGAACCAATGCTCGGACAGCGCGGACTGAATGCCTAGTCCGATACCCGTCCCATGAGTCTTCTTGCTGATCGTCTCGAGGCTGAGGGAATCGCAGATGCCGGACAGGCACTCGGTGATCTCGTTGTCCAGCCGCGCCGAGCCGCGGTGGTGCGCGATCGACAGGTAGAGCGTGGTCGACGGCGACACCTGCCAGCCGGGCTTGAGCGCGACATACCAATCACGCTGCAGCTGCCAGCGCCGGGTCGCTTCGTCGTACGCATTCGACTGGCTGGTGTAGCGGTTGGTCAACGACATGTGCAGGTCGGCGCCCATATCCTTGCCGGCCTCGACCATCAGCACGAACTGGCCGCCCGGCGCGAACTGGTAACCGGCCCCCAGCGTGCCGCCGGTCCTGCTCTTGCCGGCAGCGAGCCAGGTGTCCGTTGCGTCACCGTCGAAGGTCGTGCCGTTGTAATCAAGCCCGGTGACGGCGTCGAGCATCAGCCCACCGACAACATAAGGACCAGAGCGCCCGGCAGCGCTCGCAAGCATCGGTAGCAGGAGACAGGTCAACAGCAGGGCAAGCAGCCAGCGCGAGTGTGTCATGGTCGTCATCCGAAAGTTGGTCGGACCAACAACCTAGCATCGTGGCCCGCACGGGCCTGCCTCAGTGACGCACTAGTGCTGGTGGGATTACAACGTCACCGGCGGTATCGGCCTTCAGACGGACGGCTGCCCCGCTGCGGGAAGAATCATTCCCGTGCACTCGCCGAAGCCAATGCGTGCCGCACCCGGTGCCTCGCACCAGCCACGCAAGGTCACGCGGTCGCCATCGTCGAGGAAAGTGCGCTGTTCGCCGTTCGGCAGAGGAATGGGCGTCTTGCCGCCCTGGGTCAGCTCGATCAGTGCGCCGGCCTGGTCCAGGGTCGGACCCGACAGCGTGCCGCTGCCGAACAGGTCGCCCGGCTGCAGATTGCAACCGTTGACGGTGTGGTGCGTGACCATTTGCGCGACGGTCCAGTAGGCATGGCGGTAGCTGGTCGCGCAGATCGTGTGGCCCGGTTGCCCGGCCGCGCGCATGGTTGCTGTCTGCAGCACCACGTCGAGACGGATGTCGAACGCGCCTGCCTGCCGGTTGTGCTCGCTATCGAGATAGGGCAGCGGCTGCGGGTCGCCTTCCGGGCGAGTGAACGGCACGCGATACGGCGCCAGCGCCTCCAGCGTGACGACCCACGGCGAGATCGTGGTCGCGAAATTCTTGGCGAGGAAGGGGCCAAGCGGCTGGTACTCCCAGCCCTGAATATCACGCGCCGACCAGTCGTTCAGCAGGCACAGGCCGAACACCTGCTGCTCGGCCTCAGTGATCGGTACCGGCGTACCGAGCGCATTGCCACTACCGATGAAGATACCGAGTTCGAGCTCGATATCGAGCCGCTTGCTGGGACCGAGCGTTGGTCGCTCGGCACCCGGTGGCATCAGCTGGCCCTGTGGGCGATGGAACGCCTGCCCGGACAGTACGACGCTCGACGCCCGTCCGTGATAGCCGATCGGTATCCACCGGTAGTTCGGCAGCAGCGGATTATCGGGACGGAACAGCCTGCCGATGTTGGTCGCGTGGTGGATCGACGTATAGAAATCCGTGTAGTCGCCGATCTGCGCAGGCAGGCGGTGCTCGATCTCGCCCATCGGCACAAGGCAGGCCGCCACGACCTCTTGCTGCGGTGAGCCTGCGCGCAGCGCGCGCGAGAGCGCAAGGCGCAAGGCGCTCCAGTAAGGCGCACCCATGCCCATGAAGGCATTGAGCGTGGCGCCTGATGCGGCTTGTGCGGCGGATGCGGCCTTGCCGTCGAACAGAGCACGGCCGGCGAGGGCGGCAAGATCGACAACCTGGTCGCCGATGGCGACACCACCGCGAAAAGCATCATCGCTGCCCTTGCGACGGAAGATCGCAAACGGCAGGTTTTGAATGGGGAAGTCGGTGCCGGGGACGTTGGCAGAGGTGACCCAGCTCGTCAGCGCGGGATCGTGAGTTTCGTTCAGTAGCGTCATGAGTATTGCCGTCGTCACATCATCAATCAGGCTGCGTCATGCTTCCGTCATGCATCCACGCCGCATGCTTGGGCGCCTGCCGGGTCTGGCTCCATTCGTCGAGCATCGCCCACTTTACGTCGTCGAGTTTGGCATACATCTCCGGCGTGCCGCAGTCACAGGCCAGCTCCAGCCGGTGCCCGTTCGGATCAAAGAAGTAGATGCTCTTGAAGAGCGTGTGATCGGTCGGGCCGATGACATCGATACCGGCGGCTTGCAACCGCGCCTTGGTCGCCAGCAGCGTCTCCATCGAATCTACCTTCAGCGCCAGGTGCTGCACCCACGTGGGTGTATTGCGATCGCGATCCATGGCCGGCTGCGTGGGCAACTCAAAGAAGGCAAGGATGTTGCCATGGCCGGCATCGAGGAAGACATGCATGTACGGATCCGGCGCCTTGGTCGACGGCACCTCGTTCTCGGCGATCGCCAGCACGAAGTTCATGTCGAGATGCTTCACATACCAGTCGACAGTTTCCTTTGCATCTTTGCAGCGGTAAGCGACATGGTGAATTTTCTGTACCAGCATGAGGGCTCCTCGGGTCAGTCGTTACCGGTGCCGGTCCGCGCCAGGGCCATCGCTTCGCGCAGCACGGCGATGTCGCCGATGTGGTTCGACAGGATCAGGATCAGTTTGGCATTGACTTGCGCGCTCTGCTCATCGGACAGGCCGCGGTGCAGATCGACCAGACTCTGGTAAAAATCGTCGCCCGGCGAGAAGTCGCGAAAGTAGCGCTTGCCCGGTTCGTGGAAATTGGGTTCGAGGTTCAGCGGCATATTGTCAGGCCCCGGAAACATTGGCGGTGGCGCGTGCGACGGCGGCGACCACGCGCGAGATTTCAGCCTCGCGCCAGCGTGCAGCCACATGCTGGTCAGGACGTATCAGATACAGTGTGCCCGGCTGCGCATCGTAGCGCGCGAAGGCCAGGCCTTCGGTGTCGGCCACCGTTTTCAGACGACAGGTGCCGCCCCTGCGGGCGATGACGAGCGGTTCAACCGGTATTGCGGCCTCGGTCAGTCCGAGCAGTTGCCGTTGCATGCCTTCCGGTAGGGCCGCTGCGTCGTCACAAAAGTACAGCGCCTGGAAGCGGCCGCCGGTCTGGTCGATCAACCAGCCAGGCTGGCCATCGACAGTCACGGGCGCGTCATCCAGTGGTGCGCCGGGCACCATGTCGCCGGCGAAAGGTTCGCAGTCCGGCGTGTTCAGCGGCGAATCAACGAGAAAGCTCGGTACCGACAGCCGGCCCGAGTTGACCAGTTTGCGCGCGAACGGAAGCTCGCGCGAGAGCTCGAGCACGGCATTGCGGAAGGTCTGGCTGACCGCGCCCTTGGGCGTAATAAAGTCGGTCGAGCGGGTGGAGTTGAGGATATTCTCGTCGGCGGCCGCGCCGCGCTCGGCGGTATAACTGTCGAGCAGCTGCAGCGGTGCGCGGCCGTCCATGACCAGCTTCAGTTTCCAGACCAGGTTATCCGCATCCTGCACGCCGGAGTTTGCGCCGCGCGCGCCGAACGGCGAGAGCTGATGCGCGCTGTCACCAGCGAACAGGCAGCGGCCATGACGGAAGTCGTTCATCCGCCGGCACTGGAAGGTGTAGACGCTGACCCATTCCAGCGTGAACTCGCGTTCGTCGCCGAGCATGGCCTGGATGCGCGGAATGACCTTCTCAGGTTTCTTCTCTTCTTCGGGATCGGCCTCCCAGCCCAGCTGGAAATCGATGCGGTAGACATCGTCGGCCTCGCGATGCAGCAGCACCGACTGGTTCGGATGGAAGGGCGGGTCGAACCAGAACCAGCGCTCGGCCGGGAAGTCGGCCTTCATCAGCACATCGGCGATCAGGAAGCGGTCCTGGAATACTTTGCCGTCGATATCGAGATCGAGCATCGTGCGCACCGGGCTGCGCGCACCGTCGCAGACGATCAGCCAGTCGGCCTCGAGCGCGTAGCTGCCGTCGGGTGTCTCGACTTGCAGGCGCACATGGTCATCATGCGGCTGCACGGCCGTCACCTTGTTCTTCCAGCGCATGGCGACGCCCGCGTCGAGCGCGCGCTGCACCATGTACTCCTCGAGATAGTACTGCTGCAGGTTGACCATGCCCGGCCGCTTGAATCCGGCCTGCGGTCGCAGATTGAAGTTGAACACTTCATCATTGCGCAAAAAGGTACGGCCGACATCCCAGCCCACGCCTTTGGCCACGACCGGGTTGCCGCAGCCAAGGCGGTCAAGAATATCGAGCGTACGCTTGGCGTAGCACAGGCCGCGCGAGCCGACCGACACCGTATCGTCGTCGTCCAGCAGCAGCACGGGGATGCCGTGCTGGCGCGCGTCGATGGCCGCCGCGAGGCCGACCGGTCCGCAGCCGATGACGATCAGCGGATGGCGCGGCACCGCACCGCCGTTCAGCTCGGGCGGCGGGGTGTAAGGGAACTGGCGGTAGGTGTATGTTTGGTGCATGTGCCCGTCATTCCTGCAATGCGTGCCACATCTCTTTGTCACGCTCGGCCGTCCAGATGCGCGGATGCTTGATACCCTTGGCTTCGTCCA
>CAZESK010000021.1:22604-32540 GCA_964515155.1 uncultured Bifidobacterium sp.
CGCCCTGCGAGGCAAATGTCTTTTCCGTCATGAGGTCCTCTTGTTTTTAGCGGCAGTGCGGCGGATACCGAGCCATCAAACCGGCCGACGCCATCCACGTCACCATCCGCCACAGCATACCCCTCAAATTCGCATAGGGTCAACCAATTCAACAATAACGAACCGTTTACATTCATCGAAGCCCTACGTAAACTCGCGCCGATCTGCCCCTGCCCGCCTTGCCATGGAAGAAAAAAGCCGCCGCGGTATCCAGTCCATCGAGATCGGTGGCCGCCTGCTGACTGCGCTGGTCGATGCCGGCGCGCCGATGAGTCTCGGCGAGCTGGCGAAGAGGGCCGGTATGCCGTCGGCCAAGGCGCATCCGTATCTGGTGAGTTTCGGCAGCTTCGGCCTGATCGAGCAAAACCCGCTGACCGGGCGTTACGAGCTGGGGCCATTCGCACTGCAGCTGGGCCTGATCAGTCTGCACCTGCTCGATCCGGTGCGCATCGCGATTCCCGCCATCACCCAGCTGGCCGCCGAGATCGACCAGACGATCGGCCTGTCGGTGCTGGGTAACCAGGGTCCGACCATCATCTACATCAGCGAATCCAGTTATCCGATTCACGTGAACATGCGCACCGGCACCGTCATGTCGATCCAGGCCACGGCCACAGGTCGCGTGTTCGCTGCTTTCCTGCCGCCCAAGCAGGTCGAGCGCATGATCGCGCAGGAGCGCCGTAGCGGCGTGGCCGGCCAGTTCGGCGTGCCCGACATGCAGGCGGAGAAGCTGGAGAAGCTGCTGTCCGAGGTGCGCAAGCGCGGCATGGCCCGTGTGCAGGGCGAGCCCATCCCCGGCATCAACGCCATGTGCGCGCCCGTGTTCGAGCACAGCGGCGCGATCCGGCTCGGCATTACGGCCATCGGGCCGGCAGGGAGTTTTGATGTCAGCTGGGACGGCGACGCAGCTGCGCGGATTCGCGATTGCGCCGAGCAGGTGTCAGCGCGGCTGGGCTACCGGTCGGCGGCGTGAGGCCTCCGGTGCCAGGCATCAGACCTCCCGCAGGTGCGGATGCAAGTCCTCGATGATTTTCGCGCCATGCTCAAGCACGAAATAGCGGAAGGCCTCGGCCGCCGGTGACGGGTTACCCCGGTTGAGTGCAACCACATGCCAGGCGCGCGCGATCGGTGTCTCGTCGATGTCCAGCACCACGAGCTTGCCGTGCGTGACCTCCAGACCGACGGTATGCAGCGACACGAAGGAGATGCCGAGCCCCGCCATCACCGCCTGCTTGATGCTCTCGTTGGAGGGCATCTCCATCGATACCCGGGGTGCGAGGCCCCGGTCCTTCAGGAAGCGCTCCATGATGGCCCGCGTGCCCGAGCCCTGCTCGCGCGAAATCAGCTCAAGCTGGTTCAATACGGTTGGCGCGATGCCCTGTTCGCGCACCAGCGGATGGTCGGGGCTGGCGATGAAGGCATGCGGATGCGCGGCGAAGGCTTCAATGCGCGTATCCATATCGGCGGGCGTGCGGCCCATGATCGCCAGGTCGATCTCGCCGTCGCGCAGCAGTTCCACCATCTGGTCGCGGTTGCGCACCTCGAGCCGGATCTGCAGCCCGAAATGCTCTTCCTTGAAGCGCGCGAGCACTTGCGGCAGGAAGTACTTCGCCGTGCTCACCAGGCCAATTTTCAGCAGTCCGGCGTCGGTGCCGCGCAGCTTCGACAGCATCACTTCCGCATCGCGCAGGTTGGCGGCGACGCGTTTGACATACACGAGGAAGTATTCACCGGCGGTGGTCAGCTCGACCCGGCGGCCGACCCGCGCGAAGAGCTCGATTTCCAGATCACTTTCCAGCTCCTTGATCTGCATCGATACCGCCGGCGCGGTCAGGCTGAGCTCGGCGGCGGCCTTACTGAAGCTGGCATGACGGGCAGCGCTGAGGAAAATCCGCAGTTGCCGCATGCTCAGATTTCTTAGCAGTTTCAGATTCTTCATCGCCCACCACCCGTAAGGAAAGCCGAACCGAAGTAACTACGTCAAAACGGCGCGTTCAGCGTCACGATCGTCCAGTTCAGGTAAGCGGCAAATCCCACCCACAGCAGGTAAGGCACCAGCAGTACGGCCGACAGCGGTGCGTAACCGCGCACCAGCACGATCAGCAGCAACACGGATAGCCAAAGCAGCGCCACCTCGACCAGTGCCCAGTCTGGCCGTTGCATCGTGAAGAAGAGCACGCTCCAGAGAATGTTGAGCGCGATATTGAGGAGCAGCGCGATCAGGAAGCGCTGTCGCTGCACGGCATCGCCGCTGCGCCACGCGCGTACGCCGGCGATGCCGGTCAGGATGTAGATCGTCGTCCAGACCGGACCGAACAGCCAGTCCGGCGGCTGCCACGAGGGCTTGACCAGGTCGACGTACCAGGGGCCGATGTTGGTCGCGAGTCCGCCGAGCATGCCGGTGACCATCGCGAGAACAACGGCGACGAAGACGGGTTTTCTTCCCAAGCGGTCCGGCTGCATATCGTTTCCTGCCTGATTCGTGTCGGGCGTGCCGGCTCGCGAGGCAGGAAGGCCTCAGACTTTCGCCAGGCCGAGCAGGTGCGCCATATCCTTGAAAAAGATCTTCACGTGCGCCAGCGGCTTCGCGCGGACCAGTTCCTTGTTCATGTACGCGTCGAAGGTCAGCTTCTGCACGTCCTTATCCTTGCACATCGCGACAAAGCGTTCGCGCCGCTTGTCGCTGGAATACCAGAAGTGCTGCATGATACCCAGAACCCAGAAAACCTTCCCATGCGCTCGCATGAAGCGTTTGCGCGCCTGCGCAAGGCAGCGTCCGTCGCCCGTGACGAGCAGGGCCTCGACCGCCTCGGCTGCCAGTCGGCCGCCGGCCATGGCGTAGTAGATGCCTTCGCCGGAGGACGGCGCGACCACGCCGGCCGCGTCGCCGGCCAGTACCACGTCGCGCCCGTTGTCCCAGCGCGGCAGCGGCTTCATTGGCAGTGGCGCACCTTCGCGCCGCACGGTCTCGGCCTCGTGCAGACCGGCCGCTGCTCGCAGCGCCGAAGTGGCATTGCGCAGCGAAAAGCCCTTGTCGGCGCTGCCGGTGCCAATCGACAGCGTGTCGCCGTGCGGGAACACCCAGCCGTAGAAGTCAGGGGACAAGTGGCCCTGGTAGAACACGTCGCAGCGCGAGCCGTCGTAGCCTTCGGGCTTGACCGCTGGCGCGCGCACGATCTCGTGATACGCGAAAACGTATTTGGTATTTTCCGCGCCGGGCACGGCCTGCCGCGCCACTGCGGATTTTGCGCCGTCGGCGCCGATGATGGCCTTCGTCCGCACACTGCGCTGATGACGCACAGCGTCGTCGTCGCCTTCGCTCCAGGTCACGGTACTGGTGCCGTCGTCGGCAACGCCGAGTCGCTCGAACTTGCCATTCGCGCGCACTGCGCCGGCTGAGGCGGCACGTTCGCGCAGCCATTCGTCGAAGTGCTCACGGTCGACCAGACCGACGAAGCCGCCTTCGATCGGTATATCGACCTGCAGCCCCGAGGGCGCGATCATGCGCGCCGAGCGCGCTTTGGCGACCAGTAAGTGATCGGGCAGGTCGAAGTCCTTGATCGCGCGCGGCGGGATCGCACCGCCGCAGGGCTTGATACGACCGGCACGGTCGAGCAGCAGCACACGCCGGCCCTGACGGGCGAGGTCATGGGCAGCGGTGGCGCCGGCCGGGCCGCCGCCGACGATGACCACATCGAAAGTTTCGTTCATGAGGTTCTCCGCGATGACTGCAGTGGGTCAGGAATAGGAGTGCCGGATACCGGCGCTGGGCTGTGGATCCGTCCGCTGGCCCATCGCGATGCGCGAGGCGAGCAGGGCTGAGCCGATGAACAGCAAGGCCTCGAGTGCAAACACGGTGCCGTAGGCCACGCCCGAGGACGGGATCAGCCAGTGCGCGAGGTCGCTGGCGCCGGTGCCGATCAGACCGCCGAAACCGAAGGCGATGGCCTGTGCCGCGCCCCACAGCCCCATGCGCACGCCTTCGCGCGCCGCGCGGCCCTGGGTGGCCAGCCGCATCATCTGGCCGATGGCGGCGATCGAGAATGCGCCATTGGCCACGCCCATCAGGAAGACATTGGCCTTCAGCGGCCACGGCGGGCCGACATGACCAGCCACGGCCAGTCCGGCCAGCGCAATGGCCGAGGCGATGCAACCGCCGACGCACCAGAGCCGCAGTGAGCCGGCACGCCCCTTGGCGAAACGGCTGCCGACGAGGGCCACCAGCAGCATGCCAGCCAGCACGCCGCCATGCTGGATGCCGGACAGGCTGGTCGATTCGCCGGGCGTGAAGCCGAACACGCTGCCGGCGAAGGGCTCGAGGATCAGGTCCTGGGCGCTGTAGGCCAGCATCGAGATGAAGATGAAAACGGTGAACTGGCGCGCCGCGCTCTCCTGCCACACATCGGCCAGCGCAACCCGGAAAGGCACGACCTGCACCGGCGGGCGCGGCGTGGCGTCATCTGCGGGATCGCTCTCGACGCGGAACAGCGCGATCACGGTGACGATCAGCGCCAGCGTGCAGACCACCAACGTAACGGCCAGCAACCGCATCGGCGTGTAGGGGTCGAGCATCTTGCCGGCGACGCCGGCGGTGACCGCAAAGCCGACAATCATCATCAGCCAGACAATGGTGGCGGCCGCCGCGCGTCGCTCGTCGGCCACGCGCATGGCCAGCAGCACCAGCAGCGAGGTGCCGGCTGCACCGACGCCGAGCCCGATCATCACGAAGCCGGCGGTGGCCAGCAGCAATCCGAGGACCGGTGAGTCGGTGATCCAGAGCGTGGCCAGCGTCGCGCTGATCGCGCCGGCGGCCAGTACCGTCATGCCACCGATGATCCAGGGTGTGCGCCGTGAGCCGCTGTCTGAGCCGTGGCCCATGCGCGGCCGCGACACCTGTACCAGATAGTGCAGCGCCACCAATGCGCCCGGCAGCAAGGCCGGCAGCATCAGCTCAACCACCATGACGCGGTTGAGCGTCGAGGTCATCAGCACCACGATCGCGCCCAGCGACGCCTGCACCATCCCCAGCCGCACTACCTGCAGCCAGCCAAACCGCTTATCCATATTCAGCCCCCCGTGGAGCGCAGCGCAAAGGCTGCGATCATCATTCCCGTCACCAGCAGCGGCACGCCGAAGGCGGAGAGCTTCAATGCCCTCTCTACCGGCGATGCCACGAAAATCCGCATCAGCTTTAACTGTCCGAGCACCAGCGCTGCCACCGCCAGCGCGTGCAGCGGCTGCTGCCAGACAAACAGCAATGCGATCACGCCCAGTTGCGGCACGACCATCACCCAGCAGGCGGTGCGCGCGGCGCGCATTACGCCTAGCTGCACCGGCAGTGAGCCGACACCCATCTGGCGGTCGCCCTCGACTGATTTGAAATCATTGAGCGTCATGATCCCGTGTGCAGCAGCGCTATAGAGCAGCGCCAGCACCAGCGAGCGCTCGCCGGGCATGGCGCCGCCGGCCATGACCGCCGCGCCCGTGATCCATGCCAGCCCTTCATACGAGAGGCCGCAGGCGGCATTACCCCACCAGCCGTTATTCTTCAGGCGCAGCGGCGGCGCGCTGTAGGCCCAGGCCAGCAGCAAGCCCGCGATCGCCGCGCCGAAGCCCCACGGGCCAAGCGCAGTGGCGACCAGCAGCGACAGCCCGGTCCACAGGATCGCGATGTAGAGCCCCCAGCGTCCCGGCATGCGGCCCGAGGGAATCGGGCGTTGCGGCTCGTTGATGGCATCCACGTGTCGGTCGAACCAGTCGTTCACGGCCTGGCTGGTGGCGCAGACCATCGGTCCGGCCAGCAGGATGCCGATGACGATCAGCTGCCACTGCCCCTCGGCCGGCATGCCGGAGGCCACCGCACCACAGGCGAACGCCCACATCGGCGGGAACCAGGTAATGGGCTTGAGCAGCTCGGCAACAGCGGAGAGGGTAGGGCGTGCCATGCTGACGATTGTGCATGGCAGGTAAGAAAGCGTCAACAAAAGTTGACGGTTTTGTGAGTAATGCTTTTGTTACGGTTTTGGGGCGCAGTTTTCGGGTCGGCGCGCCTGGCTGCCGGTGGGGACAGGCGCGGACTCAGTCCCCGCCGAGATTTCCTATCCCGTACTGCCGCAGCTTCACATACAGGCTTTGCCGCGACAGGCCGAGGATCTCGGCGGCGGTGGCGCGGTTGTCCTGCGTGAGCCGCAGTGCGGCCTGGATCGCGAGTTTTTCGATCAGCTCGGTGGTTTCACCGACGATCTCGCGCAGCGGCACGCGCCCGACCAGCTCGGTCAGCTGCTCGGCCGAATGCGGTATTTCGTGGCGGCCCGCCTCGCCACCGAGGCGGCGGCCAACGTCGCGGATGGTGAAGCCGAGTCCGCCGCCGGCCGTATTGGCGACCGACACCGCCGAGATCTCGACCGGAATGGTGGCACCGCTCTGGTCGCGCATGGTGGTGGCAAACAGCCGGACGCTGCCACGCTGGCGCAGGTTGGCCAGCAGCACGTTGAGGTCGACGCCGGCGCGGCCGAGCCAGCGGCCCAGCGATTCTCCCAGCGCCTGCTCGGCGCGGCCCACGCTCACCATCTCGGCAAAGGCGCGGTTGACGGCGATGATGTCGCCGTCGTTATCGGTCACGACGAAGGCATCCGGCGACTGCTCAAGCACGCGCAGCACGGTGTCGGCGCGCTGGTCGGTGCTGGGTGTCGGTGCGGTGGACGGGTCGCCCACGCGCAGCAGGAACAGCTCGCCCGCCTCCTCGTGCATCACCGAAACCGATAGCGTCACTGTCTGCCCGCCGAGCCGCACCAGCAGCTGGTCCGGCTTGCCGGAGGCATGGACGGTATCGAGCAGCTGGGCCACCTGTGCACGTGCAACGCTGTCGACGCAGTCGAGGATGCTGCGGCCAACCACCTTCAGCACGGGCTCACCGAGCACGCTGGCGGCCGCCGGATTGGCTTCGATGATCTTCAGCTGCTTGCCTTCGACCACCAGCACGCCTTCGGAGGTCAGGTCGAACAGGATACGGTAGCGCGATTCGAGATGGCGCAGGCGCAGGTAGTCGCGCTCCAGCGCCTGCTGCGCGTCGACCAGCTGCTGCTGCAGCTCGGCCACCGAGCGCAGGTCGCGCCCAAGCGCGATCGTGCGTCCCTTGGGACCAACCCGGATCGCGCAGAACGACAGCGGTACGTCAGGACCGTCGGCCGCAGGTATGTTGACCTGCCGCCAGGTCTGGTGCGAGCCGTCACCGGCTTCGGCAAGCAGGCGCGCGATCTTGGGCCGGCTCTCGATCGTGACGATCTCAGCCCACTGCCTGCCGCTCCAGTTGCGCGTGCCGCCGCTGGCTGCCACGGCGCCGGTGGCCGACGATACGTCGACGATGACGCCTTCGCCATCGAGCACCAGCACAACGTCGGCCGACGCGGACAACAGGGCCGCCACCGCTTCCGTGCCGAGGCCGGCGAGCGATTGTTTCGGGGAGTCGAATGTAGTCACGGAGGATGTGATGGCTGGATGTCTCATGGGCGGACAATGCGCCGGCCGCTACCGGTGGGCCGGGAATAACGGGAAATCGTGGGGGATTGTGCGACCAATCCGCTTAATTATCAAGCGAACTTGTCACTCCGAACTGTCAGTTCAGCCTGATTTCCCGTTGGGCTTGCAACAGGCGTTGCGCCAGCGCAAGTGCTTCCCGTGCGTCGTTGGAGGCGCCATCCACCCCGAGAGATAGGGAGAGTTCCGGCCGACGCAGGAACAGCGGCCCGCCGACCATGATGGCCATGCGCGGATTTTGCGAGGTTTTGCGTGCTGCCTGAATGGTTTTGGCGAGGTCTCCGACTTCGGCGTCGAGGCTGGCCGACATCGCCATCACGTCGAACCAATGCGTCGACAAGGTGGCCTGCGTGAGACCGGGCTCTGGTGCGGGAATGGAGAGCACGACCCAGCCTTCGCGTCGGAAGAATTCGGACAGCATGGACAGGCCCATCGTGTGCTGCTGGCCGGGCAGGGTCGTCATCAGGATCCGGCGCTCGCCGGAGCGATTCAGCCGCGCGCCACCGGAGCCGGCCAGGAACGAGGGGCTAAGCTCGTGCAGCATGGCTTGCATGCGCGACAGGCACAGCGTTACTTGCGAGAAATTACAGTGGTCTGACTCCCACCACTCCCCGAGCAGCTGGGCCGCGCCAGTCAGCAGGTCGAGGTAGATGCTCTCGAGAGCGACGCCGTGGTCAATATGTGCCGCCAGCAGCTTGCGCGCCGTCTCGGGCGAACGTTCCAGCAGCGCCCGTGCGAACACCTCCACCTGGGCTGGTCGGATGGTGGCTGTACCCTGCGCGTCCGTGCGCTGGGAGGGGTGGGCATGCATCAGGCGCGGGATGATTTCGGCTGCAACAACATTCAGCAGCCGCGTATCGCCACTCGCCTCTGGCAGCGCCCCCGCGCTGTGGGCCGGCGCTGTGACGCGACCCTTCGAGGCTTTATCCATAAATTGACTCCTGCTACGTCCGGGGCTCTTGGAACGCCGGCTGGGATGCCGGACGAAGCATGGGTCCTCTTTTGGGCGCTGGTAAGAATATACGTAATAGGGATGTTGCAAAAACTCAACCCCACGTATTCGTTGTACGCCTATCGCACCGCCCTGTCAAAAACAAATTCTTTATCCCTTTAAACAATGCCTTAGGGAAACCCTTGTGTCAACATTGATTGATGTAATGTTTGATTGACATATTGTTGCCGGCACCCTACATTGACACCGTCAGCCCCGTGGGCGGAGAGCGTCAAATGCAAGCAATGAGAACCGGCAGTCATTCAGGACGGCCCTTGTACACCCCAGAGGAGCGCGTACGCCGCGACGCTACGCGCTGGACGCTGGTGCAGGGCGTGCTCGCACCGCTGCAATTCCTTGTCTTTCTGATCAGCCTCGGCCTTGTGCTGCGCTTCCTGCAGACCGGCCAGGGTGAGATGGCGGCGACGTTGTCCATCGTCATCAAGACCTTGCTGCTGTACACGATCATGGTCACTGGCTGCATCTGGGAGAAGGTGGTGTTCGGCCGCTATCTGTTCGCGCCCTCTTTCTTCTGGGAAGACGTGTTCAGCATGCTGGTACTCGCGCTGCACACCGCCTATCTGCTTGCCCTGTTTTCCGGTGCGCTGCCGGTGCGCGAGCAGATGCTGCTGGCGCTGGCCGCTTACGCGGCCTACACAGTGAACGCCATCCAGTTTCTGCTCAAGCTGCGCGCCGCACGCTTGCAGTCCACACCGTCCGTCGAGGTGACCGCATGAGCGCCGTGATACCGGTACGCCTTGACACCGGCTGCGAATCCGCGCCGGTACTGCGCGAGCGCGGCCAGCGCGAAGTGTTCTGCGGACTGACCGGCATCATCTGGCTGCACCGCAAGATCCAGGACGCATTCTTCCTCGTCGTCGGCTCGCGTACTTGCGCGCACCTGATCCAGTCGGCCGCCGGCGTGATGATCTTCGCCGAGCCGCGCTTTGCGACCGCCATCATCGACGAGCGTGATCTCGCCGGCATTGCTGATGCCAACGACGAGCTCGATCGCGTCGTGCGCCGCCTGCTTGAGCGTCGGCCCGATATCAAGATGCTGTTTCTCGTCGGCTCTTGCCCGTCCGAGGTCATCAAGCTCGACCTCTCGCGCGCCGCGCAGCGGCTTTCGCGCGAGTTCTTGCCGAAGGTGCGCATCGTGAATTACTCCGGTAGCGGCATCGAGACGACCTTCACCCAGGGCGAGGATGCCTGCCTCGCCGCGCTGGTGCCGGAACTGCCGGCCGCATCCGCGCAGGATCCGGCCTCGCTGATGGTCGTCGGCTGCCTGCCCGATGTGGTCGAGGACCAGTTCGCCCGGCAGCTGCGCGCCATCGGCATTACCGACTTCCAGTTTTTCCCGCCACGCTCCT
>CAZESK010000022.1:0-32056 GCA_964515155.1 uncultured Bifidobacterium sp.
CGAAATCAGGCGTACCGCAAGGTACCGTGGGTTCGAATCCCACCCTCTCCGCCAGGACCCAAGAAAATATGCGCCTTTTGGCGCGTTTTTCATTTCTACATACCCAAAAGCTTATCCAACGTGATGGCGCTTGCTACTAATGTGGTGAAGCCCTCGTCTTCAACCTACCGGCGATTAAGAATCATCATCAACGGACGTTCCACTTGTCACATGATTGCTGATGCAGACAGTCTTCCTGTCAGCTGGTGATGGGGCAGCGCTGTACTCTCGGACCCGGTAGGGGCAGCAAATTTCCTGCGGAGTGACCCCCACCGTACCCCCACCCCCCAACTTTCCAACGGGTCCCTCTGGATGCAGGTGAACCATAATCTGCGCGCGCAAAGTGTGAATTTGGACCTCTCGTCGCCAACACAACAGTAAATACGAGATTTCTGGTGGTACCTTGTTTTTGCATACACAAACGCGTATCAGAAGTTTGGTTATCTAAAACCGATGGAATATCGGAAAGCCCGGATGTCCGCCGAGGGGTTCTTTACTCGATGCTGTAGCGGGCATATGGGGTACCCCGATTAGCCGCTCGTGCGATCTCCTCGATTTTGGAGCGAGTCCCTCCAGATCAGGCTGCAGACTATTCTGCAAACTTTGCAGGCATCTATCTATTCTTCAGGTGCTACAGCGGTAGTAATCCCTAGTGTTGCAAATCCCGGGCATAGAACGTCGAGTGGGTTGGATTTTTGCCAAATTAAGGTAATTGTTTTCCAAAATTTGGCAGGATTCTCGGATTTGATCTCCTATAGTCGGCCGCAAATAGGCTGCGGTAAGGCGGCACCCAGCTTGTTCATACATAGCCGCTGAGGAGACAATGATGCCAAAAGAGAATTTAAAAAAAGCCCTTGATGGGGCACTTCAGCAAGCGGCGCAGCGCCATGGCGGTGTGCCGGGTGTCGTGGCGATGGCAACCGATAGGCTGGCAAATTTTTACGAGGGTGCGGCGGGAGTGCGCGAACTGGGTAAAGACGCGCCGATGACCACCGATTCTGTATTCGCAATTTTTTCTACCACGAAGGCAATGACCGGGGTGGTAGCGATGCAGCTGATCGAAGAAGGGAAATTAAGCCTCGACGATCCGGCTGGCAAATACGTGCCAGAGATTGATGAACTACAGGTGCTGGATGGCTTTGACGCATCTGGCCAACCTAAGACACGGGCGCCAAAGCGCAAAATCACCGTCAATGATCTACTGCTGCATACCTCAGGCTTGTGCTACGAGTTCTTTAGCGCGGACGATCTGAAGTATCGTAGCGCCAAAAACATTCCGACCATCGTTTCCAGCACATTCGATTCGGTTCGTACTGTGCTGCTGCATGATCCGGGTGCAGCGTGGACCTATGGAGTCAACATAGACTGGCTCGGTCGTATCGTCGAAAAAATTCGTGGCGAGCGTCTGGGTGCCGTAATGAAGAAGTACCTGTTCGAGCCGCTCGATATGCGGGACATCGGCTTCCAGATGAGTGATTCGATGAAGCATCGTCGCGTCACGATTCATGATCGAGCCGCTGATGGAAAGCTAACGCCCGTTCCAGAACTGGTCCTGCCCGATCCGCCATCGATGGATATGGGTGGCCATGGACTTTACTCGACAGTGGGCGAGTACATGAAATTTATCCGCATGCTTTTGAATGATGGTGCCGGCCCGAACGGACGTGTACTCAAGCCTGAAACGGTCGCGAAAATGTCGGTCGATGGCCTTCAAGCGCTCGGCCTGTCGGTCGGTGGTTGGACGACGTCGATTCCGTCGCTGAGCAATACGGGTGAGTTTTTTCCCGGGTTGGACAAGGGCTGGGCCTATACTTTCATGACCAATCGGGAAGACGCGCCTTCGGGCCGACCCGCTGGCTCACTGATGTGGACCGGCCTTGCGAATAGCTTCTTCTGGATTGACCGGAAAAACGGGGTCGGTGGATACTGGGCTACGCAAATCCTGCCCTTCCAAGATGCGGCTTCCTATCCGGGCTACGTCGATTTTGAAACGGCGGTGTATCACTATCGATAACAATAATATGCGCTGGCTTCGGCCAGCGCGCATGCGTTGATTTCCGCAGCAGGAGACCTGATGGAAACGATACGTAATGTCCTTGTGCTGGATGCGTCGGGCAAGCCGACGCAGCGGCATCGGCTGGTCGAGTCGGATGACTGGGACCAGATCCGCTCGTGGTCCGACAAGGTCTACATGCCGTATTACGTGTCACCGATAGGTCGGCAGATCAAACCCCTGTCGATTCTCGATGCTGCCAAAATCGGGCACTTCACACTAAGTCGCTTCAAGTACGGGATCCCGGTCAATATCAAGGATTTCTCCCCTGAGGCCGGCACAGGCATGGTCCTTACAACGGTTGAGGGATCAGCACGCCACTGGTCAGAGCCGAACGCGTTTGCAGATACCGGTGTCGGGGACAGCTTTGTGGTTGACAATTCCCGCACCCACTATTGGGTTGACTTTGCGCCGAAGCATTTGCAGGTCAACCTGACGTTCTCTCACGATGAGCTGTCTGCACTCCATGAACGATGGTTTGGCTGCAAAGCTGACGAACGCCTGTGGACAATTAAATTTAAATTTGGCGGGCCGAACTCGAGCTGGATCGCTTTGCTATCCTATGTCTGCCAATGCATCACCGAGATGCCGGAGGCGATTGACTCCACACCGTTGGGAAAACATCTTGAAGAACTAATCGGTATTCATCTTCTTACCGAGTGGCGGCGGCAGCTTGATCGGCCGTTTCAGCCAACGGCATACCGAATGGCACCGCGTCACGTTATGCTGGCAGAAAAATATATCGAAGATCACGCACGCCTGTCGCCCACACTTAGTGAACTGGCGATGGCTGTTGGAGTAAGCGTCCGTACTCTGGGGCAGGCTTTCCGGGAATATCGGGGAATGACGCCTATGGAGGCATTGCGGGAAAAGCGTCTGCAAGGAGTAAGAACGGAGTTATTACTCGCGCATCCCGGCGTGACTGTGCAGTCCGTGGCGGAAGCATGGGGATTTGTAAACATGGGGATGTTTGCAGGACTTTATCGACGTCGCTTCAATGAGACGCCATCAGAGACGCTAAAAAAGAGAAGATAGAAATTTAAAATGCAATTTATAGCGACTTACTCCAGTACGACATTAGTCAGCGCATTTGCCCGGGTGGCCCTCGATCATTGAAGCACATCCGGCGAATATGAATGCCTAACCTAAAGCATACCTGGTTGAATTAAAACCTAGAGGTTGATGGGCATTATCAGCCTACGCTATGTGTTTGCACAGCACCAAAATGGTATGTAGCTCTGGATACACATCCTCCATTCGACTTGGCTTACGACCCCGAGTCCGCCTGCCGCTCAGTAAGCCAATCGCGTAGCCGACCTGCTCAAGTAGTGCTAGCCGAGCGCTAGCCAAAGCGCGGTCTTTACGCATTTCGGTCGTTTCCTGTCCGTGCTTGTATGCGGGGTGCTCTTCGCCTCGCAAGATATTATCGGGATGCCTTGCGCCATGCATTCGGCAGGTCGGCATTCCGAATGCGGCGGGGTTCAAGCACTGGTTTCCGCTACGCTTCGATCTAGCTCGGCACTGCTTTGCGCTATGAAGGCGTAGGCTGGGTAGGGGCATATAACCTCCAGATTGACAGCGATTTACACTTGGTAAGGCGGATGCGATGTCGCCTCGAAAATATTTTGGCGCTGACCTCTTGCAAAGGCTTCCCAAGAGCACCAGCAATCCACACGAACCCGCAATGTCCAAAATGTCCAAAACACGTTTTTCGGACTTTTATGTTTCACGACCAAAGTCCAAAATGTCCATCCACCCTATAAGGGTGGATATTTTGGTCACGGATTTTTTGGTCATGACTTCCAGATCCAACCATCACCCTGATCATCTATGCCGGAGCAGATATAGCCACCACCCAGCAGTGCATCGATCAGACTTTTAGCCTTGTTGTTACGCTTGTTCACCGGATCAGTCGTCAGCTCTGCTGCGACGGAAGCTGTAGCTTCGTTGACACTCAGGCAAGGGGTGCCGGTACCAGACTCGCACTTTCCGGAATTGGTGGCAGAGGCCAGCGCCCGTCGAATCGCAGCTAGGGCGAGCTTTTGCTTAGATCCGGAAGGTTCACGCATGACCATTAACTGTGCGGTGTCGGCTTCGACCGTGCAGCTCGTGATGTCCTCTCCGTCAATGTCTTGCCCCAGTACGTGATGTTTAAGCCGGAAATGTACCACCCCACCATCGTCAGCATCCTTCGACTTTGCAACCGACCAGCTACGCTTTTCATCACTCCGGTGAACTTCGATTGCCCCGTCAAGTGCTGCAAAAAGCGAGCTGTGTCCGCGCATACCCCGGCTGACATCTTTGCCGGTGTGATGAACTAAGATCACCAGACCGCCGGTCGCCAGCTGCAAGTTCTTTACTGCTTCAAGGATTTCACCCATTTCCTTGCTGCTGTTTTCATCCGACGTAGGCGCAGCCCGGTTAAGGGTATCTAAGAAAACCACACCATTTTTCGGTATTGCGACCATCAGCTCGGCCAGATTGCCGAGGTCCGTCAGGCGGAACGGTTGCACGATCGCGCTGAAATCATCGGGGAGATTTTTTCCTTTCGCGCTTTCCCAAGCCTTAGCCCGCGCCGCTAATCCGGCTTCGCCTTCCAGCACCACATAGGTGACGGGGCAGGCAGAAGTTTTGTAGCCAAACCAACCGATACCTTCTGCAATGGCGAATGCCAGGTCGAGGGCGAGGAAGGACTTGCCTGATGCACTCGGGCCATAAATTGCGCCGATGCCGCATTTGGGAAAGATTTTCTTCACGCGCCAGTCGGCAACCGGCATGGTCAGGATATCTGCTCGTCCGAGCAGCTTGTACCCGGTCTGCGTCACGACCAATGGTGCGCCTGTGCTTACCGTTTCCGTCCAGCCTTTGGCCTTGGCAAACATGATGAGCGACCCCATCCCCACTGGATTGGGATGCATGGGGTCGAAATCATTCCACGCTTTCTCGAACCCCTGCGCGTCATACCTTGGGCTTTGCCGGGACCAAGCGCGCACCATGTCTTTGCCTTGCGGCCACCCTGTAGCAGCAACGGCCCAAACTACGCCCAGCCAATAATCCTTTACCGGGGTTCCGTTAACGTCAAAAAACTTGCCATTGCCTCGTGGTACATCGGACGAGAGGAATGACAAGATGCTTGCTAACCGAGCGATAGCCTGCGGAGTCTCCGGGGTTGCTGGGTGCAGCAGGTTTCCAAGGATTGATTGGTTTACGGCTTGATGTGCTGATGGCAGTGAGCCACTTGCAGGCGTGGTTACCAAGCTTGATGCCAGTTCCAAGTTCAGCTGGTCGATCATCACCTGCGTTACTTCATTCATCGCAGACATGCGACCTCCTGTACGGACGATCTGCGGATTCCAAGCCTTTCCGCATCAAGGTTCCCGGGACTTTAGTGATTCGGGCTGCGTTGAAGACCGAGGTATCAACGCCGACAATGCTGTTATCGAAATTGTCAGCAAGGTTATTCAGTAGCTGCCTTATTAGCTGATCACTTTGCTGGTCGTTTTCGAACTCCTTCAGCACGTAGTACAAGTGGTAACCGTTCCCGCTCATAACGATGAAGGGGGCAGGCCACCCACGTTCAGCCAAGAACGTCCGTATACGATCCGCCAACGTCTTTGCTGCCTGCAACTCGGAATCATTTGCAGGGCAGGATGTGTCACCGACCCGATCGATGTCGATCAGCAGTAAGTCGCGATATCTGATGTCCACGTCTTTAGCAGCTCCGCGACATGGAAAGTCCGCGCGTAGCGGGTTCATGACTATATAAACGTTGTACCCCTCGGCATTCATTGCCAGTGCCGCAGCTTCGAAGGCGTACTTTCGGTCTTCGACAGACGGATAATCTGCGGCACTAAAGTGCATGATCTTCGGCGGCTTGCTGCCCGCAATACCTTTGGGCCACAGCCCGCGAATTTCGAGCGTTGAGTCCGGACCAACTGCGCAAATGCGCCATATGTTTTTGATTTCGGCGGCAGGGTTAATCATGGCGGTCATCCCGGAAAGCGAGGTCCAACAAGATCATTCCCGCCAGTCCACCGTAAATCTGGTGTGCAAGTTCTCTTGCGGCGCTGTGTGGCATGCCAGCCTCACGGAACATCGCGTAGCCCATTTCTTCTTGTGCCTGCTGCAATTTGCGCCATTCCATCGGGGTTTCAGGGCGAAAGCCGGAGGCGGGCTTGGCGGCTTCCATCATCTGCAAAGCTTTTCTGATATGCGCGCTCATTTCGCCCCCCTCTTCGCAATGCGGGACTGCCGAGACGAAGTATTACTTCGAGCTGTTCCGAACCCCGAGGGGTCGTCAAGCCAAGCGCGAATGTCCTTTAGCCTCCAAGCCGTAATGCTGTTGGAGACCTTGACCGGACGAGGAAACTGACCGCAGCCCACTTTGCGCCATAAGGTCGATGCGGAAAAGGGAATGATCTTGCTGCCCAGCAGTTGCTTCAGGCGGAGAAGCGCACCATCCGGGAGATTATCGAAATCGCAAAGTGTTTGCGGTGAAGCAGGCTGATACATGTGGCCACCCCTTGGTGTTTGTTGATGTAGGGCGGCAGCATGCAGGCGGTGATTTTCGTTAGCCGGCTTTTGTGATTTTTTTTCTTATGCGGGATAACCGCGTTCCAAGCCCGCCGATCTTAATGCTTTTGCTATTTTCATCAGCAGGTATGATTACATCGTCGTCAATGTCTGCGATCACCCCACGGCCAATCTGCGCACGTAGTGCACGATACAGTTCGTTTTCGGAGATCCCAGGCTTTCCGGTAACAATTTCTTCGATGAGGTCATCAACCGGATTTTTTCTTCTCGGTGCTTGAGCTCTTCGGCTTTGAGCCTCTGATGTAGCTTGGACCCGCGCGTCGATTGCCGCCTTCAAAAGCTTCACAGCTTCAGGTAGTTGTTTTGACGCCAAACGCCGTAGAGCTTTCTCAGCGACAAGTAAGCCAGGATTGTCGGAGTCCCATGTTGTCATTTCTTGTAGCGTCTGCATATCGCGCTGGGCAGCCGCGGGTGAGTTATCGGCAACACCGTTCCGGAGACGTTCTCGTTTCAGGACGTAGTCCAATAGCGCGCGTCCTATATCATCCTCGGACTCTCCCGGGAGTTCACCATTGACGAAATCTTCATTCAGATCTTCGAGCTGTTGTTCAAACAAGCTGGGATTCTGACTCATACGACCCTCCGCATCGGCAATATTTTCGAGCTCGCAGCTGGTCGATCAAGAAAGTTTGCCCAGTCGTTCATAAGCCGTCGCCGCTTTTCAAGCAGGTCAGTCCGTTGATAGGCTTCTTTGACGGAGTCACCAACAGTGTGGCCTGATGCCACCCGACGGATCTCATCCGGGTAGTTAGTTTGTTCAGCCGCCCAGTCGCGGAAAGTGGAGCGAAATCCGTGCGGGACAGCTTCGACGGTCAATTCCCCGCGCTCACGCATGCCGCGCATCAGCTGGCTCAACGCCATGTCGGACAATGCTCGGCCGCGTGGGCTCGGAAAGACCTTGTTGTTTCCTGCTATCTTCGGCAGGCTTTTCAGCAACGCGATGGCTTGGGTCTGTAGCGGGACTCGGTGCTCGCGCCGAGCCTTTGTGTGCTCTGCTGGAATAGTCCAGAGCTTTTTTGTCAGGTCGATCTCAGACCATTCGGCAAGTCTGACTGACCCAGACCGGACTCCAGTCAGTATCAAGAACTGAAGTGCTTTCGCGCTGATGCTTTCGTTTTTCCGCAGCTTCGACATGAAGTCACCAGCTTGGGAGTAGGGGAGTGCTGGCTGATGTTTTACCCGCTGCAGACCGCGCGGCGAAGCAAGCTGCGTATCGAGGTAGCCTTTCCAAACAGCGGGGTTCGTGCCGGATCGATATTGGTTAACCGTGGCGAAGTCCAGGACTGTACGTACCCTGTCAAGTAAGCGCTTCGCTGTCTCGGTTTTTGTCTCCCACAACTTTCCGGTTCTTCCGTCTCTATGTTTAGTGGGCTGCAGTAGTACATCTAGCACGTGTCTCATTTCGATGTCAGCGACGAGCATCTTGCCGATGATGGGAAAGGCATAGGCCTGCAGTGTCGAGACCCACTGCTTTCGGTGTTTGTCGTTCGTGTAATCGGAAGCATGTGCTTCAATGTAAGACTCGGCGCACTGCTGGAAGGTCTTATTCCGCGAAGCTGCGGCGATCAACGCGCTTCGCTCCGCACGTTTACGAGTTAGAAGGTTTACACCGCCTTTAGCTTCAAGAGACAGCTTGCGGGCTTGCTCACGTGCTTCTGCCAGCGATACCTGCGGATACGGACCGAGACCGAGGACTTGCCGCTCCCCGGCTATGCGAAGCCGAAGAATCCACGACCGGGGGACAGGCGCACCAGCGACCGACGGGGGTCTGACTTGTAGCAGTAATCCTGCGACCCCGCCTACCGCGTGCCATCCGGGCTGGCAAAGGCGCTTTACTTCAATGGCAGACAGTTCCTTGGCGATCTTCGGCATACCAATATACATACCCAAAAATATGAAATTGCATGGTATCCGATGAAGTGCCTTGATACAAGGGGGTGTATATAAAGTGTTTAAAAACAGCTGTTTAAGGATAGCCTTCGGACCTGATGGAACTCACCAATGGCAGACACCCTCTCCGCCAGTGATTCCAAAAATGCCTGCTGACTTCAGCAGGCATTTTTGTTTTGAAGTGGAGGCAGCGAAATCCGCGCAGACATCGCTCCACAGATTCGAGGGTTTTTCTTGCCATTCCGGCGGGGGATTAACCAATTTGGCTAATGCTTTCAGGAGCTCCGCATGTTGTTTGGGATCCTAATCGCATGTTTTAGTAAGACCATAGTTTTGCGTTTCGACTCTTTGTCTACGGAAGCGCCCACAGCGTGAGCAGCGTCCAGATAAGGGTGTAGGCCACAGCGGCTGTAGACAGCCAGCCCCAAGGTTGTGAAACCCGATAGCGTTCAAGAAGCCAACCTGCCAAGGGTAGTAGTTGGTGCGCGTGCACGCCCAGGAAGTGCGCCGGCCGGGCATCTGCCTGGCCAAGGTGCCAGCCTGCAATGGGCAAGCCCACGCCGGCAGGCGGCTGCTGCCCGCCCAGCATGAAGCCGCTCGCTGTCGCGAGGACAAAGGTCAGCGCTAAACCGATTACCACCGAACGTACAAAAATCGTCTCGCGCGAGGGGCTGTGACGCGCGATGAGCCAAGCCAACTGGGCTTGTGTGGCCGTCAGGCAGACCGCGGCAATGGCCATCAGACCGAACAGTGCCGCATGCAGAGGATCGCCGATGTTGTGGTGAGACCCCTCGCCCAAAGCTGCTTGCATACCGATGTAGCCGACTTCAAAGGCCGATGTGATCACCACCGTCCAGGCCAATCGGCGGACCATTGACGAGGACTGCATGTCCTTGGGGAGGAGCCCGATAAACCATGCTGTCGTTGCCGCAAAGACGGCTGTCGAGAGCAAGAACTTCAGCGGTTTTGCCCAGATGGCGACGTCTCGCCACGTCCGTTCATCCATGATCAGCAGAAGAACAGTCGGCAGTGCCAGTGCCAGCATAGACAACCCAAAGACGGTCAACAGAGCTTGCCGCGACATGAACTCGCGGTAGACGGCAACCGCAGCGCGGGTAAGCGCATGCGGGCGGCGAAAGGTTTCAGAGATCATGTAAAAGGCTCGGATGTTGACAGTGTCTACAAGTATCCAGCACAATAGTAGACATTGTCAACATCGTGACGTCCGCCCTCACTTCTTTACCCTGCCATCATGACCACTACCCGAGAACCTTCCCTCTCGACCAAGGAGGCCTGCGTCCAGGCAGCGCGCGAAGTCATTGCTGAAAACGGTATCGAAAACCTGAGCATGCGTGATGTGGCACGCAAGCTGGGCATTTCCCATCAGGCACCATACCGGCATTTCGAGAGCCGCGATCATCTGCTCGCGGAAATCATGCGCCGCTGCTTTGAAGATTTTGCACAGCATCTTGATCAGCGGGCTCGCAGTGGCGATGCCGAGGCCGACCTCGAAGCAATGGGTCATGCCTATCTGGACTACGCCCAGCGCAAGCCCCTGGAGTACCGGCTGATGTTCGGTACGCCGTGGCCAGCGCCCGCGCAGCACCCGGAGTTGGTCCGGTACGCTGTTCATGCTTTCAACATGCTGCGCGATAGCTTGCGGGGCATGCAGGGGAATGACGAGGCACACCTTGCGAATGCAGACCGTCAAGCCATGTTCATCTGGTCGACGTTGCACGGCATGGCCAGCATTACCCAGGCCAATGTCATGCAGCATTTGAGCCTGGCTCCCGGCGTGGAATCAGATCTACGCAATGACATGCTGGCCCGTATTGGCTTGGGCCTGCAATGGTCCGAGGGCTCCACGCCAGGCACACAATCTGACGGCAAAACTGCATGGCACGCCCGAAAGTCACGTAAATGAGCCCCCGCATTCGTAGGTTCGCGCCCCTGTTCGTGCTCATCGGGCTGACCGGTTGCGCGGCTTTCAATTACGTACAGCCAGATAGCCCCGTGGCGCAATCGTCGGTCACCCCATTGACACCGAAACCGAGGGTGGCCTTGGTGCTTGGCAGTGGTGGCCCTCGAGGCTATGCTCACATCGGTGTCATGAAAGTTCTGGAGGAAGCTGGCCTGCAGATCGATCTGGTGGTGGGGTCCAGCGTGGGTTCGTTGATCGGCGCCTTCTGGGCCAACGGCTACAACGCTGACGACTTAGACCGGATTGCCCAAAGCGGCGGTCCCCTCACCCTGTTTGATGTTTCGCTCTTTGCTGATCGTGGCTGGATTCACGGACAGCGCCTGGAGAACTACGTTAGCGACAGTCTCGGTAATGCGGCATTGGAGCAGCTACCCAGACGGCTTATCGTCGCAGCGACACGTCGATCCGACAAGCAACCCGTCTTTTTTGAGCGGGGTAACGTGGCTGTCGCCGTGAGGGCTTCCAGTGCGGTGCCGGGGATCATTTCTCCGGTCGGGATTCAGGGAGTGGAGTACGAGGACGCCGACGAGTCTCTTCCCGTTGCCGTCCGTGCGGCGCGTGATGCGGGTGCACAGTTCGTTATCGCCATTGACGTCTCAGCGCGTCCGGGCAAAGCACCGCCCGGAACATCATCGAGAATGCTGGCCAGAGACGCCAAACGCCGTAACCGAATTGATCCCGAAACGCAAAGAGCGGATTTTCTCATTCATCCGGATATGGACTACGCAGCTGGACCTCGCGCCAGCTACTTCAGACAAGCGCAGCTGGCCGGCGAGATCACCGCAAGGCAGGTGTTGCCGGAGTTGATGGAGAAAATCCGGTCGTCACAGTGACATGCGGCCGTGACGGTAGGAAGTTCGGCGGAGCAGCAATCGCGATGGAACCTTGTGCATACGGTTACACAGGCCTGATTCCTAACTCGGCATTCATGCCCACACGAAAAAAAACCCGCACGAATAAGCGCTCGAGGCGTTTATCCGGCGGGTGAACAATGCCCTGACGAGGAGCGTTTCGGAGGTCATGCGTCAACCAGACGGATGACACCGGCCGAATCATGCCTGCCGCGCTCGCTGCTAAGAACAAGGCAGAACCGGACGAGGTATTCGAAAAATCGGAATCTGCCGTGCCCATCAAGAATGCACTGGCTGCCATGACTGGCAGCCGGGCGAGCGGTATGCGGCTGTGTCTCGCGCTTTCATGTCATTGCAGATTCAGCCGAAACCACCGCGTCTGTCCCTGCCACTGCCCCACACCGAGTACCTGCCGCTGGTTATTGATTGCCACCACCGTCCTGAAACGCCAGCCCAGGGCTGCACTACCTGCGTAGGCATTCAGCTCGTGCACAATGCCACCGAGGATCACGAAGGGCCCGCTGGTGGCATTGCCGACCACATCACCAAGATCATTCAGATCTGCATAGCGCGCCCCTGTATCGGGTCGCGGTAAAAGCGTGACACCGCTCGTGGTCACGAGGTAGCCGCGAGCTACACCTGCCGTATCGGCACGCGGCGTCATCAGCACCTGGCCACGCGCATTGATCCGTACGGCCTCGCACTGGCACGTGCCGGCATCGATGGGCAGTGGCCGCCATGTGCCGTCGTAGATCTTGGGTGTCAGCATCGGACCATCGCGCTCGACACCACCTATCCAGCCATTGCTCGCCATGCCAAACAGGAACATCCCGGCTTTCACCGGAATGATTCGGTAAATGCTGGAGCGGCTGCCATTGGGCTGCCACAGCAGGATTTCCTGCTCGAAGGTGGCCGGGTTATAGGTGCTGGCCGCAAGACTGCCCGTGTCGGCTGGCCCCACCACGGTGTCGATACTGTAGCCGCTCGGTACCGGCAGGCGCACTGCCGGCGTGCCGTTCCACAGCCAGGCAAGATGGTTTCCATTGACGATGCCGTACCCGGCCATCATGCCGCCGTTGTTACTCGAGGCAGCGCGTAGCAGGCTCCAGCTTGCCTCATCACCGCCGAAAAAATTCGCATTCGAAGCCCGAGCCACGCCGGTGGCCGAGACTGTGACCGGCAGCTGGATGGCCTCGACCATCGTCGGCTGATAGCCTGATGCATGGCCGCGATCGTTCAGCCGGTTGAGGATCGTGGCACGCTGGCTCACGGGCAAGGCAACCACTCTCGCCGTCGCGCTCCTGCTGGCCGAGCTCGCAGGGGCTGACGGGAGCGCACTATTGCTGCCGGAGGCGGCATTGACAGAGGGGCTGCTGTCACTCCCGCCACAGCCGGATAGTGTCAGTGCCGCCAGCAACATGGCCCAGCCCAAGAGAAACATTGTCTTCATCGGTTTTGCCCCTCCGTTTGGTCGTGGCCCCGGATGAAATTCTGCGCGCGCTTCGCTCTCGCGATCTTGTGCGCGCTCTACCGATCAGTCGCATCTCCACTGACATTAAGGAACCTTTGCCCCTTACGCATTTCCCATTGGTCTGAAAGTCATGAGGAACCCTGCTTGTCTCCCGCTTCCGTATTGATTCATTCAACGCGAGTTTTCGACGAGTATCTGCCCTCCACCCAGCGTGGCGTATGGGCATCCCTGCTGGCGGCCGCACTTGCCGGAGTGATGATGGCCGTACTCATCGTCGGCACGGACGAGCGGCTGCAACGTGAAGAGCGCTCGGCGCGCGAACACGCCGCGCAGCAGGCGCACGCGCTGGCGAGTGCCTATGCGACGCAACTCATCTACCTTGTCGAGCAAATAGACCAGGTGATGCGCAGCATGGCCTTTGCCTGGGCAGACCACCCTGATCGCATCGATCTGATACGCGATCGCGAGCATGGCTTGCTACCGCAGCGCCATGATTTTCTTGTCCTGATCGTCAATGCCCAGGGTCGGCTTGTCGAGAGCTCGATACCCTTGACCCGGGAAATCACTTTCTCCCAAGAGGATTTTTTCCGACAGCAGCGCGCCGGATGCTGCGATGGGGTGCTCGTGAGTCCGGCACCCATGAGCCCGCTGACCGGGCGCGAAGTGATCCGCTTCTCCCGCCGGCTGGAAACACCGAATGGACGATTCGCCGGGGTGGTGCTGGTGTCACTGTCGCCAGATTTTCTGGCGACCTTTCAGGACGAGGCGCTACAGGGAAGTAATGATTTCGTCAGCCTTCGTCTGGACTCGGGGCCAGTGCTGGTAACGCGGCTTGGCCACGGTTCGACCGAGAAGCGGGCCTTCTACAAGAGCGATCCATCGTTCGTTGGTGGCAGTGGTGTCCATCGCGAGCCCGCCGATAAATTCATGGATGGTCGCGCGCGCTATGTCTCGTGGCGCAAGATTCCGGGCTACCCTATGGTCGCCGTCGCTGGCCTGTCCGAGGAAGATGCGCTCGCAGCCTACCGCGAGCAGGCACGCGAGACCCGCGTCAATACCGTCACGGTCGTGCTGCTACTGGTTCTGGTCACCGGCGCGGGCATCGTGCTTTCTGCCAAGTTCGCCGCGCGTCGGCGCGCGGAGGAAGAGGTGAGAATGACCTACCGTCTCGCGACCGAGGCAGCGAACGAGGGCTTTTACATGCTGCGCCCGCTGTTACGGCAGGGGCGACTGGTCGACGTGCAGGTCGAAGACTGCAATGAGCGCGCGGCGTGGCTACTCAACCTTTCGCGCGAACAGCTGCTGGGCGCGCGCGCCTCGGAGTTGATGATCGATGGTCAGCGCAACGACCTGATCGCACTTTGCAAGAAAGCGATTGTTCACGGACAGTTCGAGGATGAGTTTCGCGTGCCCTCCGGCTGGATGCGGGCAGCCTGGCTATTTCGTCGCGCGGTGCATTTCGGATCAGGCATCGCACTGACGATGCGCGATATCTCCGATGCGAAGGCGCATGAGCAAGCGCTGTCCGACCTGGCCAACATCGATGCGCTGACCCGTCTGCCGAACCGGCATTGGTTGATGAATTTCTTGCCGCGCGCGGTCGAGCGCGCGAGCGCCAGCGCCCAGCCGTTAGCGGTACTGTTCATCGATCTCGATAACTTCAAGACTGTCAATGACACGCTCGGGCACGAGGCGGGTGATGAGCTGCTGCAGCAGGCGGCGCAGCGGATACGCCGCGCGGTACGCTCCAGTGACCATGTGGCTCGGTTGGGCGGCGACGAATTCACGGTCGTGCTCGAGCAGTTCGACGAGGACGCCGATGTCGCGCAAGTGGCCAGCACGATTGTCAAGACGCTCGGCATGCCATTTACCCTCAGGGCTGGCGGAGGCAACCTGGTCAACGCTTCAATTGGCATCAGCGTCTTCCCGCGTGACGGACGCGATCCGGAACTGCTGCTCAAGCATGCCGACGTGGCGATGTACGCCGCCAAGGCGGCCGGTAAGGGCCGTTCCGAGTTCTACCACCCGGACCTATCGGATGCGCTGCTGCTCCGCCTGAGTCGTGAACGTGCGCTGCGTCAAGCCGTCAAGCAAGGGGATTTTGTCGTCTTCTACCAGCCGCGCGTGGATGCGCGCACGGGCCGCCTAAACAGTTTCGAGGCGCTGATCCGCTGGCGGCATCCGGAACGCGGCGACATCGCCCCTGCCGAGTTCATCGACCTCGCCGAAGACACGGGCCTGGTCGTGCCGATCGGCGACTGGGTGATGCGAGAAGTCGTCGCACAGCTCGCTTCGTGGAAGGCCGGTGGCGAGCGCGCGGTACCCGTGTCGGTGAATGTCTCTCCGTTACAGCTAAGGCATGGCAAGTTGGCCTCCTCTTTTCTCAAGGCGCTGCAGGAGCGAGCGGTGGAACCCTCGCTGCTTGAGGTCGAGGTCACCGAGTCAGCCGTGGTTGACCGCAGCTCAACCGTCATACAGGAGCTCGACATGCTGCGTGAGGGCGGCATCCGTCTGATGATCGATGACTTCGGTGTGGGTCACTCGTCGCTGGCACAGCTGCACCGGCTGGACGTTGACGTGCTGAAGGTGGATCGCGGCTTCACGACGGCATTGACGAGCGGCAGCAAGACCGGCGGTTCGGAAGGGGAGTTGCTATACCGAGCGATCATCTCGATGGCGCGGGCGCTGGATATCAAGGTCGTCGCCGAAGGTGTCGAGACCTTATCGCAGCTGAGGTTGCTGCGCGCGATGGGATGTGACGAGCTGCAGGGCTATCTAATCTCCCGGCCGCTGCCAGCAGAAGAGGCGACGCCGCTGCTGCGGTGTCAGGTGCTGCCACCGTTTGACAGGATGGACAAGGTCGAGGTGGCGTGAGGGTGGATTGGCATGCGTTGCGCTGACACGTTCATCACCACCGGTGTCCCCATCTGCCGTGATCGTAACCGTGGTGCTGGTGGTGATGATGGTTCCAATGTCCCGGCGGCGGTCCGTAGTACACGGGCGGCGAAGGGTAAACAAGCACCGGCGGTGCGTAGGGCCGTGCATAGCCGTAGACCGGCGGTGGCGACGCATAGCGGACGACAGGTGCCGGAGCCACCAGTACTGGCGGCGCGTAGCCGCCATAGTGAACGCTGACCGACGAATGACTGTGTGATCCGATCTGGCTGCCGACGATGGCGCCGACGACCACACCAGCGAGCAGATCGCTGCCGTGTGCGCCAGCACTGCCCGCGCTGGCTGCCAGCAGCGCGAAGGTGGCAATCTTCAGTTTCATCTCGGGTTCCCTGTCGAACTTTGATGCGCCGAGTATACGGCGCACCAATCACCGATAAAGCGCGAAATTGTGAGCAGCTGTAATCACCGGGATTGCCGCATTGCGCTTGCACAGGATTGGTCCAGGGGACGCCGCTACCGTCCTTGCCAGGCCGGGTACGTCAGAACTGTTCGATGCGCTGGGGCCAGATGAAGACGCCGTTTTCCCAGCGGCCCTCTTGCGTTGCACGCCCCGAGCCTGAGATCAGCCGGCCAAGCCCGTGATGTGCGCCGTGGAGGAACTGGCCGCTGTAGCGGTCGCCGTTGGCGTAGGTAAAGTGACCGAAACCGGTAATGCCGTCATCGGTGAACTGGCCACGGTACTGGCCGCCGCTGGCAAAGCTGTAGACACCGGCGCCGTGGCGACGACCTTGCACGAACTGTCCGTCATAGCGATCGCCGTTCGGCATGAACAGCATGCCATGGCCGTGCACGCGGTTGTCCTTGAATTCACCGAGGTAGCGTTTGCCATCGGCGTAATCGACTTGCGCCGTACCGATGACCTGGCCGTCACGGAAGAGGCCGGTCAGGCGGTCGCCATTGGCAAAGGTGAAGGTCGAGATGCCCGGCGGGCGAGATCTTTCCGTCCAGCCCGCTTGAGCGGGTGCTGTGGCCTGCATGCGCGTGCCTGTGCCCGTCCAGCGTACATGGTCGCGTAGCGGAGCGCAGGCAACCAGGCTGGAGGCAGCGCACACGGCAATCAGGCGGACTGTTTTCATCTTGAAATGGATGGCGGATATCAAACTGGTAATCGGTAGCGGAGGTAGATTCTTGAGAGCCCGCACACCGCCTGCACTTTTGATGATTGTTAAGCGTTTCTGAAAATTGAGTGAAGAAGAATTTATTTTCACTTATCTGAACTGATCAGTACATTCTGCTCCTGCCAAGTCACAACGACCTTATTTACGGAGTCAGACCATGCTTCAACGCGTCGTGCCCACGAAGTGCGCCTTCCCAGACAACCTGACCATCGAGCAGGGCGATCCCGATCTTTGGGCTGCGATCCAGCAGGAAGCCGGGCGCCAGGAAGACCATATTGAGCTGATCGCGTCCGAGAATTACACGTCGCCCGCCGTGATGCAGGCGCAGGGATCGGTGCTGACCAACAAGTATGCTGAGGGTTACCCGGGCAAGCGCTACTACGGCGGTTGCGAGTATGTCGATATCGTCGAGCAGCTCTGCATCGACCGTTTGAAAAAGCTGTACAGCGCGAACTTCGCCAACGTGCAGCCTAACTCGGGTTCGCAAGCTAACCAGGCGGTATTCCTCGCGCTGCTGAACCCCGGCGACACCATTATGGGCATGTCGCTGGCCGAAGGCGGCCATCTGACCCATGGCATGCACCTCAACATGTCGGGCAAGTGGTTCAACGTCGTCTCCTACGGCCTCAACGATAAAGAAGAGCTCGACTACGAGCAGATGGCACGCATGGCACGCGAGCACAAGCCGAAGCTGATCATTGCCGGCGCTTCGGCTTACGCGCTGAAGATCGACTGGGCGCGCTTCCGTCAGGTGGCCGACGAGATCGGTGCCTACCTGCTGGTCGACATGGCCCACTACTCGGGCTTGATCGCCGGCGGTGTTTACCCAAACCCGGTACCGCACGCGCATGTGGTCACCTCGACCACGCACAAGAGCCTGCGTGGCCCTCGCGGCGGCATCATTCTGATGAATGACGAAGAGATCGCCAAAAAAATCAACAGCGCGATCTTTCCTGGAATCCAGGGCGGCCCGCTGATGCATGTTATCGCTGGCAAGGCCACCGCTTTTCACGAGGCGCTGCAGCCGGCCTTCCGCGAGTACCAGCAGCAGGTAGTCAAGAATGCCGACGCACTGGCCAAGGCGCTGATCGAGCGCGGCCTGCGCATCGTCTCGGGACGCACCGAGTCGCACGTGATGCTGGTCGACCTGCGCGCCAAGGGCATCACTGGCAAGGCGGCTGAGGCTGCGCTGGGCCAGGCACACATCACCTGCAACAAGAACGGTATTCCGAACGATCCGGAGAAGCCAATGATCACCTCCGGCATCCGTCTCGGCTCGCCTGCCATGACCACGCGTGGTTTCCGCGAAGAGCAGGTGCGAATCACCGCCAACCTGATCGCCGATGTGCTCGAGGCGCCGAATGATTCGGCCCGCATTGCGGAAGTGCGCGCAAAAGTGGCGGCGCTGGTAGCGCCTTTCCCGGTCTACGGAATGACGACCACCGCCTGACCCCATTACTGCAAAACCCATTTCATGACGGCAGAGACCGTCCGCGAACCCCCTGACGATAACGAGAGAAGGAGACAAGACATGGCTGGACGTAATTTCCTGTTCGTACCTGGTCCCACCAACGTGCCTGACCGGATCATGCGCTCGATGATGGTGTCGATGGAAGACCATCGCTCGCCCGATTTCCCGCAGCTGACCCGCACCATCATGCCGGGCCTGAAGCGCGTCTTCCGCACCGAGCGCGGCACGCCGTTTATTTTCCCGTCCTCGGGCACCGGCTGCTGGGAGGCCGCAATCACCAACACGCTGTCGCCGGGCGACACCGTGCTGGCTGCGCGCTTCGGTCAGTTCAGCCACCTCTGGATCGCCATGTGCGAGAAGCATGGTCTGAATGTGCAGATCGTCGATGTCGAGTGGGGTACCGGTGTGCCGGTCGAGCAGTATGCAGACATCCTGAGCCGCGATACCGAGCACAAGATCAAGGCCGTACTGGCCTGCCATAACGAGACCGCCACCGGCGTGACCTCGGATATCGGCGGCGTACGACGTGCGCTTGATGATGCCAAGCATCCGGCGCTGCTGTTCGTGGACGCCGTGTCCTCGCTGGGATCGATCGATTTCCGTTTCGATGACTGGCGCGTGGACATGGCTGTGTCCGGTTCGCAAAAGGGTCTGATGCTGCCAGCTGGCCTGGGCATCATGTGCGCCAGCCAGAAGGCGCTCGACATGCACGCCGAAGCGAAGCTCGCGCGTGCCTACTTTGATCTGCAGGACATGTTGAACTCCAACAAGACCGGCTACTTCCCCTACACACCGGCGCTGCCGCTGCTGTATGGCCTGGTCGAGGCGCTGACCATGATCGAGGAAGAGGGTCTGGATAACATCTTCGCCCGTCACGAATACCTCGCTGCCGGCGTCCGCGCCGCGGTGCAGGAGGGCTGGGGCCTGAAGCTGTGCGCGAAAGACCCGAAATGGTACTCGAACACCGTCTCGGCAGTCATGGTGCCGGAAGGCGCCAACGGTGCAGATGTCATTTCGCGCGCCTACAACCGCTACAACCTCTCCCTGGGGGCCGGCCTGTCGAAGGTCGCGGGCAAGCTGTTCCGCATTGGCCATCTGGGTGACATGAATGAAGTACACCTCATGTCGGCCATCGCCGGCGCCGAAATGGCCATGCTCGATTGCGGCATCCAGGTCCGGGCAGGTAGCGGCATGGCCGCGGCAAGCGAGTTCTGGCGTACACATCGCGTCCCGGCTGGCCTCGACGCCAGCGTGACCGATCAGATTGCGCTGGCCAAGGCTGCCTGATTTTTTTGGTTCCCCTCTGTGCGGCGGTGCCCGATCCCGGTCGGCACCGCCGTTTTTTTTGAGTCGGATCTCGCTTCCGTGCAGAAGCCCCATCCCGATTGCACGATCCAACCGGCGCCGCTGAGGTTGCGGCGGAGAAAAGAATGGGTATCGCTGTATTCTCCAACTGAGAATAATTCTCATTTTGTGTAGAATCGCTGGTATCGATTCTTTAACCACCTCCGAACCGACCTATGCGACTGTTTACCCGATTACTCTCTGCCAGCGCCATGCTGGCTGTGTTGGTGTCTGTGCCGGCTGCGGCCAACACGGTGACCGTTTACTCCGCGCGTAACGAGCAACTGCTCAAGCCCTTGCTCGACCGGTATAGCAAGGAAACCGGCACCGAGATCAAGTTGCTCACCGCCAACGAAGGAGCCTTGCTCGCGCGCCTCAAGGCGGAGGCTGAGAGCACTCCGGCTGATGTGCTGATCACGGTCGATGCCGGCAACCTCTGGCTGGCCGCGCAGCAGGGGCAGCTGCGTCCGCTGAACTCGGCAGTGCTTCAGAAGAACATCCCGGCACATTTGCGTGATCCGGGCAATGAATGGTTCGGCCTGTCGGTGCGCGCGCGCACCATCATCTATAACAAGGCCACCATCAAGCCGGCCGAGTTGTCGACCTATGAAGACCTCGCTTCTCCCAAGTGGAAGGGGCGGCTCTGCCTGCGCACCAGCAAGAAGGTGTACAACCAGTCCCTGGTGGCGATGATGATCAGCGAGATCGGCGAGCAAAAGACCGAGGCCATCGTGCGAGGCTGGGTTGCCAACCTGAAGACCGATCCCTTCCCTGACGATACCTCGCTGATCAAGGCTATCGCTGCCGGCCAGTGCGACATCGGCATCGTCAACACTTACTATCTGGGTCGCCTGTTAGTGAAAGAGCCGGATTTGCCGGTCGGTCTGTTCTGGGCGAACCAGAACGGCAGTGGTACCCACGTCAATGTCTCCGGTGCCGGCATCACGAAGCACGCGAAAAACCCGGCCGGCGCGCAGAAGCTGATCGAGTACCTCTCCATGGAGGCTGCGCAGCTCTTCTATGTGGATGAGGATCTCGAATTCCCGGCCAACCCGAAGGTACAGGCCAACTCCATCATCAAGAACTGGGGACCATTCAAACCCAATCTGCTGAATGTGGCCAAGGCTGGTGAGCTGCAGGTCACGGCGACCCGCCTGATGGACCGCGCTGGCTACAAGTAAGCGTCGATGAGTGTTGTTGCTTTCCACGCTGCGGCTCGGCCTGCCTGGTCGATACTGCCGGTCGCGCTATTGACCGTCGTGCCGCTGGCCGTGGTGCTGGCCAGCTGGCTGCAGCCGCAGCCCGAGATCTGGGCGCACCTGCGCAGCTTCGTGCTGCCGGCCGTGCTTGCCAATACGCTCTGGATGGCCGCCGGCGTCGCCCTGCTGACGCTGTTGCTCGGCATCTCGCTGGCCTGGCTGACGGCGGTCTGCGAGTTCCCGGGCCGCCGTTTTTTCGCATGGGCGCTGGTGCTGCCTCTGGCACTGCCCGGTTATGTGCTGGCTGCCGTGATGGTCGGCCTGCTCGACTACAGCGGGCCGCTGCAGACCGCGCTGCGCGGTGCCTTCGGTCCTGACCTTGCAATACCGAATGTACGCTCGGTCGGCGGCGCCATCATCGTTTTCGGATTGGTGCTGTACCCGTATGTTTATCTGCTTGCACGCCAGGCGTTTCTCACGCAAGGGCAGCGCAGCCTCGAGGCGGCGCAGACGCTGGGGCTGCCGCGAATACGCGCCTTCTTTCGTGTCGCACTGCCGATGTCCCGCCCCTGGTGGGCCGCCGGCGTGTCGCTGGCGCTGATGGAAATGCTGGCGGACTTCGGCACCGTGGCGATCTTCAACGTCGACACGTTCACCACGGCGATCTACAAGGCCTGGCTCTCCCTGTTCAACCTGACGGTGGCGTCACAGCTGGCCTCGTTGCTGGCGCTGGCCGTGCTGCTGCTGATCTGGTTCGAGCAGCGCGCTCGTCAGCAGCGCCGCTACACCGGTACCTCGGTCGGCAAGATGCAGCGCATTCCGCTGCGGGGCGCAACGCGTGTCCTGGCCTTCGGCTGGTGCGCGGCCGTGCTGCTGCTGGCGTTCGTTGTACCGGTGGTGCAGTTGCTGGCGTGGTCGCTTGAGGTCGTAGGCACTGACTGGGACGAGCGTTACTGGGGGTTCATCGGTCATTCGCTCATGCTCTCGGCGCTGGCCGCACTGCTGGTGGTCGCCTGCGGACTATGGGTCGCTTATGCGCAGCGTCAGCGTCCCGGGCGGATCACGCTCTGGAGCGTGCGTGTGTCCATGCTCGGCTACGCGTTGCCAGGCATGTTGCTGTCGGTCGGCCTGTTCGTGCCCATCGCGTGGCTGGACCGTCAGCTGCTGCCGCTGTGGGCCTCGCTCGGTGTACAGCCGGCACCGGTGCTCAAAGGTACGCTGGTCGTGATGCTGCTGGCAATGGCTGCGCGCTTCATGGCGGTCGGCTTCGAGCCGATGCAAGCGGCGATGGAGCGCATCACGCCCATGCAGGAGCAGGCCGCGCGCAGCCTGGGGCTGAGCCGCTGGCAAGTGCTGCGCCGTCTGTTCGTGCCAATGCTGCGCTCGGGCTGGCTGGGCGCGAGCCTGCTGGTGTTCGTGGAAGTGATGAAGGAGATGCCGATCACGCTGATGACGCGCCCCTTCGGCTGGGATACGCTCGCCGTCCGCGTGTTTGAGATGAGCTCGGAAGGTATGTGGGAGCGCGCCGCGTTGCCCAGCCTGTGCATCGTCGCCGCCGGCCTGCTGCCGGTGCTGCTGCTGGTGCGCGCAACCGAAAAATGAGGCATTGAATGAAACGAGCCGAGGATAGCCACCTCACCCTGCATGCGCTCGAGCTGGAATCGCTTGAGCTGGCTTACCCGACGCCGACCGGGCCGCATGTCGTGCTGCACGACCTGTCGCTGACGCTGGCGCGCGGCGAGATCGCCTGTCTGCTCGGGCCCTCTGGCTGCGGCAAGACCACCGCGCTGCGCGCCATTGCCGGCTTTCAGCCTTTGCAGTCCGGTCGTATCTGGCTGATGCAGCGCGAGGTTGGTAGCGCTCGCCACCAGCTGCCCCCTGAGCGGCGCAACATCGGCATGGTGTTCCAGGACTACGCGCTGTTCCCGCATCTCGATGTCGAGGCGAATGTTGGCTTTGGCTTGCACCGGCTACCGCGCCGCGAGCGCGAGGCGCGCGTCGCGGAGATGCTGGAGCTGGTCGGCCTCTCGGCATTGGCCAAACGTGCGCCGCACGAGCTCTCCGGTGGCCAGCAGCAGCGCGTTGCGCTGGCACGCGCGCTGGCGCCACAGCCCGAGCTGCTGCTGATGGACGAACCCTTTTCGAACCTTGACGTGACGCTACGCGAACGGCTCGCGCTGGAGGTGCGCGACCTGCTCAAGCGCACTGGCACCACTGCCGTCATCGTCACGCATGATCAGCACGAGGCTTTCGCTGTCGCAGACCGGGTCGCCGTCCTGTCTGACGGCCGGCTGCAGCAGTGGGGCACGCCGATGGATCTCTATCACCGTCCGGCGAACCGCTTCGTCGCCGGCTTCATTGGCGAGGGCGTGCTGTTGCCCGGCATGGCCGATGGTGACAACGGCGTAGATACCGAGCTTGGCTGCTTCCGCATGGAGCCGGATCATGCGCTACCGACCGGCAGCCGGGTTGAGTTGCTGGTGCGGCCGGATGACATCCAGCACGAGGATGCGAGCAACCTGCGCGCCATCGTGGTCGCCAAGGCCTTCCGCGGCGCGGAATTCCTGTACACGCTGGCCTTGCCCTCCGGATGCACGCTGCTATCGCTGGTACCCAGCCATCACGATCATGCGATCGGCGAGGCCATCGGTATTCGTGTGGAGCTCGACCACGTAGTGTGTTTCGACGCCCCGGACTGAATACAGATGGTCAGCTGCCGGAACGGGGGGCGGTTCCTGCTCCCGTGCCTGGTGCCTGCCGCTGACCGCCTTTGCTCGTCCATCCACCCACCCACCCACCTCTTCTGGAACTTCCCGGTCATCTTCAGGACACAGGCTGTCCATTTGATGAACTTTTTCAGGAGGTCACAGTATGAGCATCAGCAATCCCGATTTTTACGCGCAGTATGGACTGATCAATGTACGCCAAGCGATGAAGCGGCCGTTTGACCAAGCCTTCCCCGCGTGGGCAGGCCGGCACGCACCTCAGGCCAAGCCTTTACCGCAACTGCGCTCCCGCGTCGTGACAGAAACGGCGTTGTGGACAGGCTATCCGACAACGGATGGCGAGCAGGTGGCCAAGCGACGCAGAGGCGAGGGAGTGAACCCGGTCCCGCTTGTTGCGCCCACACCGTTCATGCCCCAGAGCGCTCCGATGCTGCTGACGCGTCCACCGGCCACGGCTCCGCAGCCAGCGCCGGGCGAAGTCACTGAACTCTACGCAATTCCGGGAGTGACCGATGCCGACCTGTTTCAATGCGTACAACTGCTGGGGCTGGACAAGGATGGAGGCATGCAATTCTTGAAAGCCATTGCCAAGCGAAATGGAGATTACTGGAACCCGATTACGGAGCCACTGGATCTCTCAAAGAGAGCGATCAAGTTGTTAGATTCGATGAGTACGGGAATTGAGGGAGGTATCCTCACGATGCCCACCGCTTTGGAGGCCAAGCTCGTGGGTAGTGTGGCGAACTTTATTCGCAAAACTCATTACTCGCTGAGGAAGTCCCACCCGCCAGGGGCGTGGCAGATCCAAGAAGCGATACTGCGTTTGTTCAATGGCAATCCAGCTGCCCTCAAGACGATACAACGCCATGGGCTGTTTGACGACAATGATTTTTGCCGGATTGTAGGAGGAAAGAACCGCCTCGAGTTCTTGAACTGGTGCAGTGAGAAGCACATTCAGCTCTCCGATGACGAGCTGGGTGGCTTACTCGAACTGAGCAAGAAGCAGTTTCGGGAAAATTATCAGTCGGTATACGACAGACTCCAATCCCTTGCCGGCAACAAGGGAGCGCGTCATGAGGATCGCTTCGCCACCTGAAACACCCCCAGCATCGCCACGCCGCCGAGTGCGCTGAGCCACCAGACCTCGGGCGTCAGCGGCGTGAAACGGAAAGCCGGCGCAATGCCCGGCACCATCGTCACTACCCACAGACCGGCCGCCGTGCCGGCCATGACCCAGATCGATACCCGGGGCAAACCTGACCATAACCGGCGCCATTCGCGGTGACGCGAGCGACTTGGCAGGATCAGCATGGCATTCGCCATCACCAGCAGCACGAATGCCGAAGCGGCTGCCGAGCTCACCGCTTCACCTGCATCGAGCAGCAGAGCGTATAGCCCGAAAGCCACTACCGTCGTGAGCGTGCCGTACATCACGGACTGCAGCGCATCGTGCAGCGAGAGCAGTGGCTCCTCCGGCCTGCGCGGCGCTTGCTGCATGAGCGACGCATCACCTTCCTCGGCCTCGAATACGATGGAGCAGGCGGGGTCGATCACCAGTTCCAGGAAGGCGATGTGCAGCGGCGTGAGCAGCAGGGGCAGACCGAACATCACCGGCAGCAGCGACAGGCCAACAATCGGCACGTGCACGGCGACCGTATAGACCATTGCTTGTCGCATATTGGCGAAGGTGCGCCGTCCCATGCGGATCGCGCTGACGATGGAACCGAAGTCATCTTTCAGCAGCACCAGCGCGCCCGCCTCGCGCGCGACATCGGTACCGCGCTGGCCCATCGCCACGCCGATATGTGCGGCCTTGAGCGCCGGAGCATCATTCACACCGTCGCCCGTCATGGCCACGACCTGGCGCTGGCGTTTCAGTATCTCCACCAGCGCCAGTTTCTGTTCTGGCTTGACGCGTGCAAAAACATTTACCTCGCGTGCCGCTGCCGCCATGTCATTCGCGCTCATCGCGGCCAGGTCCGTGCCGGTCAGGACCTGATCGGTGCGGATGCCAGCCGCTCGCGCGATCGCCAGCGCGGTGCGCGGATGGTCTCCGGTGATCATCACGACGCGGATGCCGGCCTGCTGGCATTGTGCGATGGCGGCGGGCACTTCTTGGCGCAGGGGGTCGGCCAGCGCCAGCAGGCCCAGCCATTCGAAACCGAAGCCCTGCGGTGTGTCGGGCCAGTCCTGCCCGTCTGCATGAGTTGCGCGCGCCACGCCCAGCACGCGCAGACCGCGGTCGGCCAGCTGTCCAGCGTCATTCGCAACCTGCTGTCGCTCGGTTTCCAACAGCTCGCACAGCGCGGCCACGGATTCGGGCGCGCCCTTGATGGCAACCACGCAGCCATCGCCATGATCCCAGGCATGCGTCATGGCTGGCAGCTGCGCAGACAACTCGTACTCGCGTGCCAGCGTCCAGTGCGGCTCGATGCATACCCGGTTGCTGTCACCCTTGCCGGCCAGCCGATGGATTGCCTTCTCCATGGGATCGTGCGGATCGGTTTCGCTGGCCAGCAGCGCATGATGCAGCAGGATGTGCTGCCCCGGCGTCAATGCGCCGTTCACGTCGGCGCCTCCGATATTGCCGCCGGCGCCGGGATGCAGCGCGATGACCTCCATCCGGTTCTGCGTGAGCGTGCCGGTCTTGTCGACGCACAGCACTGAGGTTTCTCCGAGTGTCTCGATGGCGTCGAGCCTGCGGGTCAGCACGTTGAGCCGCGCGAGCCGGCGCGCGGCGAAGGCGAAGAAGATGATCATGATCACCGGGAACTCTTGCGGTAGCAGCGACATCGCCAGCGCGATGCCGGCCAGCACTGCTTGCGGCAGATCGCCTCGCAATAGCCAGTAGGCGGCCACGAGCGCGCTGGCCACCAGTGCCCCGGCCATCGCGAAGCGGCGCGTCAGGCGGCTCATTTCGGTGCGCAGCGGCGAGGATTGCAGTTCGATCTGTTCGAGCGATGCACCGATCCGTCCCATGTCGGTGTGCTTGCCGGTGGCGCTGACTTCGGCTACTCCCTGTCCTTGCACGATCAAGGTGCCGGCCGACACCGTGTCACCCGCCGACTTCGGCACAGGCAGCGACTCGCCGGTCAGCATCGACTCGTCCACGGCGAGGTCATGGTTGTCGAGCAGCCTGCCGTCGGCCGGCACGCGGTCGCCTTCCCCGAGAATCACGACATCACCTCGCACCACCTCGCGACCCGCGATACGCGTCTCGATACCATCCCGGATGACCAGTGCCCGCGGGCTCGATAGGTCGCGCAGTGCCGCCAGTGCATTGTCGGTGCGACGCTCCTGCAGGACCGTGATGGCCATGATGACCAGCACGAAACCCATCAGCACGAGTGCCTCGAAGGTATCGCCGATCAGCAGGTAGATAGCACCGGCGGCGAGCAGCAGCAGGAACATCGGCTCGCTGGCGACTTCCCTGGCAATGGCTGGCAGTGACCGGCGCTGCGCAACACCGATGTCGTTCGGTCCCTCGTGAGCCAGTCGTCGTGCGGCAGTGGCCGAATCCAGGCCGGTGTGGGCAGCGTCGCTCATGGGGCGATGGCAAGTCCGTCGGGGAGTGAAAGGCAGCTACGATGATTGCACCAATCACGATCCCGGCAAAGACCGAGGCGAAGATGATTTGCTCGTACGCGGTATCGAGTCTCTCAGTACTTGAGCGTCATCGGAAAGTCGCGCGCCAGCTTGTCGCAGAGCGCCTGCCTGCCACGGCGGGAGGCCTGCGCATCAAATGTCGAGACGCCAACGCCGAACAGGCGCTGCCATTCGGCAGCCCCCTTTTTGTCGCGGCAGATCTGTGACTGCTGCTGGAAACGGAAGGCGTAATAACTGAACGGGCAGTCGCGGCGCGCCTTGGTGAAAAAGCCGTCCATACGGACGGTATCGTCGCAGTTATCGGCGCGGGCTTGCACGGCGGTCAGCAGCATGGAAACTGCGAGTCCCATCGGCAGGGCCCACCGCTGCCACCAGTGTGACTGCTGCTTGATCTTCATCACCACTGAGACCCCGTTGCAATTGGCGTCGCAGTTTCGTTCACCCGGAAACATTTTGCACTCAGCGTTTCGGGAACCGCTGCTTGCAGCTTTCGGCCATATTTCTGAACTGGCGGTCGTTTTGTGATTCGCGTGAGGCTTTGAGCAGGCAGTCGTCAAGCGTCTTCGGGCCGCCATTGCAAGCGGCGAGCAGCCCGAGCCATAGCGCGGCAACAAGTAAGGTTGGGTTAAGCCGATGGAGTTGCATAGGATCTCCGTCGATGTCTGTGCATCGATAATTTTTTTACGGAGAATTTTATCGGCAAATGGCCGGCAATGATCTACCCCTGAGGGCAGAGGCTTAGTCCTGAGCGCGGACTGTCGGTGGCGGCGCCTGCGGCCCGGTGTCGCGGTGCAGGCCATAGGGTTCGACTAGGGGCCAGAGGTGCTCGGGCAGCATGGTGCGCATGCGCGCCGGTTGCTCGCGCCGCAAATGGATCACGCTCTCGATGGCTTTCATCTCGACCCGCGCTTTTGCGAACTCAACCCCGCGTGGTCCGAGGCGCGGCATCAGCCAGCCCACGAGGGGACGTAGCCAGTTTGGCATGCGCCGCAGCGGCAGGCCACCGGCGGCGCGTTCGGTATTGCGCAGGAAACCCATCACGGCCGACTTGCGCCGTCCGCCGCTGCCGGGCGACTCCAGTATGACTTCATCGCCCAGCAGCGACAGTATCTCGGCACCCCGTGCATTACGCACCAGCAGCCATTGCCGACCCTCGCCACCCATGTAGCCGACGGTGATGTCGGCCAGAGAATTTGTGTAGTCGACGCAGGTGCGGCAGGTGAGCGGAAAGAAATCCTTGGGCAGCGAAGAGAGCGGCAGCTGGAGAAAGGGAATCAGGCGGCGGCGTCCGTCGTCATAGCGCAGCTCGACATGGTAGTCGGCGCGGAACTCAAGGTAACGGATGCGCGAAGGCTCGGCGTCGAGCAGCCCGAGGAACTGGTGGAAGTTCTCCGTGGTCGTGTTGTCCGAGCAGGGCGTACCGATCACCAGTATTTTCTCGAAACCCAGCTCGCGCTCAAGTGCGCGCAGCGCATAGATTTGACACGGTATGCCGATCACGGCCAGGCGCCGGATGCCTTCGGCAGCGGCCGGCTCCAGCAACGACAGTAGCGGCGCATAGCCCATGCGCATGCCCCGGCACTGCGCCATGTCTGCCGCCTTTTTCACCAGCACGGGTCTGGGCTTCCAGCGGTCATCGGGATCGGCGGCCATGGCCAGCACCGCATCGACCGCCCCCGTTTCCAGCAGGCGTTCGGCAAGACGCGTGGTGATGCCAGTCCATTGCGCACCCTCGCGCGGCTGGCGCATTGACGCGCGCAGCATCGCCTGGAACGGACCGAAATGGGACTCGCCGGTACGCTCCGGATCACGCGCGCGGCCATGTACCTGGGTTTCCAGTCCCGGATAGTCGGGCCGGATGAATTGGCAGGCCTGCCCGCATCGGCGCGGCTCACTGCTGCGCGAGATGCCGCAGTCGGTGCAGAGGCTGCGGAAAGGAGGGCTCTGATCCAGGGTGTTCGATGGAGTGGACATGAAGATACGTCAGACAGGATTTACCCGATTAGAGGGCTTGCCTGTGCAGATGTCCACATTTTTCTGGGACAGGCCTGTGGATAACTGGGTGAAATTGATCATAAAACCATGATTTATATGGATTATTTTCCATTGAGCCAAATCAAGGCAGGTGGTGACAGCGGTGATGTCCGTCTATCGAATAGGGGAATCTGTTGATGGATAGCCAGAAATGCTATATCGTTGCATACAAATACGAATCATTCTCATTTGTATTTGATGAATCAGGTGGAATGAAGTCCCTTTTGCAGGAGAAACAATGTCTAGCGTTGCAGGAGAAGAAATGAAGTACGAACGCGGCCGCGTCGGCCGCCAACCGAGATTCCGGCCGTCGCCGATGGCGTCGGCTTTGCTCGCTGTATTTGTTGCCGCCCCGGTGCTGGCCCAAACCGCGGCGCCCGCACAGGAGAGGGTGTTGCCTCGGGTGGATGTGATTGGTACACCGTCCAATGCCCGGCTCAGCCAGGGTTCGGCCCATATCGTGGATGCGGCCGAGCTTGAGCAGAGCCGGGTCTTTACCGTCAACGAGGCGCTGCGCAAGGTGCCGGGCGTTCATGTCCGGGAAGAGGAAGGCCTGGGTCTGCGCCCCAACATCGGCATTCGGGGTTTGAACCCGACGCGCTCGACCAAGATTCTGCTGCTTGAGGACGGGTTGCCCTTGTCCTATGCGCCGTATGGCGACAACGCCAGCTACTACCATCCGCCGATTGACCGCTACGATTCGATCGAGGTCAGCAAGGGCAGTCAGGTTCTGCGCTTCGGTCCGCAAACGGCTGGTGGGGTGATCAACTACATCACGCCGGAACCCCAGAAAGAGCTTGGCGGCTTCGTGGGGCTGGCAGCCGGTAATCGTGGCTACCTGAATGCGCACCTCATGGCTACCGGCAATGGTGCGATCCTCGATCTGTATCGCAAGCAGGCGGACGGTGCGCGGGATAACACTCACAGCGCAATCAACGATCTGAACTTTAAATGGGCGGGCGACCTGAACGCCGACAATAAGTTGATTCTGCGCGCTACGTATTACGACGAGAAATCGACCACGACTTACTCTGGTCTGACGGAGCGAGAGTTTGCAAGACAAGGCGCGCGCTACAACCCGTTCAAAAATGATTTTCTTGAATTCCAGCGTGGAGGTGTGTCGGCCACCCATCTGCTAAACCTCGGTGCGGGAACGACCGTGACCACCAGCGTTTATGCTGCCCAATTCGACCGGGATTGGTGGCGGCAAGCATCGAGTACGCTGGATTGCAACCCGAACACCCGACTACTCGGAGATCCGATAACCATTGACGGCTGCCAGGTCAATGGTCGCCTCCGCAACTACACAACCGTTGGAATTGATTCGCGAGTTCAGCAGCGGTATACAGCATTCGGCATGAACAATCAGCTCGAATATGGGATCAAGGTTCACGAAGAGACGCAGCGCAGAAAGCAGCTTCGGTACACCAGTCATAGTAATTTTGTCAGCGGAAATCGATCTGACCTTTCTGACGCCAGTCACATCCAGGAGGACAACAAGCGTTCGACATCCGCGTTCTCCGGGTTCTTGGCTAACAGATTCGACGTGACCAGTCAGTTTGCTATCACGCCTATTGTCCGCATTGAGCATATCCGGAACGAACGCCTAAGTTACCGCCCGGGTGATAACCAGAGATTGGCGACCGCGTCCTTCACCGAGGTGGTTCCGGGTGTAGGGGGGCGCTATCAAGCGACTCCCCAGACGCTGGTTTATGGCGGGGTGCACAAAGGCTTCAGTCCGCCACGTGTCGAAGACGCGTTGAACAATGATGGAACGTCGGTTAATTTGAATCCTGAGCGCAGCGTGAACCTCGAGCTGGGTATGCGTACGTCACCGACGAAGGATAGCTATCTCGATGTTGCTTTTTTCCGTAATGACTTCAGCAATAACGTGCAGGTGGGAAGTATCGCTGGAGGAACCATTGGCGGGACGGGCACAAATTATGCGGAGGGCAAGGCGCTCTATCAAGGTATCGAGTTCGCCGGTCAATTGGATAACCTCGCGCCTGATGTACAGGGAAACCTATTCGTCCGCGCGGCATTCACCTACTTGCCAGTTGCCGAGCAGCGTTCAGCTTTGGTGACGCCTTCGGGTGGAAGGATCGACAACTCAGGCAAGCGAATGCCGTACGCCCCTGAACAACAGGCCACCATCACCCTCGGTTACAGGTCTCCGCTGAACTGGAGCACTCGCCTGGATTACGTTTACGTGGGCAAGCAGTTCTCTGACTTCGCCAACACGGCAACGGTGAACGTCAATGGCGATGGTCGTTTTGGTCCGATCAATGCCTACGGTATCTGGAATGCCACGGTCAACTATACGGTGGGCAAAACGACGCTGTTTGCCACCGCGAAGAATCTGGCAAATGAAACCTATATCGTCGATCGTACACGGGGCATTCTCGTCGGCATGCCCCGCAGCCTTCAGGCCGGCCTGAAGTACGCCTTTTGACCTGACCCTTCACTGCTGAAGTCTGAGCCCCACTCGCCTTCGCTGACCGACCGCCTTCTCCTCCGGCGGTCAGCGCAGGCGGGTTTTTTTACTTCTGGCGATGTGCCGCCGCGGGAAGTTTGTGGGCGTCCTGGTAGGCCGGAGATGAAAAGAAGGGATCATCCTTCAGGAAAGCCAGCAGCATGTCGGTCGCGTCCACCCCCCAGAACTGCTGACCTTCGATGACGGCCGTTGGCACACCGAATACACCGGCGGCAATCGCTTCCTCGCAGT
>CAZESK010000023.1:0-10240 GCA_964515155.1 uncultured Bifidobacterium sp.
CACGCCGGCCAGTGCGCTGGCGGCGTCCGGATAGACTTTATTCATGGGTCTCCTCAGGTAAACTGTGTGGGCTGATTTTGCCAGATGACAGTGCGCGCAAGGATAAAAGCGCCCAAGCCCGCCGACAATACCGTAAAAGTACGATCCCGCCCGGATGCCCCCCAACCTGCCCAAGGATGCGCAGCCCGTCGATTTCGCGATGATTTTCGAGCGGGCACCGGTCGGCCTCTGCGTCTCCGAGCAGCGCAGCATCCGCACCTGCAACCTCGCGCTGGCCTCGATGTTCGGTTACAGCGTCGTCACGCTCAATGGCCAGTCCCTTTCCATCCTCTACCCGAGCGCGGACGAATTCGAGCGCACGGGCGAACGTATTGCGCCTATCCTGAACCGGCAGGGTTTCTATTCCGACGAGCGCATCATGAAACGCGCCGACGGAGAACTCTTCTGGTGCCACGTGACCGGTCGCGCGCTCTCGCGCGAGGATCCGCACGCGTCGGGCATCTGGACCTTTGAGGATCTGTCGAGCAGACGTCCGGTAACAGCCGAGCTCAGCGCACGCGAGCGCGAGGTCGCCGCATTGCTGGTCGAGGGCAAGACCAGCAAGCTGATTGCGAAGCAGCTGGCGCTGTCGCCGCGCACCGTGGAGATGCACCGGGCGCGGTTGATGAAGAAGTTTTCGGCGAGCACGTCGAGCGAGTTGGTGAATCGCTTGCTGGGCGGGCGGCTGGGGTAAAGGACCGTCGGGGTGGCGGGTTTCGCTTTGCTCTACCCGCCCTATGCAAAGAAAAAGCATATCGCTGGCCATCGGGCGGGTAGAGCAAAGCGAAACCCGCCATCCCCGCCACCACACCAGCTCATCGCCCCGCCAGCCGCTCCCTCACCTCCGCCGGCAACGGTACCGACTTCTCCACCCGCTGGTCCACCCACACCACCTTCGCCCCACCCTGCGCAAACACCAGCTCCGGCGCATCGATACGGCGGATTTCTTGGAGAGTCTCGAAACTCGAGCGCCCGGGCGGCCCGACCCAGGAGGTGACCTCGATATCCCCCGGGTAGCGTAGCTGCCGCAGAAAACTGCAATGGGCATTGACGATCACGGGCCCAACCCCGCCCGGCGTGGCCGGGAAGCCCAGCGTCTCGAACAGCTCAATACGGGCCTGCTCCAGGTAGCGGAAGTAGACCGTATTGTTCACATGGCCCATCGCATCCATATCGCCCCAGCGCAGCGGCATGCACGTGCGCCCCAGCAGGACGTAACCTTCGGGCATGGCCATCAGAACGCTGCCATCCCGTCATCTGCGGTGATGACCGCGCCGCTGATAAAACGCGCCTCGTCGGCGGCGAGCAGCAGCAAGAGGCCGTCGAGATCTTCGGGCTGGCCGACGCGCTTGCGCGGCAGCATGGCGACCAGCTTCTGTCCACCCTCGCTGGCGAAGTACTCGCGGTTGATCTCGGTCTCGATATAGCCGGGGCAGATCGCATTGACATTAATGCCGTGGCGCCCCCATTCAAGTGCCATCGCCTTCGTCATCTGTACCACCGCCGACTTGCTCATGCAGTAGACACCGATTTGCGACAGCACGCGCAGCCCGGCGACGGAGGCGATATTGATAATCCTGAACTGCCGATTCGGCTCCGCCTTCGATCTCAGGATCATCCGCTTCGCCACTTCCTGGGCGACGAAAAACGCGCCCTTGGTATTGGTATCCATCACGAAGTCATAGTCCTCCGGCGTCACATCGACCAGCTTCTGCGTCGTCGATACGCCCGAGTTGTTGACCAGGATATCGATCGGGCCGGCCTCGGTCTCCGCATGGGCGACGGCCGACTTGATACTGGCATGATCCGTCACGTCCAGCTGCACCATGCGCGCTGCGCCACCGGCAGCCTCGATCTCGGCACGCAGCTCCTTCAAGCGCTCGGTCCGGCGAGCAGCGAGCACCACCGTGGCGCCGGCCTCGGCCAGCACCGTCGCAAAGCGGGCGCCGAGCCCGCTGGAGGCGCCGGTGACCAGCGCAACCTTCCCTTTGAAATTCACTTCAATACCCACAAAGCCTCCCTTCATGCGTTGGACGACATCCCCAACCCTTATCATTACATGATTCCCGCACGCGCCCCTTGTGCCGGTGGCTGGCGCGCGCACCGGAAATCCGTGACAATCCCGGCACGAAAACAACAGGCATCCACAGGCCCGACCATGACCAGCCCCAGCCAGCAAGCCCGCTTCCTCGAACAATTCGGCCCACGCGAGGCCATGGATTATGACGTCCTCATTATCGGCGCCGGCCCGGCCGGGCTGTCTGCGGCAATCCGGATCAAGCAGCAGGCTGAGCTGCGCGGGCAGGACATCAGCGTCTGCGTGCTAGAAAAAGGCGGCGAGCCCGGCGCGCACATCCTCTCGGGCGCAGTGATGGACCCGAAAGCCATCGACGAACTGTTCCCCGACTGGAAAGCGCGCGGCGCACCGCTCAACACGGCCGTCAGCGAAGACCGCTTCATGTTCCTGACCGAAACCGGCGCCATCAGCACGCCGAACTGGCTGCTGCCCGGTTGCTTCCAGAATCATGGCAACTACATCGTCTCGCTTGGCAACGTCGTGCGCTGGCTCGCGCAGCAAGCCGAAGCGATGGGCGTCGAGATATTCCCCGGCTTCTCCGCCGCCGAGGTGCTGCATGATGAAAGCGGCGCGGTCATCGGGGTCGCCACCGGCAACATGGGTGTCGGTAAGGATGGCGAGCCGACCGGCGAATTCCAGCTCGGCATGGAGCTACGCGCGAAGTACACGCTGTTCGCCGAAGGCGCGCGCGGTCATCTCGGCAAGCAGCTGATCGCACGCTTCGGGCTGGACGCCGGTCGTGACCCGCAGACCTATGGCATCGGCATCAAGGAACTGTGGGAGATCGATCCGGCCAAGCATCAACCAGGACTGGTGATCCATACTGCCGGCTGGCCGCTCGATACCGATACCTATGGCGGCTCCTTCCTCTACCACCTCGAGAACAACCAGGTGGCCGTCGGCTACGTGGTCGGCCTCGCGTATCAGAATCCCTACCTGTCGCCGTTCGAGGAGTTCCAGCGCTACAAGACGCATCCGGCGATCCGCGGCTTCTTCGAAGGCGGCAAGCGACTCTCCTATGGCGCGCGCGCCATCACCGCCGGTGGCCTGCAGTCGCTGCCCAAGCTCGTCTTCCCCGGCGGCGCGCTGGTGGGCTGCGACGCCGGTTTCCTCAACGCCAGTCGCATCAAAGGCAGCCATGCCGCAATGAAAACCGGCATGCTGGCGGCCGACGCCGCCGTGGAAGCCATCGCCGCAGGCCGCGCGCAAGACGAGCTCACCGCCTACCCGACTGCCTTTGAGCAGTCGTGGCTGCACGAGGAACTGCACGTGGCGCGCAACTTCAAGCCGTGGATGAGCAAGGGTCTGTACCTGGGCACGCTGATGGTCGGCATCGACCAGCTGGTCTTCCGCGGCAAGGCGCCATGGACGCTGCACCACCAGCACGCCGACCATGAGTGCCTGCGGCCAGCCGCCGAATTCCAGCCGATTGCCTACCCCAAGCCGGATAACGTACTGACCTTCGACCGGCTCTCGTCGGTCTTCATCTCGAACACCAATCACACCGAGCATCAGCCCGCGCACCTGACACTGAAGGACGCGAGTGTGCCCGTGAATATCAATCTCGCCACCTACGCGGGTCCGGAATCGCGCTACTGTCCGGCCGGCGTGTACGAGTACGTGCCGGCCGACGGCGGTCAACGCTTGCAAATCAATGCGCAGAACTGCGTGCATTGCAAAACCTGCGACATCAAGGACCCGACACAGAACATCGTCTGGGTCACGCCAGAGGGCGGTGGCGGGCCGAATTATCCGAATATGTAGTGCCTGACGGCGGGTTTCGCCTTTGGCTCTACCCGCCCTATGGAAAGTGGCAGCAAGGTAACCATGATAAGCATAGGGCGGGTAGAGCCAAAGGCGAAACCAGCCAACACACCTCGCCGAACCGTCCAAGCCACGCCATGCCCCAACGCCCGGCACCTCCCTCCCCCGTCCCTCTCTCCGAAGCCCTTCGCTACTGGCTACGCCTCGGCTTCGTGAGCTTCGGTGGCCCGGGCGGCCAGATCGCGCTGATGCACACCGATCTCGTCGAAAAAAAGCGCTGGATCTCCGATCAGCGCTTTCTGCACGCACTCAACTATTGCATGCTGTTGCCGGGCCCCGAAGCGATGCAGCTAGCCACCTACATCGGCTGGCTGATGCACCGGACCACCGGCGCCATCATGGCCGGCTGCCTGTTCGTCCTGCCCTCGCTGCTGATCATCATCGCCCTGTCATGGATCTACCTCGTCTTCGGTGACCAGCCGGTGGTGGCCGGCATCCTGTACGGGATCAAGCCGGCAGTGGTTGCCATCGTGCTTGCTGCCGGCTGGCGCATCGGCACGCGCAGCCTGAAAAACCGCTGGCTGGTGGCGATCGCGCTGCTGGCCTTCCTGATGATCTCCGCGTTGCACATACCCTTCCCCGCCGTGATTGGCGTGGCCGCCCTGCTCGGCATGCTGGGTGGACGGGTCTCACCCCGGCACTTCCAGCCCGGCGGCAGCGACGCGCGCAGCCACGCGTACTATGGCCCCGCACTGATCGACGACCACACGCCACCGCCAGAGCATGCCGCATTCGGCAGGCGCCGGTTCCTGCGCACTTTGGCCATCGGCCTTCTGCTCGGCGCTGGTGGGCTGATCCTGCTGAACCTGGTATTCGGCTGGCGCAATCCGCTGGCACACATGGGCTGGTTCTTTACCCAGGCCGCGCTGCTCAGCTTCGGCGGTGCGTATGCGGTGCTACCCTTTGTGATTCAGGGCGCGGTCGATCATTTCGGCTGGCTGACAGCGCATCAGATGATTGACGGTCTCGCGCTCGGCGAGACCACGCCGGGCCCGCTGATCATGATCGTCGCCTTTGTCGGATTTGTCGGCGGCTGGACCCAGGAAGTGCTCGGTCCCCTCGGGCTGGCCTGGTCCGGATTCGCCGGCGCGCTGGTGGCGAGCTTCTTCACTTTCCTGCCCAGCTTCGTGCTCATCCTTGCCGGTGCGCCGTGGGTCGAGGCCACACGCGGCAACCTCAAGCTGACTGCGCCGCTGACCGCAATTACCGCCGCCGTGGTCGGTGTGATCGCCAGCCTCGCCGTCTTCTTCGCGCTGTATGTCTTCCGCCTCACGCAGCCGCCAGCGGGCTGGGACTGGGCTGCCATGGCTATCGCAGCAGCGGCCGCCCTCGCCCTGCTGCGCTTCCGGGTCGGGACGATCCGGCTCATCCTCGCCTGTGCGGTGGTCGGCCTCGTGGTATCTTACTTGCCGATTCGGCCAGCCCTTTGACGGCCGCCGCAATGATTAGTCGGGATAGCCACAGAGTCTTCCGCTGAAAACATGACAGAACGCATTATCCCCGTTGCCGATCTGCGCTACCTGCAATCGGTGCCACACATTCCTCAGACGCTGATACCTGCTACCGGGCTGCTGTCCGACAAGCTGGGCCGTCCGTTACGCGATCTGCGCATCTCGGTCACGGACCGCTGCAACTTCCGCTGCGTGTACTGCATGCCGAAGGAAGTCTTCGACAAGGATTACCAATTCCTGCCGCATGGCCTGCTGCTGTCGTTCGAGGAAATCACGCGGGTGGCCAAGATCTTCATCGCCCACGGTGTCGAAAAAATCCGCCTGACCGGCGGTGAGCCGCTGCTGCGCAAGCACATCGAGAAACTCGTAGAAATGCTGGCATCGCTCACCACGCTCGACGGCAAGCCGCTCGATCTGACGATGACCACCAATGGCTCGCTGCTGGCGAAAAAAGCGCAGTCGCTCAAGGACGCGGGATTGAAACGCGTGACCGTGTCGCTCGACTCGCTTGACGACGCGACCTTCAAGCGCATGAACGACGTCGACTTCCCGGTATCCGACGTGTTGCATGGTATCGAGACAGCGCACCAGGTCGGGCTGGGCTCGATCAAGGTCAACATGGTCGTCAAGGGCGGCGTGAACGATCAGGAAATCGTGCCAATGGCCCGCCACTTCAAGGGTAGCCCGGTCATCCTGCGCTTCATCGAGTACATGGACGTGGGTGCCTCGAACGGCTGGAAGATGGATGAAGTCGTTCCATCGGCCGAGGTCATTCGTCGCATCAGCGAGCAGATGCCGCTGGAAGAAATTGAACCGAACTACACCGGCGAAACCGCAGAGCGCTGGCGCTACCGAGACGGCAGCGGCGAGATTGGCGTGATCTCGAGCGTCACGCAGGCCTTCTGCAGCGACTGCAACCGCGCCCGCCTGTCCACCGAAGGCAAGCTATTCACGTGCCTGTTCGCCACCGGCGGCCATGACCTGCGTGCGCTGCTGCGCGCCGGGCACAGCGACGAAGAAATCATCGCTGCCATCGCCCACCTGTGGTCGCTGCGGGACGACCGCTACTCGGAACTGAGAACGAGTAACACCGAGGGACTGACGCGACCGGTACGCAAGGTAGAGATGTCTTACATCGGTGGTTGACCCACGCAAGATGCGGGGCTCCGGTGGAAACCGGAATCCTGCATCTGTCGTCCAAACATCGACGACTACCGGATTGACTCCATGCCGATCACGCTGAACAACCTCGCCAACGATCTACCGGGCTACGATCCGGACGCCCTGCGCGTCGAGCTCGCGCAGCAAGCGATCGCTCGCAGCATCACCCCCATCACCGACACTGAGCATGTACCACTGAGACAGGCACTCGGCCGTGTACTCGCCAGTGATCTGATCTCGCCGATCAACGTACCCTCTCATGACAACTCGGCCATGGATGGCTACGCCTTGCGCGGCAGCGACCTGGGCAGTGACGATATCAGCATGAAGATCGTCGGCAAGGCTTACGCTGGCCATCCCTACCCGCATAGCGTGCAGGCTGGCGAGTGCGTGCGCATCATGACCGGGGCCGTCATCCCGCGGGGTTGCGACTGCGTCATCCCGCAGGAACTGGTGAAAGACGCGAGCGAGTCCTTGGTCACCATCCCCGCCAATGCGATCCAGCCCGGCGCCAACCGGCGCCTTGCGGGCGAAGACCTCGCCGCCGGCTCGGCCGCCTTGCCCAAGGGCCGGACACTCACGCCCGCTGATCTCGGTCTGATCGCCTCGCTCGGCATCGGCGAAGTGAGCGTGATGCGCAAGCTGCGCGTGGCCTTTTTCTCCACCGGCGACGAGCTGCGCTCCATCGGCCAGCCGCTGGATGAGGGCTGCGTTTACGACAGCAATCGCTACACGCTGCAAGCCATGCTCGAACGCGCGGGCTTCGACCCTATCGACCTCGGCGTCGTGCGTGACGATCCGGCTGCACTTGAAGCGGCACTGCGCGAGGCCTGCCGGCAAGCCGATGCGGTGATCACCACGGGCGGTGTGTCGGCCGGTGACGCCGACTACACGAAAGACTTGATGTCTCGCCTGGGCGAGGTACTTTTCTGGAAGATTGCGATGCGTCCCGGGCGGCCTCTGGCTTTCGGCCATATCGCCATCGAGGAAAAGCGCACACTGTTCTTCGGCCTGCCGGGCAACCCGGTCGCAGTCATGGCAAGCTTCTATTTCTTCGCACGCGATGCGCTGTCCGCGTTACAAGGCGCAACTCCGCCGACACTACCGATGTTGCGCGCGACCAGTAAGGAGACCATACGCAAGCGCACCGGACGTACCGAGTTTCAGCGTGGCGTACTCGACGTCGACACATCCGGCGCCGCGGTGGTCCGCCTGACCGGCGCGCAAGGCTCGGGCATTCTTAGCTCGATGTCCGATGCGAACTGCATTGTCGTACTCGAGCACGACGCCGGCCAGATCGACGCTGGCGCACCGGTCAGCGTGATCCCCTTCCACGGGTTGATCTGAACCTGAATCCGGGCCGGCACCGCCTCAGTCCGGCTTGTTCCTCATCCAATCCGCCGTCCGGAAGAAGGCCTGCAGCAGCAGGTCCTCTTTTTCTTCTCCGTAGCCCAGTTCCCGCATCGCCAGCAGCATGCAGGTGAGCCAGTCGTCGCGCTCTTTCGAGCCCACCGGAAACGGCAAATGCCGTGCGCGCAGAAAGGGCGGACCGTATTTTTCTGTGTAAATATCCGGGCCACCGGTCCAGCCTGACAGGAACCGGTGGAGCTTGTCGCGTGAGCCTTCAAGCGACGTCGGATGCATAGCCCGCAACGCCGCAAACTGCGGCTCCAGATCCATCAGGTCATAGAAGCGGTCGACCAGCTCGCGTAGCCTGTCGTCGCCGCCAATCAGTTCGAACAGGCTGGCCTGTTCCGCAGGGTTCTCGTTCATGCAGGGAATCATACCGTAGCCCTGCCGCCCATTAACGCCCGGCTACACCCGTTGATACCCCGCAACTTCGGGCACTTAAAAAAATCACAAGCACTCGAACGGCCTCGGAATGCCTGCGGACATCAATTCGACCCGCAAGGCAGGTGGATCTCAACGACCCAGGCAGCGCGCATGCACGATCTGATCGAACGACACTCTCCTCGCCTCGAATACCTGGTTCGTGCCAGCGACGTGTTGGCGGTGTATGCAGCAGGTAGCCTCGCTGCTCTGCTGTGTTTTTCAACTACCGTCGGAGAACTTCCGCCCGCACATGCGGCCGTGCTCTATTTTTGCTGCGCACTCACTGCGGCCGTGTTCCCGCGCTTCGATCTGTACTCGTCATGGCGTGGGCGCTCGCTGCTGCTGATGTCAGGCCATGCCGCGCTGGCCATGCTGGTCGTATTGACCGCAGGCGTTGTATTCGGTTTCCTTATACGCCAGCTCGGCGAGCTGTCGCGCGTGTGGATGGTTGTCTGGTACCTGCTTTCGCTGACGGCACTGGTTCTGTCGCGCTCGCTGCTGTACTCGATGCTATCGCGCCTGCGGGAACATGGCTTGAACAACAAGCGCGTGGTCATTGTCGGCTATGGCAGCACGGGACGTGAGCTGCACAAGCGCTCACTTGAACAACAATGGACTGGTTACCAAGTCGTCGCCACCTACGACAGCGGAGGTGGCGTTCCGATCGATGGACGCATCGACACGCTGGCTTCCTTTCACGATATCCACGAGGCCGTCGCCCGGCATCAGGTGCACGAAGTCTGGATCACGCTGCCGCTGGCCGAATCAGCGATGCTACAGGAGCTGCAGTACCTGCTGCGTAACGAGCTGGTCGATATCCGCTGGGTGCCCGACGTTGCAGCGATGACGATACTCAGCCACCGCACTGTGGAATTCCTCGGCATGCCGGTTGTCGAGCTCAATCATCCGGCCAACACCGGCATGCTCGGCTTTACCAAAGAGCTGTTCGACCGCGCGTTCGCTGCGGGTGTATTGGTGCTGCTATCGCCGCTGTTTGCCGCAATCGCGCTGGCCATCAAGCTCAGCTCCCCCGGCCCGGTCTTGTTCAGCCAGCCGCGCCTGGGACTCAACGGCCGCCGGTTCAATGTACTGAAATTCCGCAGCATGAAAATTCATCAGGAGTGCGGAGGACAGATCACCCAGGCGACCAAAGACGATCCGCGCATCACGCCGCTGGGACGCTTCCTGCGCCGCACCAGTCTCGACGAGCTGCCCCAATTCTTCAACGTGCTGATGGGTGATATGTCGGTCGTGGGACCGCGGCCGCATGCGCTGGTGCACAACGATTTGTACAAGGACAAGCTGCAGATGTACATGCAGCGGCATCGCGTCAAGCCGGGCATCACCGGCTGGGCGCAAATTAACGGCTACCGCGGTGAGACGGATACCGAAGACAAGATGGCGCGGCGTATCGAGTTCGATCTGTACTACATACAGCATTGGTCGTTCTGGATGGACCTGAAGATCATCCTCTGGACCGCACTCAAGGGCTGGGCGGGAAACAACGCCTACTGATGGCTGGTGTCTTCCCACATCCACTACAGCACTCCGACTGACCCATACCCCGAGGATCGATCCTGATGGACCCACTGAACCTGGTACCCGTCATCCTGTGCGGCGGCGCCGGCACGCGGCTCTGGCCGCTGTCGCGCGAGAGCTATCCCAAGCAGTTCCTGCGACTGCAGGGGCAGTACAGTCTGCTGCAGCAGACCCTGCTGCGCTGCACCGGCCTGCGTACCTCGGCGCCGCTGCTGCTGACCAGCGAAGAGACCAGACACATTGTCCGTGAGCAGCTGCAAGAGATCGGCGTCGATGATGCAACCCTGATGCTCGAGCCTGCGCAGCGTGGCACTGC
>CAZESK010000023.1:10340-31521 GCA_964515155.1 uncultured Bifidobacterium sp.
AGATCGGCGTCGATGATGCAACCCTGATGCTCGAGCCTGCGCAGCGTGGCACTGCCCCGGCGCTCTGCAGCGCTGCCCTGAAGCTGATGCAGATACACAGCGATGCACTGATGCTGGTACTGCCTTCCGACCACATCGTGCATGATGCAGCAGCCTTTACCGAGGCCGTACAGATCGCTGCCCGCCTTGCGAGCGACGGTCTGCTGATGACCCTCGGTATTGCGCCGCAATCGCCCGAGACCGGCTTTGGCTACCTCCAGGCCGGACCCGCGCTTTCCGGCGGGGCCTATCGCATACAGCGCTTCATCGAAAAGCCGGAACGCAAAGCAGCGGTGAAGCTGCTTGAGAGTGGTGACTGCTACTGGAACAGCGGTATGTTCGTCTTCCGCTGCCAGCGACTGATCGACGAAATGCACGAGCATGCGCCGGAGGTGCTGGCGGCCTGCGAAGCGGCACTTCGGGAAGGTAAGGGCGACGTTGGTGCCTTCCGGCTGCAGGCCGGAGCCTATGCGCGCAATCCCGATATCTCGATCGACTATGCACTGATGGAGCGCACATCAAGCGCAGCGATGGTGCCATTACAGGCCGGCTGGTCTGACATTGGTTCCTGGTCGTCGGTCTGGGAGGCCACTCCCCATGACGAGGCCGGCAACTCGGTACGCGGCGATGCGCTGCTACAGGACTGCAGTGGCTGCCATGTGCATGCCAGCAAGCGACTGGTATCCGCCATCGGGCTGCAGGACCTCGTGATCATCGACACCGATGATGCGCTGCTGGTACTGCCGAAGGAGCGCGCACAGGATATCCGGCAGATCGTCAGCCGGCTGAAGGCAGATGGCCGCAGCGAGTATCGTGCCCACCGCCAGGTCAACCGCCCCTGGGGCAGCTTCGACCCGATCGGTCTGGGACCGCGCTTTCAGGTCAAGCACATCACGGTCAAGCCCGGTGCGAGGCTCTCGCTGCAGATGCATCATCACCGCGCCGAACACTGGATCGTCGTCAGCGGCACTGCGCGCGTCACTGATGGCGAGAAGACCTATCTGCTGACCGAAAACCAGAGTACCTATATCGGCGTAGGCGTCGTTCATACGCTGGAAAATCCGGGAAAGATTCCGCTTGAGCTGATCGAAGTGCAGTCCGGCAGCTATCTCGGCGAAGACGACATCGTCCGCCTGCACGATGTCTATGGACGGGCCTGACGTGCTCTGGCGACCCCGTTTGCTCGCCTCTCTGCTGCTGTTCTTCGCGTTGATGGTCGCGCTCGGTGCGCAACCCAGCGAGGCTGAATCGCTGTCGGCACGCTTTGGTGACAAGCTGCTGCATGTACTGGCCTACGGAATGATGGCGACAATCTGCTTTTATATCTTACGTGCGAATGTCGCGATACGCATCGCATTCACGCTTGGCGTGATCGCCCTACTGGGACTGGCTGACGAGGCCATCCAGTCGCTTCTGCCCTACCGCAACGCCTCGCTATCGGACTGGTGGTTTGATATCGGGACGGCAGCGATCGTTGCCTCCGTGTTGGCATTGCTCTCCCGGATCAACTCCTCAATGGAATCCCATGCGAAAAATTAGCAAGGCGGTTTTTCCGGTCGCCGGCCTCGGGACGCGCTTTCTTCCGGCCACCAAGGCCAGCCCGAAGGAAATGCTGCCGGTGGTCGACAAGCCGCTGATCCAGTACGCCGTCGACGAAGCGATTGAGGCAGGCATCACCGAAATGATCTTTATCACTGGCCGCAACAAGCGCGCCATCGAAGATCATTTCGACAAAGCCTATGAGCTCGAAGCTGAGCTGGAGGCGCGGCACAAGGCAGATTTGCTGCAAGTGATCCGCCGCATCAAGCCCGACAACGTCCAATGCTTCTACGTGCGGCAAGCCGAAGCGCTGGGCCTGGGCCATGCAGTTCTCTGCGCCGAGCGGCTGGTGCAGGATGAGCCCTTCGCCATCATCCTCGCCGATGACCTGCTGGATGCGGACCCACCAGTGATGAAGCAGATGGTCGATCTGCATACCCATTACGGCAGCAGCATCATCGGCGTCGAGGCGATTCCGATGGAGCAGAGCAGCGCCTATGGCATCGTCGAAGGCCGTCCTGTCGCAGACCGCTTACTCAAGCTCGACGGTATCATCGAGAAGCCGGCACCCGAGCATGCGCCGTCCAACATGGGCGTCGTCGGCCGCTACATCCTCACGCCGTCGATTTTTCAGCATCTCAAGCAGTTGACGCCGGGCGCTGGCGGCGAGCTGCAGCTGACCGACGGCATCGCCCAGCTGATGAAGTCCGAGGCTGTGCTCTCCTACCAGTTCATCGGCAAGCGCTACGACTGCGGCACCAAACAAGGCTACCTGCAGGCCACCGTCGAATTCGCGCTCAAGCATCCGGAGGTGGCCGAGGAATTCCGGAATTTCCTGCTGCACCTGTCGCTCCAGACCAGCGCAAGGCAGGTCGATGGTCCGAGTCTCTCCAACGTGGTGCACTGATACGTATGGTCGGCCATACTATCCTCGTCACCGGCGCTACCGGCTATATCGGCTCGCACACCTGTGTCTGTCTGTTGCAGGCAGGCTGGCGCGTCATCGGCATTGACAATCTCGCCAATAGTTCGCCCAAGGTCATCGGACGCATCGAACAGATCGCCGATCGGGAACTACCTTTCTATCCGATCGACGTGCGCGATCATGCGGCGCTGACCCGGTTGCTGCAGCAGAACCCACCGTCAGCGGTGATTCACTTCGCTGGCTTGAAGGCCGTTGGTGAGTCGGTCGAGCGACCTCTCGAGTATTTCGATAACAATGTCTGCGGCAGCGTCACGCTACTGCGGGTCCTGCACCAGCAGGGCGTGCGCAAGGTGGTATTCAGCTCATCGGCCACCGTCTACGGCGATCCATCCAGCGTACCCATTGACGAATCAGCGCCGACGGGCGCGACCAATCCCTACGGCCGATCAAAGCTGATGGTCGAGCAGATGCTGGGTGACCTGGGCCAGTCCGATCCGGAGTGGCGCGTCGCCATCCTGCGCTATTTCAACCCGGTGGGCGCGCACGAGAGCGGCCTGATCGGCGAAGACCCGCGCGGCACGCCGAACAACCTGATGCCCTATATCGCGCAGGTCGCGATCGGCCGCCGGCCGCACCTCGCGGTGTTCGGCAATGACTACCCGACGTCCGACGGCACCGGTGTACGCGACTACATCCATGTGATGGATCTCGCCCGTGGCCATCTTGCGGCGCTTGAGCGGCTGTTCGCCCACCCGGGCGGTTTCACCGTCAACCTGGGCACCGGCCATGGTGTCAGCGTGCTGCAGGCCGTGGCCGCCTTCGAGCGCGCCTGTGGCCGTACCGTACAGACGCAGGTTGCGCCACGGCGAGCAGGTGATATCGCTACCTGCTACGCCTCGCCAGCAAAGGCTGCCGATCTGCTCGGCTGGCAGGCAGAGAAATCGCTCGAGCAGATGTGCCATGACCACTGGCGCTGGCAACACCGCAATCCCGGCGGCTATTGATCAAGCCTAAGCGGACCCGCACCACCTGCGCGGCCGCAATGGCGACATCCACCCCGAACGCACAATAAACGCTTGAACCAACCGTCCAGCTTGTCATGATCCCTACTGAACCCCTGCATTCATCCGGCGACAAGGTCGCGCTAATCACCGGAGTCACCGGACAGGACGGCGCCTATCTCGCTGAACTGCTGCTAGCCAAAGGCTATATCGTCCACGGCATCAAGCGCCGGGGCTCGCAATTCAATACCGGACGTATCGATCATCTGTATCAGGACCCGCACGAGGCCGGTCGCCGCTTCATCCTGCATCACGGCGATATGACCGATACCGCGTCGCTGATCCGCGTGATCCAGCTGTGCCAGCCCGATGAAGTCTACAACCTCGCCGCGCAAAGCCATGTCGGCGTGTCCTTCGAAGAGCCGGAATACACCGCCAACTCCGACGGCCTCGGCACGTTGCGGCTGCTGGAAGCCATCCGCATCCTCGGCCTGACGAAGCAGACCCGCTTCTACCAGGCATCGACCTCCGAGCTGTTCGGCAAGGTGCAGGAAATCCCGCAGCGCGAGACCACACCGTTCTACCCGCGCAGCCCGTATGCGGCAGCCAAGCTGTATGCGTACTGGATCACGGTGAATTATCGCGAAGCCTACGGCATGTATGCCTGCAATGGCATCCTGTTCAATCATGAGTCGGCGCGGCGCGGCGAGACCTTCGTCACACGCAAGATCACCCGCGCGCTGGCACGCATCGTCCTCGGCCAACAGGAATGTCTGTTTCTCGGCAACCTCGACTCGCTGCGTGATTGGGGCCATGCGCGTGACTATGTGGAAATGCAATGGCTGATGCTGCAGCAAGCGCAGCCGGAAGACTATGTGATCGCTACTGGCAAGCAGAGCAGCGTGCGTGATTTCGTGAATCTCGCCGCGCAGCTGCTTGGCCTGGAGATCCGTTGGCATGGCCACGGACTGGACGAGTACGCCATCGTCGAGTCGACCGGCGGTCATGAAGGCTTGCGTGCCGGCCAGGTCATTGTGCGCGTCGACCCGCGCTACTTCCGTCCGACCGAGGTGGAAACATTGCTCGGCGATGCCGGGAAGGCCCGCGACAAATTGGGTTGGGAACCGCGCACATCCTTCGTCGAACTCGTCCGCGAGATGGTCGAAGCCGACCTGGCCGCTGCGCGCAAGTATGTGCTGGTCCGTAGTAACGGCTTCATCGCCCATGCGCATCATGAGTAAGCCGCGGAAGGAACGTATCTTTGTCGCAGGGCATCGCGGCATGGTGGGGTCGGCCATCGTGCGCGCATTGCGCGAGCGTGGCGACTGCGACCTCGTGCTGCGCAGCCATGACGAGCTCGACCTGTGCGACAGCGCGCAGGTTGATGATTTCTTCGCCGGCAATGCGATCGATAGCGTCTACCTCGCCGCCGCCCGTGTGGGCGGCATCCACGCCAATAACATCTACCCGGCCGAATTCATCCGGCAAAACCTGCAGATCGAAACCAATGTCATCCATGCGGCATGGAAGTACCGGATCAACAAGTTGCTGTTTCTCGGCTCCTCCTGCATTTACCCGCGCATGGCGCCACAACCAATGAAGGAAGAGGTACTGCTGGGCGGCCCGCTGGAGCCAACCAATGAGCCGTATGCGATCGCAAAGATCGCCGGCATCAAGCTCTGCGAAAGCTACAACCGCCAGTTCGGTACCGATTTCCGCAGCATCATGCCGACTAATCTGTACGGTCCCGGTGACAATTTCCACCGCGAGGACAGCCATGTACTGCCGGCGATGATCCGCCGGTTTCATGATGCGCAGCTAGCCGGTGCGCCCGAGGTGACGATCTGGGGCAGCGGCCAGCCGCTACGCGAGTTCCTCTACGTGGACGACATGGCAGCCGCCTGCCTGCACCTGATGGCGCAGCCGCGCGAGCGGCTCGACGCGCTGGTCTCGCCGCAGTGCTCGCACATCAACGCCGGCAGCGGGGAGGAGATACGGATTGCCTCGCTGGCGCTACTGGTCGCCGAGGTCATCGGCTACGACGGCCATATTCGCTTTGACCGCAGCCGCCCCGACGGCTCGCCGCGCAAGCTGCTCGACTCGACCCGCCTGCGCAGCCTCGGCTGGGAGCCCAGAATCGATCTGACCGAAGGCGTACGGCGCACGGTTCGCCATTATCTTGCAGCACAATGCGCGGACATTGCGGACCTGGCCTATCGCGGCCGTGCCGAGCAGCCGCGTCTGCGCACTTGACGCAAAACGCCAGGTGAATACCGCTTCCGATCCGCTCTGGCTGCTGCTGGCCGCGCTGGTCACCCTGCCGGTAGCATTCGCCGTCTGCCTGCGCGCGCCGTCCTCGGTGGCGCTTGGCTTCGTGCTCATTCTCTGCCTGTTTTCGTCATCCACCTGGGGCCAGCTGCAGGAAGAAAATACGATCTATGCGCGCGGCACCGGAGTGTTTTCATTTTCCCTGCTGAATCTGCTGCTGTGGGCGGCCGTCGCGGCAGCGGCGATGCGACAACTATCGAATCCGGACCGGCGGCTACCTGCCTCGCCCTTCCTGCCCTTCGTAGCGGCATTCGGCTTCCTGCTATTCGCACATGTCGCCATCGGCCTGATGTCGGGTACCGAGATGCTCGTCAGTCTCGGCTACAACGGCATCCTGAATGTGCTGAACATGGCGCTCTTCTCGGTGTTGCTGCTGGCCGCCATTGATAAGGAGCGCGAGCGGCGTCGCCTGCTGTTACTCATCCTCGGGCTGGCTGCGGTGCGTGCCCTGTTCGGCTTGGCACGCTATGCTCTTTTCGGCGGCGATACCGCGAACCCCTACCGCAACTTCGAAGGCCTCGATATGCGGCTGGTCTACTTCGACATCGCCGATAACTACATCGCAGCCATGGCCGCCTTCTGCATCGCGTGGCTGCTTCTGATGCCGGGTGTGCGTCTGTCGCTGCCTCGTCGGTTGGCTCTGCTGGCGCTGTTTGCCATGGAGGTCGCCGTCGTGGCGCTGTCATTTCGCCGCTCGTCGCTGGTCGGGCTCGGTCTCATGTTCATCGTGCTGATGTGGCAGCTTCCATGGCAACGACGGATCGTGTTCGGCGGGCTCGGTGCCGGCGCGCTGGCCGTTGGTGCCATGGCCTTGATGCGTGGCCGCCTGCAATTCAACACCGAGCGCGGCGGCTTCCTCTCTTCCCTGCTGTACGACGTCGGTCCCGGCCGATCGACGGAAGTGAGCCGGTTCTACGAACTCGAAGCCGCCGCCAAAAGTCTCGATGGCCACTGGCTGTTCGGACTCGGCAGCTGGGGCAGCTTCTACGGCAACGAGGACGTACTCGACTACCATTTTGGAAAGTTTGATTTCGTCCACAGCGGCTTTGGCCATCTCGTGCTCAAGAGCGGTATTGCCGGGCTACTGATGTTTGTCGCGCTGCTGACAGCCTTTGTGCTCCACTATGTCCGCGTGCGCAGCCAGCTGCGCGGTAATAGCGCACTGCTGGCCGACACCGGTTTGGCCGGCCTGCTGTTCTGGATGCCGACTCTGCTGATCGGAACCCCGATCATCGAGTTCCGCACCATGCTGCTGCTGGGACTGACGCTGGCCCTGCCCTACCTCTGCGCACGGACATTACCGGCTCGTCCGCTACCGCCTGCGGTGATCCATGCTGCTGCGTAATTCGCTGTGGAACCTCACCGGCTCCGCCCTACCCGCGCTGGTCGCGCTGGCCACCGTACCATTGATGATCCGGGGCCTGGGGCTTGAGGGCTTTGGCATCGTCACTCTCATCACCTCCATCATTGGTTACTTCGGTATTCTCGATGTGAACCTGTCGGCGGGCTCCATCAAGTATCTGGCCGAGCACCATGCACGACAAGACAGCCGCCGATTCGCCGAGACGTTCTGGTTTGGTTTGTCGTTCTATGGCCTGCTAGGCATCGTCGGGGGGCTACTGCTGTTCCTGTTCGCTGCGCCGCTGCTGGCCCGCTTCTTCAGCATCTCGCCGCTGCTGATCAACGACACCCTGCTGGCACTGAAGATCGCCGCCGTGGGCTTTGCGCTATCGCAGGTACAAAACTACCTGATCGTCGTACCCCAGGCATTACAGCGCTATGACCGGTCGGCACGCAGCGAAGCCTTCTTCGGCATTACTGCCAACCTTGTGTCGGCCGTGGTCGCCGTTCAGGGTGGCGGTATCGCCGGTGTCGTGCTCGCGCGTGCCGTTGTAGCGCTGCTCAATGTCCTGTGGCTGGTTATTCTCCTGAACCGTCTTGGCGTAGCGCTCGCCCCGACACTGCCAAGCCGCGAGGTATGTTCGGCGCTGGCCCGGTTTTCGGGTTACACCTACCTGTCACGCTTGTCATCAATGCTGCACCAGCATGCGGACAAGCTCATCATCGGATCGCTTGCCGGTCCGGTAGCACTGGCTTTCTACAGCGTGCCCAGCCAGCTCGCCAGCCGCATACTCGGGCTGACCTTCCGCCTGTCGAGCGTGATCTATCCGCGCGTCTCCGCACTGGCTGCCACCGGCGAGCAACAGCGGCTCCATTCGCTCTACCTCGACACGACGCGTCTGCTCACTTATCTCAACTGTGCAGTGCTATGCCTCATTGCGCTCACCGGCGAGGCATTTCTCGCGCGCTGGGTGGGTCCGGCATTTGTGGCCGAGGGCTATCCGGTGCTGCTGCTCGTCACCTTCGCTCTGATGATCGACTCTCTGACCGTGATTCCGTCATTAGTCAATGACGGGCTCGGTCATCCGCGCATCACGGGCCGGTTCGCCCTCGCGCGCGGCCTGCTCGGCGTGCCGATGGTGTATGCCGGCACGGTGGCCGGCGGCATCATCGGTGCGGCGGCTGCCCATGTACTCGCCTCCCTGCTCATGACAGGGCTGTTCCTTGCCTTCGTCCACGGACGCACCATACCCATACGTTTCGGCGAGACCTTGCGCGAGTGCTGGATTCCCGGCATCGGCCTGTGTAGCGCCGTGATGCTGCTGACCTTGCCGCTGAAGTGGCTGCTGCCCGATACGCTGCCCGGCCTGCTGCTGCTGGCGGCAATGAGCAGCCTGCTGCTGGGCGTCGCCGGGCTGGCCTTCATCGTCCGCACCGATGAGCGGGCCGCGCTGCTGTCGGCCACCCGCCGTCTCGTACCGGGGGCACGCTGAGATGCGAATACTGCTGGTCAGCGAGGATCTGCCCGCCCCTGGCATGGGTGGCCTCGCGCGCCATGTGTTGGCGCTGGCGCGCGCGCTGATCGCCGAAGGCCATACCGTGGACCTGATGGGCAACGACGACGTCGCGCCATCCGACGCAGGTGACGAGTTCAGCTTCGGCGGGCGTTTTTTCGCTGAGCTGCATGGCCAGTTCGATGGCTGGAAGGAAATAGCGCTCGGTGTGTTCATGCCGCCCAAGCGCACTGCCATCGCGCGCCGCTTTGCCAAGGCCATCCTGCGGCGGGCGCCGAATTATGACGCGATCCATTACCACGGCCACCTGCCCAACCTCGCATGCCAAATTCCGCCGCAGGTGAACTTCATCCAGACCCGGCATGACCAGGGCAGCGACTGCCTGATTCATACCCGCTTCCGCGAGGGGCAGATCTGCCGCTCGACTGATCCGGCTGATTGTGCCCGCTGCCGCCACTGGCGGCCCAATAGCCTGCAACGACAGGTCAGTGCGCTCGCGGTCCGGCGCTTCCGGCACGAGGTCATGCAAGGCTTCCGGCGCCACAAGACGGTCTTCGTCTCCGACCTGCTGCAGCGCAATCTCCAGCGCAGCTTCGGCGCATGCGGCTGGGGCATCACGGTGCACAATTTCGTCGAGCTCGACCCACTACGCAGCGCGCGTACATTTGGACTAACCGCACTGGAGCTCGCCTCGCCCGGGCCGGTGCGCGTGTTCATCGCTGCCAAGCTCTATCCCGCCAAAGGTGTGGGTGCCTTTCTCGAGGCGCTGGCGCGGCATCCTGCGCATGGCTGCGAGATCGATATCGCCGGTGATGGCGGCGAGGAAGATATCCTGCGACAGCGCTTTCCCGCCGTGCGGTTTCATGGCTGGCAGAGTGGTTCGTCGAATCTCGCACTGGCAGCGCGCGCTCACGCCATCGTGGTGCCCTCACTCTGCGAAGAAGCGTGTCCGACCACGGTGCTCGAAGCCCTGCTGCTTGGCAAGACGGTCTTTGCGCTGCGGCTGGGCGGTACGCCCGAACTCGCCATGTACGAATGCGGTCCCGACCAGCTCCGCCTCTTCGACTCGATACAGGATCTAGTCGAGGCATTGCTGGCTTTCGTACCACGGCCCGATTACCCGCTGTCCCCGCGCACGCCGACCGGCGCCACGCTGGCTGCCGGTCGCCTGCTCGCGTTGTACCGCCTCCCTCCCGGACCGATCGCCGTCCCATGAACCTGCCGACCTTCTCCGTCATCACCTGCACCCGGAACAGCGAGCCTTGGCTGGCTGATTCGATTGACTCCGTGCTGCGGCAGCGCGGTGTGGAGATCGAATACATCTTCGTCGACGGTGGCTCCAGCGATGGCACACTGGAGCGGATACGCGCCATCGGGCGGCCGGTCACCCTGATTGAGGACATGCGCGGCGGGATCAGCCGCGCGATGAATGCGGGTCTCAGTGCTGCACGCGGCGATATCATTGCGCACCTGCATTCAGACGACTTTTACCTGCGCGAGGATGTGCTGCGCACTGTAGCCGATGCCTTCGCCGGCAGCGGCTGCCGCTGGCTGTTCGGCCGCACGATGCGCTGCATCGACAGCAAGCTCATACCCGAAGGCTATGTCGCACCGCGCTACAGCCGCCGGCAGCTATTGCGGGGTAATTTCATTCCGCACCCCGCCACCTTCGTATCGCGGGAGCTGATGTGGCGCACCGGTGGCTTCTCCACCGATTACACCTATGCGATGGACTATGACCTGTGGCTACGCATCGCGTGCATCGCCGAGCCGCTGCAGCTGGACCTGCCGCTGACGGCCTTTCGGGAGCATGAAGGCAGTCTCTCGACCCGCGAGCGCAGCGCCGCGATGCTGGAGGACCTGCGGGTACGGCTGGCCCATACCGGTATGCATCCGCTGGCGCGGGCGATGCATATACTGCGCTATCTTGTGCGACGGCAGCGCACCCGCCTGTCACTACCCGGAGGCGGGCATGCGTGAGATGTCGTTGATCCTCGCTACCGTCGGCCGCACGGCCGAACTGAACCGTCTGTTCGATACCCTGGTGGCGCAGCGCTGGCACGACTTCGAGGTCGTGGTTGTCGATCAGAACAGGGATGACAGGCTCCTGCCGATCGTGGAACGCGCGCGCAGCCTCGGACTTCTGGTCCGTCACTTGCGACACTCGCCGCCGAATCTCGCACTGGCACGCAACGCCGGCATTGCCGCCTCGGGCGCGCGCTGGCTAGGTTTCCCTGACGATGACTGCTGGTATGAGCCGAATACGCTGGAACGCGTAATGCTGCGCAGCGTCCGTGCAGATCAGCCGCAGGGCGTAATCACGCGCTGGGTCGAACAGGACCCGGCGCTGCCGCCGGGTACGCTGAGCTGGCATCGTTCGTCACGCTTCCGCGACCTCCCGGTGTCATCGATCACCCTGTTCTTCCGGCGAGAGCTGTTGACGCGCATCGGCGGCTTCGATGGCCGGCTCGGTGTCGGCCAGTGGTTCGGCGCCGGCGAGGAGACTGACATTGTGCTGCGTGCGCTGCGCGCCGGCGCACTGCTGGCTTATGAACCGACGGCGCTGGTACATCACCGGGTCGATCCGCCCGCACCCACTCTGACCGCGATTGCGCGCCATGCCGCCCGCCTGCGCGCGCGCGGCACCGGCGCCATGTATGCGAAGCACCGGCTGCCGCCGTGGGTAATCGCGCGCGGGCTGCTGTCGCCCATCATCAAGCCGCTGGCGCGCGGCGCGGTCGGGCACGACCTTGCCCACGGCCTTGCGGTCGCGCGCGGTCGCCTCGACGGCTGGCTACGCTGGTCGCAACAGCATCCGGCATCCGATTCCCTGGCCGATGACTCCCAACCCGACACACTGACCAAATGACTCGGATCGTCCTGATCACCAACACCCCGCCCCCTTACCGGGTGCCGATCTTCAACCGACTGGCAAGCTGGCCGGGCATCGATTTCCACGTGGTGTTCTGCTCCGCACGTGAGCCGAACCGGCAGTGGGACCTGCCACCGATGGAGTTCGAGCGGCACTGGCTGCGCGAACGCTTCCTGACCGTAAACGGTCGGTATATTCATAACAACCCGGATGTCATACCGCTCATGCGGCGGATTCAGCCCGACGTCGTCATCACTGATGGCTTCAACCCGACCCATCTGTTCGCTTTTCTGATGGCGCGTCTGTTCCGCTTGCCGCATGTGGCCATGACGGACGGTACCGCCGATGCCGAGCGTACGCTATCCTCCGTTCACCGCGCCGTACGTCGCGTGGTCTACCGGCACAGCGCAAGCTTCGTTGCCGCTTCCGAGGGCGGTATCCGGCTGTATCAGTCCTATGGCGTCGACCGGACGCGCTGCTTCTACTCGTGGCTGTGCATCGATAACGATCGCTTCCTACCGCCATCGCAGGCGTATAGGTTGTATGACCTGATGTTCTGCGGCCGGGTCGAGGCCACGAAAGGTCCGCTGTTCGCGCTGGCGGTGGCACGCGCCACCGCAGCCCGGCTCAGGCGTCGCATCCGGCTGCTGTTTGTTGGTGCTGGTAGCCTCGATGCGGCTGTCCGGGACGCAGCTGCGGACGCAGCCGATCAGGTAGACGTGCACTTCCATGGGTTCGCGAGCCAGAATGAATTGCCCTCGCTTTACCAGTCGGCACGGGTATTCCTTTTTCCGACGCAGGCCGATGTCTGGGGCATCGTCGCCAACGAAGCCTGCGCCGCCGGGCTGCCAGTACTCGTGACGCCGTTTGCCGGCGTGGCTGGCGAACTGGTGGTGGATGGCCGCAACGGCTTCGTGCGCGAACTCAATATCGATGAGTGGTCCGCGCGTGCGGCACAGCTGCTGGACGATGACGGCCTGTGGCGCTCGTTCAGCCTTGACAGTCTCGCGCGCGTACGCCGCTACCACTTCGATAGTGCGGCCCAAGGCATCGTGGATGCCTGCGCCTGCGCGTTCAGCGTGGCCGAACCGAGGCAGTCACCGGTGGCGCGGCGCCCGCGATGAGCAAACTGCGGCTCACGCTATCGATCGATGACGGTCATCCGCTCGACCTGCGCGTGGCCGACCTGCTCGCGCGCCATGGCCTTGAAGCGACCTTCTACATACCGGTAATGAACGATGAAGGGCCGCCGGTGATGACGGCAGCCCAGGTGCGCCAGCTTGCGCAGCGCTTCGAGATCGGGTCTCACACCTGGTCGCATCGATTCCTGACGACGGTGGATGATGTCACGGCCCGATCACAGGTGGTCGATGGCAAGCGTGCACTGGAAGACTGGCTGGGCACACCGGTACAGGGTTTTTGTTATCCCGGCGGCCGCTACCGCCGACGGCATATGGTCATGGTGCGCGACGCCGGCTTTGCTTACGCGCGCACGACTCAGAACCTGCGGCTCGATGCCGGACACCAGCCCTTTCGTATGCCGACCACGCTGCAGTTCTACCCGCATTCGCGGTCAGTACTGATGCGCAACCTGCTGTCGCAAGGCGCTCCGCTCACCCGGCTGCCGGGCTTCATGACGGCCATGTCCGGCAGAAACTGGCTGGAACGTACCTACCGGCTGCTGGCCGTGGCGGCTGCGCGCGGTGGCGTGCTCCATTTATGGTTCCATGCGCTCGATCTTGAACGACTGGGCCTCTGGACAGCGCTGGACTGCTTCCTCGCCCGCGCCGCAGATCGTGTAACACCATCCGCGCGCCTGACCAACGGCCGGCTAGCCGCCGAACTGGCTGCGTGCACCGATGCCGGCATCAGCCGCGCACCGGTCGCGCAGCCACCGGTGGCGACGGCGGCACATCCTCACGCGCTGCCGCCGCCGTTACTGGCTGAACGGCCGCTTGCTTCTCACCCTTCCACACCATCAGGAAGTAATGCGACTTAAAACCGGCCAACCGTACATGGCCGAGCTTCCAAGGCGGACGTCCGGGCAGGACATCGACCAGGGTCTTGATCGTGAGCGCATCAAGCAGCATGAGATCCCGCTCAGGACGCAGCCAGCGGATCAGCGGATGCCAGCGGTTCGGCGTTGAAACAAAGATGCCACAGCGCGAAATCCGCAGCAGCTCGCGCAGCAGCCGAACCTGCCGCTCATGCGTGGTAATGGCCTCGATCAGCTCGTGACAGGCGACCCAATCGAACTGCCCATCCTCGAATGGCAACCGTACCTGCTCGCGTGAGGGCAACTGCTCGACACGGCGTAACTCGAGCCGCGACTCGGCCGGCGCGTCGCCACAAAACTCATTGAAAGCATCGTCGAGGCGCCCGCGGCGCTTCTGCAGTGCGGAGGTGATCAGGTCGATGGGCATTGCCGGTTCCGTGGACTGTCAATCGTCGTCGATGTTGCCTGCTACAAGCTTCGGCAGCCTTGCGGGTCCGCAGAGCGGCCGGAGGTACGCCAGGCTTTAATCAATTCATCGTCACTACTGCCACCGGGATCGTCATGCCGTCCTCCCATACCCAGTTACTCGCCACGCGAATCGATGCCCTCTCCTGGGAGCAAGCTGTCGGACGTATCGTCCGCTGGGCGCAGGCCGGTGCATCGCGCATGGTCTGCCTATGCAACGTGCACTCACTGGTCACCGCGCGCCGTGACGCTGAACTTGCCCGCGCACTGGCCGATGCCGACCTGAACTCACCAGACGGTGCACCGCTGGCCTGGCTGATGCGACGGCGCGGCTGGCCGGAGCAACAACGCATGTCGGGGCCGGACATGATGTGGAAATTGTTGGGAGAGGCGCAGCATCGGCAACTGCCGGTATTCCTGATCGGCGGCTCGCCGCGCACGCTGGACAGTCTGGTCGCCCGCCTGCAAGCGAGTTTTCCGAAATTGACGCTGGCCGGCCAGCTATCGCCACCCTTCCGCGCGCTGTCGGAGGATGAGAATCACGCCATCGCCGAGCGTGTGAATGCCTCGGGTGCACGCATACTGCTGGTCGGGCTCGGCTGTCCGAAGCAGGAAAAATGGATGGCGGCACAACGTGGACGGGTACATGCGGTTATGGTGGGTGTGGGCGCGGCCTTCGATTACCATGCCGGCATCATCACACGCGCGCCGGTCGCCTGGCAGCGCGCCGGCTTCGAATGGCTGTACCGGTTGCTGCAAGAACCGACACGGCTGGCCTCCCGCTACCTGCTGACGAATACACTATTCCTTCTGGCGCTGCCGCGTGAGCTGTGGCGGCGTCCCTCCGGCTGAGCTGGAACCGGCGCGCCGCATGCGCGCACCGGACTCGGTCCCGACGCGCTGACGCCAGCCGTCAAAATCCAGCATGCCATAGCCCTCCACCTCCGCAAACTTTGCGGGACGGGCTGTATATTCATTGTTGGTGAATGAGGCGAAGCGACCGACATGGGCGCTGCCGTGGTGGCTCCAGAGCCGATAGACCGGAATATCGCCAGCCGACATGAAGCGGTTCTCGTGCACGTGGTTACCTGTTACCGAGGCAAATGTCGCTGTCTCATTAAACAGGATATGCTCATGCCGGCTGTTGACGAAGGCATTGCCAGCAATGGTGTTGTCGAAGCCATTATGCAGCTGAATGCCACCCGGATTATCGATCAGCTGGTTCGCCATGACCGAGACGCCGTTGGCGAAGTCGTCGAGGTAAATTGCATAGGAACTTCGTCCGTGCAGTTTGCTGATGCGGTTACGCTCGATAATGACATTCAGCGGCTGCCGGTCACGCGCGAATGTGTAAATCCCTCCGCAGTCGGCGAGCCGCAGGCAGGCACGCTCGATCACGTTGCCGGCAACGACTGCGTCACGGAAAACGCGGATCGCGATATAGCCGGTATCCGTAATTTGATTGCGCTGGATGACGACATCGCGCGCATGCTCGAACACGATCGCTCCTTTCGACCGTCTGGGCATGCCAAGCATGCCGATATCCTCGAAGTGGCTGTCGATGATGTGCACATCGCGTACATCGTCGTTGGCACGGATGCCGTTCTGCACGCTGCCGCGCACATGAATGCGCTCAATCCGCGTACCGGTGCCGGCGAGTATGGCTTCCTCGCCGCTATCATCAATCTCGGTGTCGGTGATCCGCAAGTCTCGGCTGTCGGTACCGTCGATGGCCAGGGTTGCGCCGATAATCCTTACCCCATCGATATGCACACCGCGCGACCCGCTGGCATCGATGGCACGGGAACGCGACGAGGCCCGAACCCGGCCCTCGGGTGACTTGCCGTCTGGTGTGCGCAGAAAAAGTTGCCCTGCTTCCCATGCCCATTCCCCGGGCGAATCGATCATCCAGCGCTTGCCTTCAACATAGAATTCGGTCGTCGCGAGCAGGCCGAAGCCTTCATCATCACCGGGGGAGAGCTCCAGTATGCGGCCGTCATAGCGGGCAATAGGCCGGGTCTGAATCAGCCAATCGGCCGCGCGCCATACCAGTGTGGCGCCATCGAGATCGGAGTGCGGCAACCTGACTCTGAGCTCGCGTGAGTCGCGACGCTCGCCACGCAGCCAGGTCTGCGGCCGGTTCGGATGGTGCGCCTGCGGCACAAAGCGATCGTCGAGCGCAACCTGCGTTGGCCGGATCTTGAGGTCTGCCATCCAGACACCGGGCTGCCCTGTATCACCCCGCCAGCCGCTGACAAGCCGCGCCGTCGTCAGCACGGCCTTGCCGCATTGGCCGGTAGTGCGAATGCTGACCTCACGCCGGCTGGCCAGCGATAGCTCGCCCACATAGGTACGGCCACATTTCAGATACAGGGTGTCGCCGTCGCGCGGCGCCAGCGGCATGGGAAGATCGCTGCCATCTGCGAGTGCAGCGGAATGCAGCAGCAGTACCGATGGCAGCCACCACCATGATTTCCTGATCATCGCTCTCCGACAGCACAAAGCAAACTTCGAAAAAGGATGATGCGCGTGCCCGGATGGGCTGCCTTGGCGCAGAACAAAAAAGGCCAGCATGACGCTGGCCTTCAAGACGCCCGGCAAGCCGGGAGCCGCTCAAGCGTTGTTCGCTGCTTGTTGTATCAGCTCGGCTTCCAGGCACGGACGTACCTGATCTCGTAGGAATTGCCGATGCCGGTCGGGGTGGTGTTATCCGGCTGACCCGAGGCGCTGCCGTACCAGAGATCGAGCATGATGTACTTCTGGTCAGGCATCGCTACGTTCAGCACATAGACCTCGTTGCCGTTGAAGTAGAAGGTCTGCTTGTTCGCTTCCCACTTCAATGCATACTTGTTGAACGAAGCCGAGAGATCGCCGGTCTGGATGGTCTTGGTACCGGCCAGGCGGCCGGCGTCGATCCAGACGGTTGGTGCATAGGCGGTGGGGCGGAAGTTTGCATCCGACCAGCCGCTGTTCGGACCGCCACCGGCATAGGCCTCCATGATGTCGATCTCGGGGCGGCGGGTGCCTATGTGGTTGAATAACCAGAATGCCGGCCAGGTGCCTTTGCCCATCGGGAGCTTTGCTTCAATTTCGAAGAAGCCGTACTGCTGGTAGTACTTGCCGTCGGTATCAATCGTGCGGTTGAAGAATCTGCCGCTGGCATCACGCTGCGGCCAGATCTTCAGGCTACCGTTCGATACGGCGTAATTCTTGGTCGGATTGCTGGCTTCATACCAGATGGTGTCGTTCCATCGTGCGGTGTTGAGTGCGGTGCCATCAAACTCGTCGGAGAACGTCAACCGCCAGGCACCGCTCTGACCGAATGGCACGGGACTTGCCGTGGTGGGTGGTGGCGTGGTCGTGCCCGTTGTACTACCTGTTGTGCTTCCCGTCGTCGTACCTGTCGTCGTACCTGTCGTGGTACCCGTCGTTGTCCCGGTAGTCGTCCCCGTGGTCGGCGGTGTCGTCGTCGTGGTGCCGGTCGTCGTGGTCGTACCAGTTGTCGATGGCGTGGTGCTCACCGTCGTGGTCTGCGTTGAGCCATTGGCCAGCTTGGTAGTTGCCGTGGCGGCAGTCAGGTTGCCATTGGCATCAACGGCGTATTGTGCCGAGCCGGTACCCCCACCGCAGGCAGCGAGGAGAACGGAAACACTTGCCGCTGTCGTCATTGACAGGATGCGCATTGTTTTTGCATTGATTGACACGGTGTACATCAAGGATTCTCCCTCTGGTTATTGATCTCACGAAAGATCACTTGCAAATGCTTGTGTCAGAGCATTGCTTCTGAAGAAGAGTTCCACACAGAAACCAAAATTCTTTGCTTGTCAAAGCATCCCTGTCGTGCGTACAACGCGCTGGAATGCGCGATCTGCGCAAGCGACGCTGATTGCCTTACCAGTCCATCATCGCACTGGAAGAATCAGGTGGCGGATAATCCGCCCGCGTTGACCGAGGCGGCGACAGCCTTGGCATCCTCGTCGATGAAGGAGGTGACAACGGTAGACTCATCCACCGGCGTGCTGAAGGTGCTGTTGAGCTGCAATGCGATGTGATCGGCCAGCCGCAAGGCGAGTGCCGTCAACGTGATCGTCGGGAAGTTTGCGCCGGCCGTTGGGAAAATCGAGCTGCCGGCGACATACAAGTTGGCCAGGCCGTGCACGCGGCAATCGCGATTGACAACGCCCTTGCGTTCGTCATCATGCATGCGCGTCGTCCCCATGTGGTGCCAGGTACCCTCGCGTTCGAAGGAAGCTGGCCAGCCACGCTGCTCCAGCAGTGGACCCGTGTCCACCTCGGCTACGCCGGCAGTCTCCAGTTCACTGGCGATCAGAGACAGTGTGCGGTCAGCCGTACGCCGGGTGAGGGGATCGATCTGCCAATGAACCTCAACACGTGGCATGTTCAGTGCATCTCGCTTGTGCGCAGACAGCGTGACGCGGCTATCGGGATTGGGCGCTGGCTCAATGATCACCTGGAAGCCGACATGACGGATCAGTCCGCGTGGATGAAACAGCCGCGTGAACCCATACAGGAATGTATTGAGCGGCTCACGCGCCATCACTGCCATGTCACTCGTGACACTCCAGCCCGGCTGCTCCTTTGAGAGCAGCGCCTGCTTGCAGCGAAACAGTGCCTTGGCGCCCTCACTGCCCTCACCGGGAAACTCCGAGCAGAAGCACACACGGGCATTGAGTACCCTTTCCCTGGCCATCGCCTGCTCGGTCAGCGCCAGCTGCGCAGCAATATGCTGGCCGTGTGCCGCAACGGCTGCGTTCATGTAGTTGTACTTGATATCGTAGAGCTTATTGCGCGACCAGTCGGGCAAGAACTTCACGCGTCCCAGCAACATGCGCGGGTGGTCCATAAAAAAGCGACCCACCAGATCGTGGTGATTGCCGATGCCGTCGGCCATCACCCGGTTCGACGCCAGCAGCAGCCGTGCATTTTCGATGCCCCCGGTAGCCAGCACGAACAGTCGCGCAGCCACCGTCATCTGCTTTCCGCTCAGTGTCTGCACCCTGACCTGATTGATCCGGGTACTCAGCTTGTCCGGCACGATCTGCGTGACATTCGCATGCAGGAATACACGTACATGGCGTGCCTGCTTCAGCTCCTGCCGGTAGTGCTTGCCGAAACGGACTGGCGGACTGAACTGCGAGATGGTGTCGCGCACTTCCGTACCGGAGAGCGGCAGTCGGCGGACGTCGGGTCGACCGATGGCCTTTTCCCAGTAGGCCGGATCGAAGTTTTGCGGCCCGAGCTTGAGTACCTCATGCGCACGATGATAGAAAGGTCTCAGCTCATCGATGCCAAATGGCCAGCCACTGTGCGGGATCCAGTCACGTTCTGTGAAGTCCCATGGATCAAGCGGGCGGCTCCAGCCACCCCAGCAATTGCTGCTACCGCCGAGAAAGCGGGTGCGGCATCCATCGGCGAACTGGTAATCAATGCCGGTGGCATCGCCACGGTAAAGATCGCGCGTGGCATCGTCAGGCTCGAAGCCGCCGCTCTCGAGCACACAGGTATCGATACCGCGCTTCTCGAGCTCGCGCGCGATCGTCAGGCCTGCCACGCCGCCGCCGATGATGCAAACCGTGACGATCAGGGCCTTACCGTCGCTGACTTGCCGAGTATCGATGAACATGAATCTCCTCGTGGAATGCCGGCAATCCGTGTCCCGATCAGGAGCGACGCCAGCCCCGTACGCGCTCGCGCAGCGCTGCCTTCAACCGTGCTGCAATGAGGCTGCCGATTTTCTGCGGATGCATCAGCATGGCCAACGGGCTGCGGAATAGCAGCAACTGGCAAAGCTCGATGCGTACACCGCCAAGCCGTGTCTTGTAGTCGTACTGGCCCCAAAGAAAATGGAAGCGCGCCAGACCCTGCGCAATCGCGTTCTGTATCGTCAGCACACAACACAGGAATCCCAGCCGCAGATCATCGAAGTCGGGATCATGCGCAATGACATGCATGTAGATATCCCTGCCGGCCAGCGTACACAGCAGCCCGGCACGGATCTCGCCGTCGATCTCGATCAGGCTCAGTTGTCCGCGCTCGCGCATCACGCGCCGCAGGCCTTGCTCCTCGTCGCCGCGCATAGCAAAGCGGCGGCCCTTGTTGCGCATGCGGGCACGATTGAAGTCGATGACCCGCAATAGCTGCGTATCCGTGATCTGCAAGCTGCTCACCGTGCGGAAGCGAAAGCCGGGCTGTTTGCGCACTGTGCGACGGAGGTGGTAGCGCAGCTTCTCGCGGGTCTGGGCCGACAAGCTGGCCAGCCAGGTATCGACTGACGCAGGCAGCGTGAGTACGAAGTTGTCTGACATCGGCGCACGCAGGTTGTGGTAGCCCGGCACTGCGCCATTCAGACTCGCCGAACGCACCTGTACCGCCGTCAGTGATGGGTGACGCGCGAACACGGCGGCGGCAAATTCAGCCAGCTCCTCGCCGGTCGGGATAAAGACTTCGTTGAGTACGTGCGCGATCGTGCCGCGCTTCTCGAAGAGTAGCAGCGCGGCAATCTTTCCCTCCTTGCGCCAGACCCAGGCCTCGATCGCCGGCGATAATCCGCCACAGATGCGCAGATGCGGCTCCGAGCAGAAGATGCTGTGGTAACGGCGCTCGAGCGCAGGCCACACATAGCCTGGCAAGGGCCAGCAGTGGAATTCCTGCGATAAGCCGGGATCGCGCGGACGGGACAGGCCGTCGGCGGGCGCCTCAATTGCCGCGTCGGACGCGACCTCGTCACGCCCGACGATTGAGCGCACGCTCATGCGTCCGCCACGCGCCGTGCTTCGGGGGCATAGCCGAGCTGGCGAAACTTTCCATAGCCATAGCGCGTGCCGTAGCCATAGCGCCCTGGCCTTGACGTCATGTCGTTGAACAAGATGCCTCTGGCGGCCAGACCGGCCCGCGCGAGGCGCTTGATGGCTTCGGCGATCTCGCCCGGGCGTGTGACGCCGGCGCGGGCGGTGAGGAAGATCACGCCGGCATGTTCCCCCATGATCAGGCTGTCGGCCACGGCTAGCAGCGGTGCAGCATCAATCAGCACGATGTCGTAGCTCGGCGCGAGCTCGGTGAGCATGGCGGTCAGCGTCGGGCGCATCAGCAGCTCAGCGGGATTGGGCGGCAGGCTACCGGTCGAGATGAAGTCGAGATTCT
>CAZESK010000024.1:0-16778 GCA_964515155.1 uncultured Bifidobacterium sp.
GCGTGATCGGCCGTGTCGAGGCACGTGATCCGAAGACCGGCAAGATGGTCTGGGTACGTCCGGTGGTCGAAGGCCACATGGGCTACAAGTATGAGAATGGCAAGGCGATCGAGAACGGCATCTCGGGCACAACCAACAAGACCTGGCCGGGCGACCTCTGGAAGTCGGGTGGCGCAACCACCTGGCTCGGTGGCACCTATGATCCGTCGACGGGTCTCGCCTACTTCGGTACCGGCAACCCGGCACCGTGGAACAGTCACCTGCGCCCTGGCGACAACCTGTTCTCGACCTCGACGGTGGCCATTGATATCAAGAGCGGCAAGATCGCGTGGCACTACCAGCGCACGCCGAACGATGGCTGGGATTACGACGGTGTGAACGAGTTCATCACCTTCGACATGAACGGCAAGCGCATGGGTGCCGCGGCTGACCGCAACGGCTTCTTCTACGTCAATGACGCGAAGACCGGCAAGCTCGAGAACGCCTTCCCGTTCGTGAACAAGATCACCTGGGCCACCGGCATCGACCTGAAGACGGGCCGTCCGAACTACGTTCCGGAAAACCGCCCGGGCGACCCGACCAAGAGCCCGGATGGCAAGAAGGGTAACGTCGTGTTCTCGGCCCCGTCCTTCCTCGGTGGCAAGAACCAGCAGCCGATGGCTTACAGCCCGAAGACCGGTCTGTTCTATGTGCCGGCCAACGAGTGGGGCATGGAAATCTGGAACGAGCCCGTCACCTACAAGAAGGGTGCCGCTTACCTGGGCGCCGGCTTCACCATCAAGCCGCTGAACGACGACTACATCGGCGCCATGCGCGCGGTTGATCCGAAGTCGGGCAAGATCGTCTGGGAAATCAAGAACAACGCTCCGCTGTGGGGCGGCGTGATGGCCACCGCTGGCGACCTCGTGTTCTACGGCGTGCCGGAAGGCTACCTGAAGGCGGTTGATGCCAAGTCGGGCAAAGAACTCTGGCAGTTCCAGACTGGCTCGGGCATCGTTGCTCCTCCGGTGACTTGGGAAGATGGCGGCGAGCAGTTCGTCGCCGTCGTTTCGGGCTGGGGTGGCGCAGTTCCGCTGTGGGGCGGTGAAGTCGCCAAGAAAGTCAACTTCCTCGAGCAGGGCGGCTCCGTGTGGGTCTTCAAGCTCTCCAAGTAATCGCTTTACTCCCGCCTGCATTGGGATACTGAATTCGTAGCATCATCCCATGCAGTTTGGCCGACGGTTCGCCGTCGGCCTTTTTGTTTGTGCGCGTGGTTTATGCAGACGAAAAAATGCCGGCTTCAAGGCCGGCATTTTTTATTGGGTTAGCGGTACGCTTGGCGGGTTTCGCTTGTGGCTCTACCCGCCCTATGGCCTACGCTTGAGACCTTGCCAAGGATATAGGGTGGGCAGAGCCACAAGCGAAACCCGCCACCAATGCTCAGGGCAGCTTGAACTCGGTCAACTCCATCGTGATCTTCCCGCCCGACCACAGCATCGACGACAGCGGCTCCTCACGCTCGACCTTCACCAGTCCCACACCCTTGCAGTACCACTCGCGGTTCATGATGGGGATATCGGTAAAGCCCTGCACCGCATCGAGGTAAAGCGGCAGGTTGCCCAGGCCGACGACGCGCGCGCATTCCTTATACGTACCAGCCGGCACCGTCACCGTCTCATCGACCGCCTCGACCGTGTAAGTCATCAGCACCTTGGGCATCTTCACCTCGCGCTGGCCGAGATCGGTCTTGGGCGCGATCACGAAGGCCTCGCTCGGCACCATCCACGAGGCACCCAGCGCTATCGGCAGCTTCAGCACAGTGCGCGCGTTGGCGTCGAGCCGCGCCTGCTCATCAATGTCGGAACGCTTGGCGATACGCGAGATACCGACTTTGTCCTTGCGCAGCCAGTACTCGATACCAATACTGCCCGGCACCTCGATGCGGCGCACGAAGACCTGATCGCCGCCCTCGTAGTCGATGGTGCGGGCGACGGTGGCAACATAGGTCTCGCGGGTCAGGGTGTTATTGATGTCGGAGGCGACGTCGTACTCCCAGCGCGCACCGACATCGAGCGGGAAGTAGGAATCGCCTTGCGGCTGGCTGGAACAGCCGGCGGCCAGCAGGGCCGCGACGATCAGGGTATGGCGCGTCATGATCACTTCTCCGGCAGGCGAGTCACCGGCGCGTCCGACACACGCAGCTTGAGCTTGTTGTCGGCATTGACCTTGAACCACGCACTGCCCGTGCCGCCACCGGCACGTTCGACCACGCCGATCTGGCGAATGCCCTGACGTGCCTTGCGCTGCGCCTCGGATAGCTGAGAGTGGTTTTCCTTCAGGTATGGCAGCGTGTAGGCTCGCGGCTTGGTCGACGGGCGGCTGCTATCGAGCGGCGTGACCCACAGATAAATCGCACCCTCAATACCGCGCTCCTTGTTCGGCTCCTCGATCACGGCCGAGACGATCGCAAACTTCTCAGGCAGCATGCGTGGCGTCGGCCAGCCCAGCATGTCCTCGAAGGTATGGTTGGCGATGAAATAGGTGACAGTCACGACCACGATCATCGAGATCTTGATCCAGCGTTTCCAGGCGGTCGCGAGGCACAGCACCAACAGCAGCACGACAACAGCCACGTACAGAAAAGTCAGCATGAGGGAGGAATTCGTCATGATTGCGGAACGAGTGATTTGGGTAAGGTATTCAGGTCGCGCACGCTGCCATCAGGTTCGACTGTGAAGCGCACTGCAGTTTTTTCGTCGCCTTTGCGGTCGAGCTTGACGGTGCCATAGAAGACGACATCGGCCCGGGGATTGACCTTGACCAGGGATACCGTGGCCTCGACAGGCTCGCTATTCTTGCTGTCGTAATAGTTCACGTTAACGGTGTACTCACCGGGCGCGAAGCCCCGGATCGTCACTACTTCCTGGTTCAAAGGATTCACCACATCGCGGCCGTTGACGTTGATGGTGTCGCCGGCCAGGCCACGGTCATCGCGATCGAGGTGCATCAGGCCAGCCTCGCGCTGGCGGAACCAGGCCATTGCACCGGCCGGGTCCTGCACATAGGTGTCGATATCATTCGGGTTCATGTCAGGCCACGAAACGGTGATGATGAACTCGGCCTTGGCCGGTATATCGCCTTCCTTCTTCGCCTTCGGGTTCATCGCCAGCAGCGCGATGATGAAACAAAAGACGAACGCGATCAGGATGTTGAACAGCATGTCGTAGAAGGGATCGACTTCCCCTTCACGACGCTTTTGCCGCAGGCTCACGCAGCGCCCTGACGAGTCAGCCTGGCGAGGTCGGTCTCGGCGAACTCGAGCGCGTCGGCCAGCAGGCCGTCGCCGCAACGATCCATTCGTACCAGCTGTACGCCAAGCAGCATGTTGGCGACCAGGCCGACAGCCGTCGTCAACAACGCGATGCCGAGGCCACCCGTGAGGGTGCGCAGCAGCGACGCCGACTGCGACGGATCGAATGTCTGCATATTCGAGATATCGATGGCCAGGATCGAGAAGCCGATCACCTTGCCCAACAGGCCGAGCTTGATCTGGATACCGTTGACCCACCATGCCGACTCGCTCGGGCCGTGCAGGCGCTCGGCAAGGACCTCGGTCAGCTGGGTGTTGTCATGGTCGTCGCGGCGGCTCTTTTTCAGCAGACCGGACAAGTAGTCATGAACCGCGCCTTCGGCGACCGGCGGCTGGGCCGGACCGAACTGCGGGCGCAGGGCCAGCGCCCACGCCTCGAGCGTCTGCCGCTCGCGCATTAGCCGCCAGGCGCGAATGCCGACCCACAGCGTGGAAGCGCAGAAGACCGCGATGATCATCATTGTGATGCCGGTGGGATCGGCATCGACCAGCACACCCCAGACATTGGCGCGCCAGCACAGGTAAGCGGCAAACAACAGCACGCCGACGAAGCATAACCACTGAAGGAAAAACCGCTCGGGCGAAGGTGCCAGCGGATGGGGCGCCGCTCCGGCGCCGAGGGCGGGAGTGACACGCGATTGAAAAATTCGGGAAAGCGGTATCAACCGACGTGCCACTGCATTCATGCCTACGTTACCTTGTCTCGTTCTTGTTTTGGCGATTCGGCTGCGATGCGCAATGAGTTCGCGTCATTGCGGAACACCAGCGGCTTCTCTTCCACCGGGCGGTTCCTCGCCTGCAGCACGATCTTCTTGACGTCTTCGTGATGCGGCGACTTGCCGCACACCGGATCCGCATTCTCCGCGTCACCCGTGAGCGCGTAGGCCTGGCAACGACAGCCGCCGAAATCCTTTTCCTTTTCAGGACAGGTCCGGCAGGGCTCCTTCATCCAGCCATAGCCGCGGAAACGGTTGAAAGCGTCACTGTTATACCAGATATCACGCAAGTTTTGCTCAGTGACATTAGGGAAGGTCAATCCGGGCAGGCTCTGCGCCGCATGGCAGGGCAAGGCCGAACCGTCGGCCGCCACCGCAAGGAACACCGACCCCCAGCCATTCATGCAGGCTTTGGGTTTGTCCTCGAAATAGTCAGGCACCACGAACAGCAGCCGGATCTTGTTACCCAACTTGGCGCGGTACTCATTGACCACCGCTTCAGCGCGCACCAGCTGCTCGCGAGTCGGCAGCAGCTGCTCGCGGTTGACCATGCCCCAACCGTAGTACTGCGTATTGGCCAGCTCGAGGTACTCGACGCCCATCTCGACAGCCATCTCGATGATGCGGCCCACATGGTCAAGGTTATAGCGATGCAGTACGACATTCAGCACCATCGGATAGTCGTATTTCTTGATCAGCGCGGCGACACGACTCTTCAGGTCGAAGGTCTTGGTACTCGACAGGAAATCGTTCATCTCCTTGGTCGAGTCCTGGAAGGACAGCTGGATGTGATCCAACCCCAGCTCCTTCATCTTCGCAATGCGCGCCTCGGTCAGGCCGATGCCGGACGTGATCAGGTTGGTGTAGAAGCCCAGCTGGTGCGCTTCGCCGATCAATTCCTCGAGGTCGTCGCGCACCAGCGGCTCGCCACCGGAAAAGCCCAGCTGCGCAGCGCCGAGCTTGCGCGCCTCCCGCAGCACGTTCTTCCACTGCTCGGTGGAGAGCTCCTTCTTGTTGGCCGCGTAGTTCAGCGGGTTGTAGCAGAACACGCAGTGCAGCGGGCAGCGGTACGTGACCTCTGCCAGCAGCCATAGCGGCGGTGCGATCTGTGCTTGATCAGACAATCCATCCTCGCTCGGTTGCAATTTCAATAAATCCCGTCACATCCTTCTCGAGCCCCTGGGCGTTGAAGGCCAGCTCGATGTCGGCGATGATCGCCTTTACGTCACGCTCGCCATCACAGCGCTTGAGGATCTCGGAGGCGGGCTGGTTCAGCTTCACCATGCCTTCCGGGTACAGCAGGACATAGCCTTGCTGCGCTTCTTCGTACTGCATACGAAACAGTTTCGCCAGCTTAGGCTTGCTCGACAGGTCGACCATGGGCGCGCTCACGGGTAAGCCTTTTCGATCGCGTCCGAGATCTGCCACAACACGTCCAGCTTGAACTGGAGGATATCGAGCGCGCGCTCCTGCTGTGCGCGAGTGGTGAAGTAATCGAGCGTGACCTGCAGACCGTGCTCGACATCGCGCTGCGCCAGCGGCACACGACTCCGGAAATACGCCAGTCCGTCATCGGTCACCCACGTGTAGTGCGTCGGCCAGTTCGCCAGGCGATCCTTGTGGATCTTGGGCGCGAACATTTCAGTCAGCGACGAGCATACGGCCTCCTGCCATGGCCGCTGGCGCGCGAAATTCACATAGGCGTCGACCGCAAACTTCACGCCCGGCACCACCTTTTTCAGCGACCACAGCTCGTCGCGCGGAATGCCGACAGCTTCGCCCAGTCGTGTCCAGGCCTCGATGCCGCCCTCCTTCTCGCCATAGCCGTCATGGTCGAGGATGCGCTCGACCCATTTCCGACGCACCTCGCGATCCGGCATGTTCGACATGATCGCCGCATCCTTGATCGGGATCATGACCTGATAGTAGAAGCGGTTGATCACCCAGCCACGGATCTGGTCGGGCGTCAGCTTGCCCTCGTTCATCCGGATGTTGAACGGATGATTGATATGGTAGCTCTCGCCCTTGGCGCGCAGCCGTGCCTCGAATTCCTCGCGGCTCCAGGGCGTCTGGTCTTCAATCTTTGCGGGTGCGTTCATAGCTGTATCTCCATTCCGTCGTAGGCCACCTCGATACCGTGCTGTGCGAGACGCGCACGCTCGGCCGAGTCTTCATTCAAGATGGGGTTGGTATTGTTGATGTGGATGAGCACCTTGCGACGGGCGCCAACACCGTCTAGCACCTCAATCATGCCACCGGGGCCGGATAGCTGCAGGTGGCCCATATCGGCGGCCGTCTTCTGCGTCAGGCCGAGCGTGATCATCTCGTCGCTGGTCCAGACAGTGCCATCGACCAGCACACAGTCAGCCTGTTGCATCGCCTCAAGCACATGCGGCTCGATCTCGCCCAGTCCCGGCGCATAGAAGAGCTTCTTGCCCGTCTCGAGATTCTCGATCATGAGTCCGTTATTGTCGCCAGGACCCGGACTCTCGCGGTGCGGCGAGTACGGCGGCGCCTTGCTCTTGAGCGGCAGCGGATGGAAGCGAATGCCGGCGATACCCGGCACCTCGATCGGGGCGAAGCGTGTCGCGTCGGCCGACAGCCCGTCAATCGCGTGACGCTCGACGCCGCAGTAATGCGACAGCACCCGAGCCAGCGGCAAGCCGTGATTCAGGTCGTCCCATACGGATTCGGTGCAGTAGAGATTGAGCTTCTTCTTCCCTTCGCGCAGCATCAGCAGACCGGTGATGTGATCGATCTGCGCATCCATGACCATCACGGCGGCAATGCCAGAATCACGGATGGCGCGTGCCGGTTGCAGCGCGGGGTTCGAGCGGAGCTGATACAGGATGTCGGGCGAGGCATTGATCAGCACCCAGTCGGTGCCGTTGGCCGATACCGCGATCGATGATTGCGTGCGGGCCTTCGCCTTGATACTGCCATTACGCACGCCGGCGCAGTTCGGGCAGTTGCAATTCCATTGCGGGAAACCGCCACCTGCTGCAGAACCGAGAACAAGGATTTTCATGATTTTCACGAGTGGGTTTTAATTCGCCAGCGTAGGCCGGGCTGCATGATTCGGAAGGCGATCGGCAGCATCAGCACGTGCGACGAAGCCGTGAATGGCGTCGGCCGGGGCGCGAGGGCTGGCAGATGCGTGCATAATCGTCTCCTGTCGCAGCGCCTGCGAAGCCGGGTTCTCCCTCTGTGGCGAGGGCGTCCGCGGACTCGGCTGCCGGCGCGCGAGCCTGTTATTGTTGATCGTTGGGCTGAGTATTCTAGCCCCGCCCACGAAGAAATAAACATGCCTCCTTCCCCCTTCGACCAGCAGCATCTACCCACCGGCGATGGCCACCACCTGTACGTGGCGCAATACGGCCAGCCCGATGGACCGGCCGCCGTCGTGCTCCACGGCGGACCCGGCAGCGGCACGCAGCCGTCGGTGCTCGACTGGTTCGATCTCTCGCACCAGCGCGTGGTGCTGTTCGACCAGCGCGGTGCAGGCCAGTCACTGCCGCAAGGCGAGATCGCGAACAACGACAGCCACCGGCTGGTGACCGACATCGAGATGATCCGCGAGCGTCTGGGCATCGATCGCTGGCTGGTGGTCGGTGGCTCCTGGGGCGCAACGCTGGCGCTGCTGTACGCGGGCCGGCATGTCGAGCGTATCGGCGCACTGGTGCTGCGTGGCAGTTTCCTCGCGAGTCAACGCGAACTGCAATGGTTCTTCCAATCGCTGCGCGCGATGGTACCGCAGGGCTGGGCGCGGCTCACCGAGGGCTGGACCGAGACGCAGCGCAGCGACGTGCTGCGCACGTTATGCGCGGCGCTGCTGGAGGGAGATGCCGCGCAGGCGGCGGATGCGGCGCGGCGATGGAATGATTACGAGAACGCGGTCATGAACGCAATGGCGGGCAAGCTCGACAGCGTGCGGGATACCTCCGGCGAGGTGCCGGCGCGCGTACTCAATAAATATCGCCTGCAGGCACACTACCTATCGAATGGCTGCTTCACCGACGAGAGGGAACTGATGGCCGCTGCGGCAAGGCTGCGGGAGACGGCGGTCACGCTGGTGCACGGCACCCATGACCTGGTGTGCCCGCCAGAGAATGCGCTGCGACTGAAGGAGGCCATGCCGCATGCAACACTGAACTGGATACATAAAGGCGGCCATACGCCGGCCGATGCAGGGATTGCACAGGGGCTGAAAGCGGCGATCGCAGATCCATGAGTGCGGCGGGTTTCGCCTGCGGCTCTACCCGCCCTTTGGGCGGTGAACTACATCAGACCATAGGGCGGGTAGAGCCGCAGGCGAAACCTGCCATCAGCTACCTACGGCCTACTTCTGCAGTTTGCGATAAATGGTGTTGCGCGACACACCGAGCGCGCGCGCCGCAGCGGACACATTGCCGCGATGCTCGTCGAGAGTTTTCTGAATCGTGAGCAATTCGACATCCTCGAGCCTGCCGCTGGCCGGCACCGACAGCACAGCGAGCGTCGGGCTCTCCGGTGCTACCGGCACGGACGGCTGCTCTGCGCGAAGGCCGTCGAGGAAATCCTCGGGCAGGTGCTCCATCCGGATAACCTGCTCCGGGTTGGCCATGACAACGGCAGTGCGCAGCAGGTTGGTCAGCTGACGGAAGTTGCCGGGCCAGTCGTGACGCTTGAACAGCGCCATCACCTCGGGCGATACCGAGTATGGCTCGCCACTTGACTCGGCCGCCAGCAGCCGGCTGATCACAACGTCGATATCGGTGCGCTCGCGCAGCGGTGGCAGCCGCACCACCAGACCATTCAGGCGGTAGTACAGGTCCTCGCGGAACTGGCTGTTAGCGATCATCTCGCGCAGGTTACGGTTGGTGGCGCAGATCAGCGCGACATTCACCGGTATCGACTTGTTGCTGCCCAGCGGCATGACCAGCCGCTCCTGCAGCACACGCAGCAGACGCGCCTGCAGCGGCATCGGCATGTCGCCGATCTCGTCGAGGAAGAGCGTGCCGCCGTTAGCTTGCAGGATCTTGCCCGTGCTGCCCTTTTTGCGCGCGCCGGTGAAGGCGCCGTCTTCATAGCCGAAGAGTTCGGACTCGATCAGTGTTTCGGGAATTGACGCGCAGTTCACCGCGACAAACGGCCCGCCAGAGCGCGGCGAGTCGTTATGAATGGCCTGCGCCAATAATTCTTTACCGGTACCGGTTTCACCGGTGATCAGGATGGGGATGTCGCGCCCCATCACAAGGTTGACCTTGCGGATCAGTTCGGCGAGCTTCTCATCGCCGGTGTCAAGATAGTGCAGGCTCGACAAACGCAGCTTGGTACCGTCGTTAGCGGGCCCGCTCTTTTTCTGTGCGGGTTCGGCGCTGTGGCGCGACTCGGACTCGACCGTGGTCGACTGAAACACGAGGTTGGGCGAGCGCAGTTCGGCGCGCGCGGAGACGCGCACGCCATTGTGCAGGCAGAGGTCAAGCAGTGTCGGAGCGGCTGTACGGTAGTGATCGAACAGGGCCGACACCGGCATGCCGAACAGCGAGCTGAACGTATGGGTCTGCAGCGCGGCCAGCGGCAGACCGAGCTGGAACAGTCCGCTGCGGTTGGCCGACAGGAAGCGCCCCGACATTGAAAACGAAGCAATGCCTTCCATCAGCGTGCCGATGAATTCCGGACGAGTATGGAAATGCAGCGTGATCGCATCACCGAAAGCAGCCGAGAACAGTTGGTTCTCGATCATCTGCGCGGACATGCGCACCAGCGCCATCGTATGCTTGTGGAAGCTGCGGTGGTCGCCCGTCACGTCGAGCACGCCGATCAAGCGTCCCTGGTGGTCGATGATGGGGGCGGCCGAGCAGGTAAGGAAATGGTTGATCGTCAGGTAGTGCTGGTCGGCGTGTACCAGGGTCGGCACCTGCTCGGCGATCGCGGTGCCGATCGCGTTCGTGCCCTTGCTCTCCTCGGACCAGGCCACACCAGGGCACAGTGCAACGCGATCGGCCTTCTCGACAAAGTCGTCATCGCCCATCGAGTGCAGAATGGTGCCCTGTGCATCGGTGAGGATCACCATGCTGTGCGTGTTAGCGATCTGCTCGTGGAGGGTCTCCATCACCGGCAGCGCGTAAGTGGAGAGGCCGCGGTTCTGTTCCATCTTGCAGCTGAGATCACTGCGCAGGATAGGCGAGTAGTCGGGCTGGGTGTCCGGGATGAGACCGTAGTCGGCCGAGCGGCGATGCGATTCCTTGATCATGGCGTACTGCTCGGACGCATGAAACATGCCGGGCGACGAAACCTGTCGCTCCGGCAATGCCAATCTTGAAATCGTCTGGTGCTCGTCGCTGCCCGCGGGCGCGGGTGCATGATGCTGCGCCATGGTGCTTCCCCCAACTATCCCGGTGTTTCTTTTTTTGTCGGTATTGTCTAGAAGAATGTAACACCTGTTCCGTTCTGGCGCAAAAGGAGAATTGAGGCCTTCCTTTACCTGCGCTAAAGCGGTGGCACGGCTATTGCGACTGGTATTCCGCTTTGGCCGGACGAGCAGGTTTGTAAAATCACAAGTCCTTCGCTGCACATGGTTTGCGAGCCCCGGTCACCGTTTTTCCAACCATCTCGGAGTTGTCGAATGAATAAACTCACCCGTCTGGCCGCACGCGGCCTGGCCGGCGCCGCAGCGCTGGTCCTGTCCACCGCCGTTCTCGCGCACGGTGACGTCACCCCGCAGGCAGTCGATACCAGAAGCCTGCCGCCACTGGGCGAAACCTGGAAAACCGAAAATCCGTATCGCGGCAACCAGCCAGCCATCAAAGTGGGCGAGTCGGCCTACACCCAGAATTGCGCCCGCTGCCACGGCATCGACGCCATCTCGGGCGGCATCGCCCCGGACCTGCGTCTGATGGACCGCGACTGCGCAACCATGGCCAACAAGGACGCCTGCTACAAGGAAATCGACGAGTACTACGCCAGCACCGTGCGCAAGGGCCGCGTGCGCAATGGCGCCGTCTACATGCCGCCCTTTGATGGCATCCTCCAGCAAGAGGCCGTGTGGGCGATCAAGGCCTATCTGGAAACACGCCGCGCTGACAAGTAATCTGGCCAGGACTCCGGCTGCCCTTGCGGGTGCCGGAGCGGCGAACTGCACAGCGCGACACGCCCTGTACCAACGATAACGCGCACCGGAGATACGCATGCCCTGCATCACCCGCCGCAGCCTGATCGCTGCGCTGCTCGCCACCCTCACTCTGTCCCTGACCGCTCCGGCCTCGGCCGAACTCGCCGATCTCGAGAAGATCCGCGCAAGGGGAACGCTATCGGTGGCCGTGTATGACGATTTCCCGCCCTACTCGGGCAAACGCGGCGGTATCGACCACGACGTCGCTGAGGCTATCGCGAACAAGCTTGGCCTGAAGCTGTCGCTGCTCCCCTTCCCTGCCGGCGAAGACATCAGCGATGACCTGCGCAACATGGTCTGGAAAGGCCACTATCTTGGCTTCGGTCCGGCCGACGTTATGTTGCATGTACCGGTCGACCGCAGCGTCATGCAGAAGAATGACAAGGTCGAAATCTTCGCCCCGTACTACCGGGATACCGTGCAGCTGGTGCGCAACCGAACAGCCATCCCGGACCTGAACGGTATCGAGTCGCTGGAAGGCAAGAAACTCGGCGCAGAAAAAGTATCGATCTCGGCCATGGTGCTGCTCGGCGAAGCCAGCCTGCGCGATAACGTGACAATCTTCGGCTCCGGTATCGAGGCGCTGGACAAGCTGAAGGCCGGCGAGCTCGATGCCGTGGTCGCGACCCGCGCCGAGATCGAAGCCTCGATCCGCGGCGACGCGAAGTTCGACGTTACCGACGCACCCTTTCAGCGCCTGCCGCGCAAGGGTTGGGTGATCGGCATGGCCGTCAAGAAGGAAAACACGGAGCTCGCCCGCGCGTTGCAGCAAGCCGTCAACGAGCTGTTCGACTCCGGCGACATGGCTGCGCTGTTTAACAAGCACGGCGTGCGTTCCATCAAGCCCTGACCGGCAGCCGCTGCATGCGCCGCCTGCTCGCGACACTGCTCCTGCTGTGCGCAGCCATGGCCGCGCAGGCCGGGGTGATGACGCAGGCGGCGCTATCGAAGGCCTTCCCCTCACCGCTGATCGTCGGGCCGAAGGATGCCGAACTCCCGGTCTGGCCCATCTTCAAACAGGAAATGACGTCGACCGACTTGGTCGGCTATGTCTTCGAATCCATCGATTTCGTCTCCCTGCCCGGCTTCGCCGGTGCGCCGATCAACCTGCTGGTGGCCATCGACCCCAAAGGCACGTTCATCGATGTGCAGGTGATCTCGCACCACGAGCCAGTCTTCCTCGAGGGCTACGGCCCGCAGCCGTTGTTTAATTTCGTCAGCCAGTACAAGGGGCTGTCGCTGACGCAAAACATCAGCATCGAGACGGGCACGCGCAAGAACGCGAAAATGGACGGTAACAACGTGCGTATCGACGGCGTGTCAAAAGCGACCGCTTCGGTGCGCATCATCAACCAGACATTGCTGTCCTCCTCGCTCGCGGTCGCGCGCAAGAAGCTGGGCTTCTCGGGTAGCCATGATCCCGACCAGATCGCGCGCATCAAGCCCGATTTCTTCGAGCCACACACACCACTCGAACTGTTCGGCAAGAACCTCGTGACCCACCTGTCGCTGACCAACCGCGATGTCGACAAGGCTTTCGTGGGTACCGATGGCGAAGGGCTCGACGCCGAGGGCAACGCCGCCCCGGACGGGATGTTTATCGACCTGTACGCCGCGCTGGCATCGGTGCCGAGCATCGGCAGGAACTTGCTGGACGAGGCGAGCTGGAACCGGCTGCAAGGCCGGCTGGAAAAAGGCGATCATGCGATTCTCGTGATGTGGGGCGGCCGCTTCTCGATCACGCCCGACGAGTTCATTGCCGGCACCTCGCCCGAGCGCCTGACGCTGCAGCAAGGCGGACTACCGATCGAAATGCGCGACCTCGATCTCGACCTGCGGCTGGCCGACGGCACGCCGATCGCGCCGGAGCACATGAAGGTGTTCCGCGTGATTGCACAATCCGGTCTCGACCTTGCCAGGCCGCTGGAGTTCTTCATCAATATCAAGCGCGAGAAAGGCATGGTCTATCCCGAGATCATCCGCGCTGCCATGCCGTATCGGATCACGGTACCCGAGCGTTTCTATGACGTACCCGCCGGCGACGACAAGACCTTCGTCAGCATTTGGCGCCAGCGTCTGCCGGAGCTGATCGTGCTCGGTGCGGCGCTGTTGCTGCTGACCGCGTTGCTGGTGCGGCAGCGCTGGCTGACGTCGAATGCGCGCCGCTTCACGCTCATCCGCGTGGCCTTCCTGTGCTTCACGCTGGGCTTCATTGGCTGGTACGCGCAGGGACAGCTATCCATCGTGAACATGACGGGTCTGCTGCAAGCAGTAAAGGATGGCCGCACTCTGTCGTTCTTCCTGTACGACCCGATGACGGTCTCGCTATGGGCCTTCGTCGTCATCACCTTTTTCTTCTGGGGTCGCGCCACCTTCTGCGGCTGGCTGTGCCCGTTCGGCGCGCTGCAGGAATTGATCTCCCGACTGGCGCGCCTGCTTCGCGTGCCGCAAGTGCGCCTGCGCACACGGCTCGATGCGCGTCTGAAATGGATCAAGTATGGGCTGCTGGCCGCCGTCGTGATCTCGGCGCTGTTCGCGCCGCAGATCGCAGATCGCCTGGTCGAGATCGAACCATTCAAGACCGCCATCACGCTGGTCTTCGTGCGCTCGTGGCCCTTCGTCGCCTACGCCATCGGCCTGGTACTGGTCAGCGCCTTCGTCTACAAGTTCTTCTGCCGCTACCTGTGCCCGTTCGGCGCCGGGCTGGCGGTGCTGGGCAAGCTGCGTCTGTTCAAATGGCTGCCGCGCCGCGCCGAATGCGGCACGCCTTGCCAGAGCTGCCGCCACCGCTGCGACTATCAGGCGATCCGCCCCGATGGCGCCATCGCCTATGACGAATGTTTCCAGTGCATGGACTGCGTGGTCATCTATCACAGCGACACCCAGTGCGCGCCGCGCATCCTGCAGGCAAGGCGCGGCATGACAATTCCCATACGCGCCCTTCCTTCGAGGGAGGCTGCATGAGACGCCGGACTCTGCTTAAAGCCGCTATCGGCGGCACCGTACTGGGCGCAGGCACGTGGTGGGTTGCGCGTGAGCGCCTGCTGGAATTCTCGACGGCGGGCATTGCCTTCGGCACCACGGTCGTACTGCGCGTGCTGCACAATGACGAAGCCAGTGCGCGTGCCGCGCTGAGCGAGGCAATGCGCGCGGTGCAGGACGTGGACCGGCTGATGAGCCTGTATCGTCCTGACAGCCAGCTATCAATGCTGAACCGCGTCGGCCAACTGATCGACCCGGATGCGCGCGTGGTCGCTGTACTACGCGAAGCACAAGCCATTTCGGCGGCCACCGACGGTGCATTCGACGTCACCGTGCAGCCGCTGTGGCTGGCCGCGGCCGAACACGCCGATGCTGCTCCCGCGCTGCAGCGCGTGGACTGGCGCAGGCTGCAGGTCACAGACACAGCGCTTCACATGACCGATGGCATGGCGGTCACGCTCAACGGCATTGCGCAAGGTTTTGGTGTGGATGTAGCGCTGGCCACACTGAGATCGCACGGTATCGCGCATGCGCTGCTCGACACCGGAGAATTCGGGACGCTGGGCGCGCGCGACGACGGTCAGCCGTGGGCGCTCGCCATCCGCGATCCGCGAGATGCGCAGGGCATCGCGCACCTGCTCGCCGCGGATGGCCGCTGTCTTGCGACCTCGGGTGACTACGGTACGGCATTCAGCAGGGATTTCAGCCGCCACCATATTGTCGATCCGAAGACCGGTGCGTCGCCGCAGGAACTGGCCAGCGTGTCGGTGCTGGCACCGACGGGCATGCAGGCCGATGCGTTGTCGACGGCGTTCATGGTCATGGGGACGGACAATGCGTTACAGCTCGCGCGGGCCCTGCCAGGCGTTGATGCGCTTTGCATCGGGAAGGATGGCAGCATGCGCCGGAGCGAGGGGTTTCCGTCGTTGCCGAGGGCGGTGTGACGCATGACGCGGGGTGATTGGCGGGTTTCGCCTGCGGCTCTACCCGCCCTATGGTCCGGCGTGGTTAACCGTTCATAGGGCGGATAGAGCCGCAGGCGAAACCCGCCATGCCCTCTACCTCCCCCTCCCGCTACACATCATGTCGCCAGGCCGGCAGCGCCTCGCCACAATTCCGGCAGAAGCGATCCTCCGCCCCCAGTCCCTCCTCCAGGCAACTCGGACAGGTGCGCGTGGTGGGCACCGGGACGCGGCGGGCCGTCAGTTCGGCACTGATGATGCCGGTCGGTACCGCCAGCGTGCCCCAGCCGATCAGCATCATGACCGAGGCGATGGCGCGACCGATATCCGTCTTGGGCACGATGTCGCCAAAACCGACCGTGGTCACCGCCGTAATCGCCCAATAGACGGCCGTCGGTATGCTGGTGAATCCATTCTCCGGTCCCTCGACCACGTACATCATCGTGCCCAGCAGCAGCACGACCAGCATCACGAACGACAGGAAGATCAGGATCTTGCGCCGCGAGGCCGCCAGTGCCGCCAGCAGCACGCTGTACTCATTTACGTAGGACACCAGCTTCAGGATGCGGAACACACGTAACAGGCGCAGCACGCGTACGTCGGCCAATGCATAAGCCTCCGGTATCACCAGGGCGACGTAAGCGGGCAGTACCGACAGCAAGTCAATGATGCCAAACAGGCTGGTGGCATACCGCATCGGATGCCGGACACAGGCCAGCCGCAGCAGGTATTCGATGGTGAACACCAGCGTAAAGCCCCACTCGAACCAGTTAAACACGTTGCCGTAGCGCTGCGCCACGGGCGCCACGCTGTCGAGCACCACGACGGTGACGCTGACAAGAATGGCAGCGATCAGCAACAGATCGAACAAGCGACCGGCACGAGTGTCGGCCTCGAAGATGATGATGTAGAGCCTTTCGCGCCAGCCGGAGAGGGGCTTGCCGAATGCGTGGCTAGGGGGCGTGCTGGACATGCGGGCAGGGACCGGTCATTGACGGGACAGAAATCAAACGGGCCCAGAATACCACCCCCGACGACCACGTATCCCGGCGGCAGCTTGCTGCATGTCTCGGGTCAGGCAGGATGGATGCGTCACGGTCCTGCTTACACCCGCGCTGCATTGAAGGCCGATAATGCATGAAGGCCGCACATGGCGGCCTTCGGATTTGCGGCAAGGATGAGAAATCAGAAATGGTAGCGAAGCCCGGCGTGCAGTGACTGAGCCTTTGTGCTGCTGCCGCCGACACGGTCGAAGTAGGTGTAATCGACAATGCCCGAGAGCTCCGGACTGAACTTGTAGCTCAGGCCGAGGCCCGCTACTGCACCGAGGTTGGTCTCCGATGTACTTCCACCGCCAACATTCGTGTTGACCTCCGCGCTCAGGTAGTTCGCCGCAAGGCCGAGCTTTGCGTGTCCGGCCAGATTGCCGGAAAGTGGTGTGCGTGCGGTGCCTGCGGCATAGAAGGAATGGATCTGAACTGAGGCAGATCCCGAAATACCCGGGTCAAGACTGCCCGAACCACTCACCTTGCCTTGATAAACATACCCCAGTTCATAACCGAGGCTTGAATCGATGGGTGCGCCGTAGGCGAGGGCCATACCTGTTTCTGTCGCGG
>CAZESK010000024.1:16878-26812 GCA_964515155.1 uncultured Bifidobacterium sp.
AGGCTTGAATCGATGGGTGCGCCGTAGGCGAGGGCCATACCTGTTTCTGTCGCGGCGCCATTCCAATCCGAGCGTCCGACAGCAGCCGAGACATAGCTGCCCTGGCCAAATGCAAGCATGGGCGACAACAGCGTCGCGCCAAGCAGCCCGGACAGCAGCATGCTGCGCAGGCTCGGGTTCTTAACAGGTGTGCTCATGAGTTCTCCTTTCGATTGCTCCGACCCGTGCCGAAGTCCTCGGTCTGAGTAACCACCTGCACAAGCGATTCGTGTGGGAGATGCATGGCCAGTGCGTCATTTGCCGTGGCGGGCTAGCGACAGGGTAGCGCTCGGGATCAGTACGCTTCGTCCCAGGGGATCGACAGCCGCGCTGCACACTGAATGAGTCCGACCATGCTGTAGGTCTGGGGGAAGTTACCCCACATCTCGCTGCCATCGAGTGAGACATCTTCCGAGAGCAGGCCGAGATGGTTACGACGCGACAGGACGCGCTCAAATAGCTCGCGTGCACGTTCACGCTCGCCGGTACGCGCCAGCGCGAGTATCCACCACAGTGTGCATACGGTGAAGGCAGCATCCGGCTGGCCGAAGTCGTCAGCCTCGTTGTAGCGAATCAGGAAATCGCCGCGCTGCAGAAAGCGCTCGACCGCGCGTAATGTTCCAATAAAACGCGGATCGTCAGCCGGCAAAAACTGGAACTCGCCGATCAGCAGCAGGCTGGCATCGAGCTTGGTACCGCCAAAGGTCGAGACAAAGCTGCCGAGCGCCGGGTTCCATGCGCCGTCGATGATGGCGTCTCGCAGCCGCGCCGCTTCGCTTGCCCAGCGGCGCGATCGGTGGGGCAGCTTCAGCCGCCGCGCAATCGAGGCCAGACGGTCGCAGGCGGCCCAGCACATCAGTACTGAAAAGGTATGCACGCGGCGTGCGCCGCGCAATTCCCAGATGCCGGCGTCCGGCTGCAGAGCGCAGCGTATCGCCTGCTCGCCCAGTCGCTCGAGATCGGCAAACATCTGCCGCCCGGCCGGTCGCTCGAGCCGTGTATCGAAGAAGGCATGCGTACTGGCCAGGATGGCGGCGCCGAACACATCATTCTGCAGCTGGTCATAGGCGAGATTGCCGACGCGTACCGGCCCCATGCCACGGTAACCGTCAAGCCCGGGCGCGACCCACTCGTCGAGCATGGTCTCGCGCCGTATCCCGTAGACCGGCTGCAGCGGCATGTCGCGAGAGTCGGCGATGATGTTGAGGATGTACTCAAGGTAGTGCTGCATGGTCGCGGTCACGCCGAGGGAGTTGAGCGCATTGACCACGAAATAGGCATCACGCAGCCAGCAGTAGCGGTAGTCCCAGTTGCGGCCACTCTCCGGTGATTCCGGTATCGAGGTCGTCACGGCGGCAACGATGGCGCCGGTGTCATCGAAGGCGTTCAGCTTGAGCGTGATGGCCGAGCGAATCACGACGTCCTGCCACTCAAATGGTATGGCGAGGTTACGTACCCAGCGGTGCCAGTAAGCAGAAGTCGCTTCGTAGAAGCTGCGTCCGAGCTCACGCGGCGCGCCGTCGACGGTTTCATCGGGGCCCATGAGCAGCGTCACGCTGTCGTGCAGGAAGAACAGCCGTTCCTCGGTGAGGGCCGTGATCGAGGCATCGGTGGTCAGACGCATCGATTGCGCGCCACCGTAGTAGGTGACATGGTGCGCGCCGCAGCGGGTGGCGGCGCGCGCCTGTCCGTAGTTGATCGCCGGGCGCACCCGCAGCCCGATCCGGGGTCGGCCGGCAATACGCCGGATTACGCGCACCAGCATCGACGGGGCAAACATGCGTCCATGCAGATAGAAGCGTGGCGAGAAATCGATGACATCAATCACATTACCCGCGCCATCCTGCAAGCGTGTTTGCAAGATGGCGGAATTACGCTGGTAAGTTTGCCGCACCGTATGGCCTCCGTCGAACAGGAGGTCGATGAAACCGAAAGCATCGGCTGCCCGATTCTTCTCATCCGAGCGCAGCAGGCTGCAGCACAGCGGATTACTATCAAAGTGCGGATAGCACCACCAAACGATGCGGGCTTCCTTATCGATCAGGGCGCTGGTACGGGAGTTGCCGACCAGTCCGAGGTCGAGATGGCTCATGCCGCACCGTCCGCGTGGCCAGAGGCTAGCGGGCGCTCCGGCAGGCAGTCGATCAGCCGGTCGAGCAGGGGCAGCATGGCCGCATGGTCGGCGACGTACCAGGGTGCGGCGCTGGAGGCGGAAGGCTCCACCCGTACCGACAGGATGTCAGGATGACCCAGGCGGAATACATCCTCGTCAGTGACATCGTCGCCCACATACATTGCACCGCCGGCCCCCGTCGAGCGCAGCAGCTGCAGCACTGCCGCGCCCTTGTCGCCGCAGCCTGCCGGCAGCAGGTTGAAGAGGTGCTTGCCAGGGATCACGCGCGGCGTCGGAAACAGCTCCGCGAACAGGGCCCGGAGGATCGGCTCGGCGATGGCCGGGTCTTGCGCCTGCAGGTAATGAATCGATACGGAGAGCTGCTTGTCCTCGAGCCAGATACCCGGGTCGATAGCGGACAGCCGGGGTGCGAGCCAGGCGCGCCAGCGCTCGCAGGCCTCGACCGGTGCGGCCTGCGGCCCACGATCGTCCGGCAGGCCTTCGAGACCGTGATTACCGATCAGATAATCAGGAGAAAACTCGAGCCGCGCGCGCAGGTCGGCCAGCGAGCGGCCGGTGACAATGCCGACCGGCACACGCGCCTGCAAGGCCTGCAGCCGCCGCTGCACCGGATGTGGCAACAGGGCGTGGGCCGGGTCCGGCACCAGCGGTGCGAGCGTGCCGTCAAAATCGAACAGGCATAACGGCCTGCGCGCGGCGAATTCGCACAGCACCGGTAAGCCTTGCGGCCCCAGCAGGTCCGTCATGACGCTCGCCGCAGGGCCTGCCTGCTGTGGGAGGAAATTTTTTCCGTCACGCGCTGGCGGCGGCGCAGGCGGGCAGCATCCAGCAGCATCAGCCCGGCCCAGCGGTAGACATTGAAGTCGCGCACCAGGCTGCGCATGCTGCGCATCCGTTCGCGCTGCTCGGCTTCGGGCATCGTCAGCGCGCGGTACAGTGCCTGCGCGCCCTGCTCGATGTGGTAGGGATTGATGATCAATGCCTCATGCAGCTCGCGTGCAGCACCGGTGAACTGCGACAGAATCAGTACGCCGAGCTCGTCATCACGCGCAGCGATGAATTCCTTCGCGACCAGGTTCATGCCGTCGTGCAGACTGGTGACCATGCAGACATCGGCCGCGCGGTAGCAGCGCGCCAGGCGCTCCTCGTCGAAATGCTCGATGCGCAGCAGGATGGGCGGCGCACCGCGTCCCGCATGCTGCTGGTTGATCTCCAGCGCCAGCTTGCGCACCCGCGCCTCGAGGCTCTGATATTCGTCCAGCGACGAGCGGCTGGGCGCAGCCACCTGCAACAGTGAGAACCGGCCCGCCAGCTCGGGATGATTCTCCAGCAGGCGGGCAACGGCCTGAAAACGCTCGACGATGCCTTTCGTGTAATCGAGCCGGTCAACACCCAGCGCCAGCTGGTTGGAAAGCGGTAGCTTGAGCTCTTCGCGCAGCTCGCGCCGGCAGCGCACGACGTCAAGCGGCACCTCGGGCTCGGGCCAGGCGATCGAGATCGGGTAAGGCTCGACCTGGGTTAGCTCGCCGCCGTACGAGATAGTGGAGGCCTCGTACTCGATGCGGGTCTCGAGATAGCGGTCGACGGTCTCGAGGAAATTCTTGCAGTGGAAGGGCGTATGGAAGCCCAGCAGCGTATTGCCCAGCAGCCCCTCGAGCAGCTCCTGGCGCCAAGGGCAGATACCGAAGGACTCGGGATTCGGCCAGGGAATGTGCCAGAACATGATGATGGTCGCCTTGGGTAGCTTTTCGCGAACCATGCGCGGCAGTAGCGCGAAGTGGTAGTCCTGCACCAATACCACCGGATCGTCGCTGCGCGCCTCGACCACGACCGCGTCGGCGAAGCGCTGGTTGACGGTGACATATTGTTCCCAGTCGGTGGTGCGAAAGATCGGCCGCACATGTGCCATATGGCACAGCGGCCACAGACCTTCGTTGGAAAAGCCGTAGTAATAACCCTGCTCTTCCTGGTGGCTGAGCCAGACACGGCGCAGTGTGTAGGCAGGCCGCTTTGGCGGTACCTGCAGACGGTCGTTGGCGTCGACGGTCAGGCGGTCTGCCGAGCCGCTGCCGTGCGCGATCCAGGTTCCGGAGCAAGCGCGCATCACCGGCTCGACTGCGGTTACCAGCCCGCTCGCCGGCCGGCGCACAACGATGCCCTGCTCGGTCTGCTCATGGATGTAGGGTTCGCGGTTCGATACCACCAGTACTTGGTCGCCGGCCAGTTCGTCATGCAGCAGCGAGCGCAGCTTGTCCGGTGTCCATGCCTGTGACGAATTCTGCTGGGCACGGCGCTCGAGATTCATCTCGTGCAGCATGGCGCGCAGGTCGCCGACCAGCGGCCTGAACTCCGGCGGCGCGCTGACCGCGCCCTGGGCGACCGATTCGCGCCGCATCAGGCTCTTGAGCGACTGCACCCAGCCCTGCCAGCTCCAGTGCGCCATCCATGCGCCGAGCGCCGAGATGACGATGAACATCAGCAGGAAGATGGCGATCAGGTAATTGCGGAAGACCTCGACGCGGCGTTCGATGAAGCGGGTGTCCTGCGCCAGTATCAGCTTGCCGAGCGTGCGGCCGTCCTCATCGAGCGGGCTTTCGCTGACCTGCAACTCACCCGGCGCCCTGCCCTGACAACCCAGCCCGGACGGGAAGCCGCTGCTGTGATACAGCAGCCGCCCCGACATGTCGCAGAAGGCGATGGCGCGCACATGGGCATCCTGTACGCTGCGGTCGAACAAGGCGTGGATGCCCGCTGTATCTTGCAACGCGACCAGATCCACCATCGGCTCATGCAGCGACGTGGCCAGCATCTGCGCACGGGTGTCGAGGTCGCGCAGGAACCAGCGCTTGGCGAGGTCATCGACCAGCGGCAGGAGGATCAGCGCAAAGGCGGCGAGCACCAGCGCCAGCGGAATGATGAAGCGCAGCGATAACTGAGAAGGTCGCATCGGCCAGCCGGTCGCGCACCGGCAGCGGGAGGCCAGCGCTGAGTGGATCAGACACGGCAATACGATGCCGCAGGGTCAAGATGATTGACCCTGTTTCAACAGGAAGGGTTCCGCCGCTTGCAGGAGCGCAACTCAAAACGCCCGCAAGCCTTCGAGATCCCGCACGGTCAACCCGCCGTAATCGAGCTTGAGCAAGCCGGCGCGCTCGAGCACCTGCAGCGCCTGGTTCGCGCGCTGGCGCGACATGCTGCACAGATAGCCGATCTCTTCCTGCGAGATCTGCAGCTGCGGGCCGCCGGCCGGATTGAGGTCGGGATTGAAGAGCGAAGCAATGCAGCGGGCAACGCGCGCATCGGCGTCAAGACTGCGATCCACCTCGACCAGGGAGATAAAGAGACCGAGGCGCGCGTTGAGCTGCTTGAGCAGGAAACGGTTGAAGGCGATGCTGTTGTCCAGCAGCCAGGTGAAAGTAGCGCGCGGCATGAAAGCGACGTGGCTGTCGCGCAGTGCGACAACGTCATACAGCCGCCCCTCGGTCTTGAGCAGCGAGCCCTCGCCGAACCAGCCGCCGGCCAGCATGCCGGTAAACGTCACGGCCTTGCCCTGGGGCGACACGCTGCTCATCTTCAGCAGCCCCTCGGTCACACCCATCCAGTACTCGACCGGGTCGCCCTTGCGGCATATATAACTGCCGGCCTCAAAAAAACGTTCGACCGTATCGCGCTCGACCCGCGCCATTTGTTCTGGCGTGAGCACACCGGCCCACAGGGTCTGAGCCAGCAATTCCGGTAATGAAGGCTTGTTGATAACAGTCATCGGATGTTGCGGCGCAAAATTAAAAATACGGCAATTGTCCAGCGGATGACAAACGGAAATCCAGCAGGGGGCTATGATTGCACGAAATACCAAAGGCGAAGACCTGCGGACACAATAAACAATGGACGACCATGGCGGAGACAAATAATTGGCCGGCCGACACCTTCCCCAAGCTGCTGCTGGCGCATGCCCGCAGTGGGCCGGCGCGTCCGGCCTTTCGCGAGAAGGATCTCGGCATCTGGCAAACCACGACCTGGGCGCAGGCAGCTGACAAGGTACGCCGCTTCGCCTGCGGGCTGGCAGCGCTGGGCTTCAAGCGCGGAATGAATCTGGCCGTGGTCGGTGACAACCGCCCCCACCTTTACATGGCGATCGCCGCCGCACAGAGCCTGGGCGGCGTGGCCGTGCCGCTGTACCAGGATGCACCGGCGGCCGACATGGCCTATGTGCTGGAGAACGCCGGCATCGATTTCGCCGTGGTCGAAGATCAGGAGCAAGTAGACAAACTGCTCGAGGCGCGCGCCAGCGTGCCCGGCCTGTCGCATATCATCTTTGACGATCCGCGCGGGCTGCGCAATTACACGCAACCAGGCCTGCATTCGTTCGAGAGCGTGCAGACACTGGGCCACGCGCACCATGCCGACCATCCGGATTTCTTCCTCAGCGAGGTGGAGACCGGCAACGCGGATGACGTGGCGGTGATCCTGTATACCTCGGGTACGACCGGCAAGCCCAAGGGTGTCTGCCATTCATATCGCGCACTGATCACGACCGGCCACACGCTGGCCGAGTTCGACCAGCTCAGCGCCGATGACGAGGTGCTGTGCTACCTGCCGTTGGCCTGGGTGGGCGACTTCCTCTACTCCTATGTGTTGTCGAACATTGTGGGCTTCTGCCTGAACTGCCCGGAGTCGCCGGCGACCGTGGGGAGCGATCTGCGCGAAATCGGCCCGACGTACTACTTCGGTCCGCCGCGCACCTATGAAAGCACGCTGACGCAAGTGATGATCCGCATCGAGGATGCAGGCGCGATCAAGCGTACGATGTTTCATTACTTCATGAAGGTTGCGCGCCGCGCCGGGCTGCGCCTGCTCGAAGGCAGACCGGTGCCGCTGACAGACCGCCTGCTATATGGACTCGGCGAGTTGCTGGTCTACGGCCCGTTGAAGAATGTACTCGGCCTCTCCCGCATCCGGGTCGCCTACACCGGTGGCGAGGCCATCGGGCCGGATCTGTTCGATTTTTACCGCTCCATCGGCGTCAACCTGAAGCAGCTGTACGGAATGACCGAGACCTGCGTCACCGTCTGCATGCAGCGCTCGGGCGACGTCAAGCTCGATTCCGTCGGGCAGCCGATGAAGGGCGTCGAGGTGAAGATTGCCGACAACGGCGAGGTGCTCGTGCATTCGCCGGGCCTGATGGTCGGGTACTACCGCAAGCCCGAGGAAACGGCCGAAGCCATTGACGGCGATGGCTATTTCCACACCGGCGACGCCGGATTCTTCGATGCCGACGGCCACCTGAAGATCATCGACCGGGCAAAGGATGTGGGACGGATGGCCGATGGCACGATGTTCGCGCCGAAGTACATCGAGAACAAGCTGAAGTTCTTCCCCTTCATCAAGGAAGCGGTCGCCTTCGGTGACGGCCGCGCGAGCTGCAATGCCTTTGTCAACATTGATATGGAAGCCGTGGGCAACTGGGCCGAGCGCCGTAATCTGCCCTACAGTGGCTACACCGACCTCGCCAGCCAGCCCGCCATCTACGACCTGATCGCCGAGTGCGTCGAGAAGGTGAACGCCGACCTGGCGCATGACGCGCTGTTGTCGAACTCGCAGATCCACCGCTTCCTGATCCTGCACAAGGAGCTGGACCCGGACGACGACGAGCTGACCCGCACCCGTAAGGTACGGCGGCGCTTCATCGCCGAGAAATACGCGGTGCTGATCGATGCCCTCTACGCTGGCAAGGCGCGCCAGTACATCGAGACGCAGGTCAAGTTCGAGGACGGCCGGCAAGGCGTCATCTCGGCTGATCTCGTGATCCGCGACGTGAAGACCTTCGGTAGCGCGACGCCTCCGGCGGACACGCGCAAGGCAGCATGATGAACGACACAACCACCAACGACCGCCGCATCGGCGACGTGATCCTCGACCTGCGCAACATCTCGCTCGCGTTCGGCGGGGTCAAGGCACTGACCGACATTTCCTTCGATGTTCGCGAGCATGAAATCCGCGCCATCATCGGACCGAACGGTGCCGGCAAGAGCTCGATGCTGAACGTGATCAATGGCGTCTATCGTCCGCAGCAGGGCGACATCATTTACCGCGGCGAGCACCAGCGCGGCATGAATACCTTCGCCGCTGCCGCCAGCGGCATCGCGCGCACCTTCCAGAACATCGCGCTGTTCAAGGGCATGACAGTGCTCGACAACATCATGACCGGCCGCAACCTGAAGATGCGTTCGAACTTCTTGCTGCAGGCGCTCTATGTCGGACCCGCGCGCCGCGAGGAGATCGAACATCGCAAGAAGGTCGAGGAAGTGATCGACTTCCTCGAGATTCAGCATATCCGCAAGACACCCGTCGGCCGCTTGCCTTACGGGCTGCAAAAGCGGGTTGAGCTGGGTCGCGCGCTGGCTGCCGAGCCGCAGATCCTGCTGCTCGACGAGCCGATGGCGGGCATGAACGTCGAGGAAAAGCAGGACATGTGCCGCTTCATCCTCGATGTGAATGAACAGTTCGGCACCACCATCGTCCTGATCGAGCATGACATGGGCGTGGTGATGGATATCTCGGACCGCGTGGTCGTGCTCGACTACGGCAAGAAAATCGGCGACGGCACGCCGGATGAGGTGCGCAATAACCAGAACGTGATCAACGCTTATCTGGGGGTGGCGCATTGAAACACTCGCCCGTGAATACTAGAGGACACCGGATGCCGGCATACGCCGGCATGCCGAGTCTAAGGCCGGCGCAAATCACTGCGTCACCCTGGCTGCGGCCGGGGCCCGGCCACTTCGACCGTTGACCACCATGAACCTGAATTTCTTCCTCGAAGTCCTGATTGGCGGCCTGCTCTCCGGTGTGATGTATGCGCTGGTGGCGCTGGGCTTCGTACTGATCTACAAGGCCTCCGGCGTCTTCAACTATGCGCAGGGGGCGATGCTGTTCTTCGCGGCACTGACCTGCGTCTCGCTGACTGAATTCGGCTGGCCGCTGTGGCTAGCGATCGTGGTCACCATCGGCATCATGTGGGTGCTGGGGTTGGCGATCGAGCGCGTCGTGCTGCGGCCGCTGGTAAACCAGCCGGAGATCTCGCTGTTCATGGCAACCATCGGCCTGGCTTTCTTTATCGAGGGGCTGGCGCAGTTGCTATGGGGTTCGGGCGTCAAGCGGCTCGACCTCGGCATCGAGGACGTGCCGATCGAGACCGTGATGGATAACTTCAATCTGCTGGTCTCGAAGTTCGACGTGACCGCCGCCGGTATCTGCGCGCTGCTGGTCACCGGTCTGGCACTGTTCTTCTCCCGCACCAAGGTCGGCCGCGCATTGCGCGCGGTGGCCGACGACCATCAGGCAGCACTGGCTGTCGGCATTCCGCTGCAGCAGATCTGGGGCATTGTCTGGGGGGTTGCCGGTTTCGTCGCGCTGGTCGCCGGCCTGCTGTGGGGCGCGCGCAATGGCGTGCAGTTTTCGCTGACCTTCGTCGCACTCAAGGCGCTGCCGGTGCTGATCCTGGGCGGCTTCACCTCGGTGCCGGGCGCGATCATTGGGGGCCTGATCATCGGCGCTTCCGAAAAGCTGGCCGAGGTCTACATCGGACCGTTCGTTGGCGGCGGCATCGAGGGCTGGTTCCCGTACGTGCTCGCGCTGCTGTTTCTGCTGGTGCGGCCGGAGGGGCTGTTCGGAGAGAAGATCATTCGCAGGATTTGAGGCGCCGGCGGAGGCCGATGCCGTGAGACGGCGGGTTTCGCCTGCGGCTCTACCCGCCCTATA
>CAZESK010000024.1:26912-31410 GCA_964515155.1 uncultured Bifidobacterium sp.
GCAAAGCGAAACCCGCCATGAAGAAGGAATAACCGATGCTGTACAGAGAAGCCGGACAATTCAAATCGACTTACGTCGCCGACAGCCAGATCTTCCCGATCCGGCAGGACCGTATTGCGATCACGCTGCTGCTCGCGCTGGCTTTCCTGCTGGTACCGCAGTTTGGTTCACCGTATCTGTTCTCTGCCATCCTGATTCCTTTCCTGATCTTTTCGCTGGCCGCGCTCGGCCAGAACATCCTGACCGGCTATGCGGGGCAGCTATCGCTGGGATCAGCGGCGTTCATGGCTGTCGGTGCATTCAGCGCCTACAACTTCATGCTGCGGGTCGATGGTATGCCAGTACTGCTGGCCTTCGTCCTCGGCGGCCTGTGCGCAGCGACCGTCGGCATCGTGTTCGGCTTGCCGTCCCTGCGCGTGCGCGGCTTTTATCTTGCCGCCTCGACGCTGGCCACGCAGTTCTTCGTGGTATGGGCACTGACCAAGGTGCAGTGGTTCACGAACTACAGCTCGTCGGGCGTGATCACGGCGCAGCAGATCGAGATTCTCGGGCACGTGTTCGAATCGCCGGTGCAGAAATACCTGCTGGTGCTGGGGATTGTCTGCGTGCTGGCCCTGGCGGCGAAAAACCTTGTGCGCTCCAACATCGGCCGCTGCTGGATGGCGGTACGCGACATGGATGTGGCGGCCGAAGTGATCGGCATCCGCCTGATGCGGACCAAACTGCTGGCGTTCGCGGTCAGCTCCTTTTACTGCGGGGTGGCCGGCGCGCTGTATGCCTACGCCTACCTCGGCACGGTCGAGCCGGAGGCTTATAGCCTGGATCTCTCGTTCCGCATTCTGTTCATGGTGATCATCGGTGGCCTGGGCTCGGTGCTTGGCTCCTTCCTCGGCGCAGCGTTCATCGTGCTGCTGCCCATCGTGCTGAACAACCTCGCCCACGTGCTGCAGATCTCCACCGCGGTCGCGTCGAACCTTGAGCTGATGGTGTTTGGCGCGCTGATTATTTTCTTCCTGATCGTTGAGCCGCACGGACTGGCGCGACTGTGGCAGATCGCCAAAGAAAAATTGCGGCTGTGGCCTTTCCCGCACTAAGCATGGATATCGAATAACACCAAGGAGGCATGACATGAAACTCATCAAATCGCTGCTGGTCGGGGCCGCGCTGCTGACCGCCGGCAGCTTCGCCTGGGCCCAGGAACAGTATGTGCCGCTGCTGTCCTATCGCGTTGGTCCGTATGGGTCCAATGGCACGTCTTTCTTCGGTGGCATGATCGACTACATGAACCTGGTGAACATGAAAGGCGGCATTAATGGCGTCAAGCTCACCTGGGAAGAGTGCGAGACCGAATACAACCCGTCACGCGGCGTCGAATGCTACGAGCGGCTCAAGGGCAAGCGCGGCGGCGCGGCGGTAGTCGAGCCACTGTCGACCGGTATCGCCTACGGCATCCTCGACCGCGTCGGCAAGGACAAGATTCCCATGACCACGCTCGGCTATGGCCGCTCGGATGCCGCCAATGGCAAGGTCTTCCCGTATGTGTTCCCGCTGATCACGACCTACTGGAACCAGGCGGCCGCGATGGTGGTGTACCTGGGTGAGCGCTCGGGCGGCATGGACAAGCTCAAGGGCAAGAAAATCGTTCACCTCTATCATGACTCAGCTTACGGCAAGGAGCCGCTGCCGGTGCTGGAAGCAGAAGCCGCCAAGTGGGGCTTCGAGCTGGTCAAGATACCGATCACGCCGCCGGGCAACGAGCAACAGTCGCAATGGCTGCAGATCCGGCAGGCCAAGCCGGACTACGTAATCATGTGGACTTTCGGCGTCATGAGTGCGGTGGGCCTGAAGACCGCGCAACGCAACGGGTTCCCGCGTGACAAGATCCTCGGCGTGTGGTGGGCAGGTTCGGAGGAAGACACTGAGCCGGCCGGTGATGCGGCCAAGGGGTTCTCGACCATCAGCTTCACTACGCCGGGCGAGTTTCCGCTGCTCGACGAGATCCGCACCTCGCTCTACAAGGCTGGCAAGGGTAACCTGAAGGAAATCGACCGCGTCGGTAACGTGATGTACACGCGCGGTATTGCTGCTGCGGTGATGATGGTCGAGGCGATGCGCACAGCGCAGGACAAGTTCGGCAAGGGCAAGGTGATCAATGGTGAACAGATGCGCTGGGGTCTCGAGAACCTGAACATCGACCGCGCACGACAGAAGGCGCTTGGTGTCGAGGATATGTTCCCGCCAGTGAAGACCTCGTGCGACGATCATGAAGGCTCGGGCGCGGTGAAGGTCGTGCAGTGGGATGGCAAGAAATGGGTCGCCCTGTCAAAGACCTGGATCACGGGCGACAAGGCGCTGGTGCGCAAGCTGCTGGAGGAATCCTCGGCGGCGTATGCGAAAGAAAAAGGCATCACGCCGGCGTGCATGAAATGACCCCCGCGATCCTCACCGTCAACAATATCGAGGTCATTTACGACCACGTGATCCTCGTCCTCAAGGGCGTGTCGCTGTCTGTCCCGCGCGGAAAAATCGTCGCGCTGATGGGCGCCAACGGCGCCGGCAAGTCGACCACGCTGAAATCGATCTCGACGCTGCTGCGCGGTGAGCGCGGCGACGTGACCAAGGGCAGCATTGAGTTCGATGGCGAGCGCATTGATCAATTGACGCCGAACGAGCTGGTCAAGCGCGGGTTATCGCAGGTGATGGAAGGCCGGCACTGCTTCGGTCATCTGACGATCGAGGAAAATCTGCTCACTGGCGCCTACACACGCAAGATCAGCCGCAGCGAGCTGAAAAGCGAGCTGGAGCGGGTTTATCACTACTTCCCGCGGCTCAAGCAGCGTCGCAGCTCGCAGGCCGGCTATACCTCGGGTGGTGAGCAGCAGATGTGCGCGATCGGCCGTGCGCTGATGGCCAAACCCTCGATGATCCTGCTCGACGAGCCCTCGATGGGACTGGCGCCGCAGATCGTCGAGGAGATCTTCGGCATCGTGCAGGACCTGAACCAGCGCGAGCAAGTGTCCTTCCTGCTGGCCGAGCAGAATACGACCATCGCGCTGCGCTATGCAGATTTTGGCTACATCCTTGAGAACGGACGCGTGGTGATGGAAGGTGCGGCGTCCGATCTCGCGTCGAACGAGGACGTGAAGGAGTTCTATCTCGGCATGTCCGGCGCGGGTCGCAAGAGCTTCCGCGATATGAAGTTCTATCGCCGCCGCAAGCGCTGGCTGGCTTAAGGGTGATGTGGCAGGCTGCGGCAGACCGTGCCAGCACGCTGCCTTGAGGCCCTCCTGATTTCGGAGACATGATGACTGACCTGTACGACGCCCTCGAATCGCGCGACCCGTCCGCACGCGAGAAAGACTTGCTGTCTGCGCTGCCGGCGCTGATTACCCGCGCAAAACAAGCCAGTGGCTGGGCGAGTATCCTGGCGGATGTCACGCCGCAGGACATCACGAATCGGGCTGCGCTCGCCCAGCTGCCCGTCACCCGCAAGTCGGCGCTTAAAGAAAGGCAGCAATCTGCCCTGCCTTTCGGCGGACTGAACACGACACCGACAGGCAAGCTGTCGCGAGTCTTCATGTCACCGGGTCCGATCTTCGATCCCGAAGGACGCGGCGCTGACTGGTGGCGCTATGCGCGGCCACTGCATGCCCTGGGCGTGCGCGCGGGTGACCTGATCCAGAATTGCTTCGCGTATCACTTCACGCCGGCCGGCCTGATGGTGGAAGGCGGCGCGGCACAGCTCGGTTGCCCGGTGATCCCGGCTGGTATCGGCCAGACCGAGATGCAGGTACAGGCGATGACGCTGCTCAGGCCGAAGGTGTACGCCGGCACGCCCTCGTTCCTGAAAATCATCATCGAGAAAGCGCAGGAAATGGGCGAGGACATCTCCTCGCTCCAGATGGCGCTGGTCGGGGCCGAAGCGCTGCCGCCATCGTTACGGCAGTGGCTCAACGACCACGGCGTGCGCTTCGTGCTGCAGACCTATGGTTCGGCCGATATCGGCAATATCGCTTATGAGACGCTGAGCGACGGCAAGGTCAACCCCGGCATGCTGCTCGATGAAACACTGCTGCTGGAGATCGTGCGCCCGGGCACCGGCGATCCGGTGGACGAGGGAGAAGTCGGCGAGATCGTGATTACCTCGTTCAATCCGGATTATCCGTTGGTCCGCTTTGCGACCGGTGATATGTCGGCGGTGCTGCCGGGCGTGTCGCCGTGTGGCCGCACGAATACCCGCATCAAGGGCTGGATGGGTCGCGCAGACCAGACGACCAAGGTGCGCGCCATGTTCGTGCATCCTTCCCAGGTGGCCGATATCGTGCGTCGCCATCCCCTGGTCAGGAAGGCCCGCCTCGTCGTCTCAGGCGAGATGGCCAATGATCAGATGACCCTGCACTGTGAAGTGGCTGACCTCGCCGCTGCCGAGACGGAAGTCGCTGCCATCGTCGCCTCGATCCGCGACGTGACCAAGCTGCGCGGCGATGTGAAGCTGCAA
>CAZESK010000025.1:0-5556 GCA_964515155.1 uncultured Bifidobacterium sp.
CACGCGGTGGAGGCGCGATAGCGGCCTGTTCCGTTTGCACGGCGCGCAGGCGCTCCGGATCGGTCGAGGCCATCTGGAGCCCAGCGGCGCGCAGCATGGCGTCGATATCGACACTGGCTGCTGCCGGAGCGGGTATGGCAGGAACCGGTGTTGGAGGAGCAGCGGGCTGCTCCACGATCACGGGCGGTGCCGGCTCGACATGCACGACTGCGGGGGCCGGGGTCACATCAGCGACCGGAGCTACATCAGCAACCGGCGCTGCGGTCGCAGCGATGGCAACCACAACGTCGGCTTGCGCAGGTACTTCGACCGGCGTAGCCGCAGTGACAGGTTCAGCCATTGCAGCGTGTGCTACGGCGGGTTGTGCGTGTCTGTCATGCGACTCGTGCGGCGTCGCGATATCGATTTGCGCGGAGGCCTCGGCTTGAATCATTTCCGCGCCTTCTTCGCCAGCGTCAACGTCGTCATTCATGCCTGCTTCACCTGCGGTCTCGCGGTCACGACGATTACGGTTGCGACCACCACGACGACGGCGCCGGCGCGGCTGCTCCTCACCACCCTCCGGGGCTTCGCCCTCGATCTGGGGCTCAATCGGTTCCGTGACGGCGGCCTCGGCATTGAGCGGCAGTTCGGCCTGTGGTAACACGACTTCTTCGCCAGGTTTGCGGTCCTCGCGCGGCGGGCGGGGGGTACGTTCGCGGCGCGGCTCGCCGCCTTCCCGTGCTTCGCGTGGCTCACGCGGCTCGCGATTCTCGCGCGGCTCACGGTTCTCGCGCCCCTCGCGCGGCTGTCGTGGCTGGCGGGGTTCCTTCGCCTCCTTCGGTGCGGAATCTCTCGGCGCTTCCTTGGCAGACTTCGCCTCTGCACCGGCAACGCGCTCTTCCTTATCGCGTCCGCGACCGCCACGGCTGCGGCGATTACGGCCGCCACGTTCGCCATTGCGCTCGCGGGGAGCGGACTTGGCGGCTACGTCCGGTACAGCCGGGGCAGCGGACTTCTTGCGGAACAAGCCGAACAGACGCGAGAGGAAGCCCTCGGCGGCGGTTTCATCAGCCGCTACCGGTGCGGCCTCGACCGGCTTGCGCTCGACGATTGGTGCCGGCTGGTCTGGTGTGACGCTCTTGACCACAGCTTCCTGACGCGGGCGTGCCTCTTCAGCCTTGCGCTTGCTGTAACCGATGTCGGTATCGACTTCCTCGGCCATCTTGTAGCTGGCTTGCAGGTCGTCGAGGCGCGGATCGTCATGCTTGATGCGCTCGAGCTTGTAATGCGGCGTCTCGAGATGCTTGTTCGGGATCAGAATCACGGACACGCGATGGCGTGTCTCGATCTTGAGAATCTCGCCGCGTTTCTCGTTGAGCAGGAAGGCGGCAACATCGACCGGCGCCTGTACATGGATCGCGGCCGAGTTTTCCTTCATCGCCTCTTCCTGGACGATGCGCAATACCTGCAGCGCGGACGACTCGGTGTCGCGGATGTGGCCGGTACCATTACAGCGCGGGCAGGTCACGTGACTTCCCTCGGACAGCGATGGACGCAGGCGCTGGCGCGAGAGCTCCATCAGGCCGAAGCGGGAGATCTTGCCCATCTGCACCCGGGCACGATCGTAGTGCAGGGCATCCTTCAGGCGGGTCTCGATCTCGCGCTGGTTCTTCGCATTCTCCATGTCGATGAAGTCGATGACGATCAGGCCGCCGAGGTCGCGCAGGCGCAACTGGCGGGCCACTTCATCGGCCGCTTCGAGGTTGGTATTGAAGGCGGTGGTCTCGATATCCGAGCCGCGGGTTGCGCGTGCCGAGTTGACGTCGATAGACACCAGTGCTTCGGTATGATCGATCACGATCGCGCCGCCCGAGGGCAGCGGCACGGTACGGGAGTAGGCGGTCTCGATCTGGTGTTCGATCTGGAAACGCGAGAACAGCGGTACGTCGTCGCGGTAGCGCTTCACGCGATGCACCATATCCGGCATCACGTGGCTCATGAACTGCTGAGCCTGCTCGTGGATGTCGTCGGTGTCGATCAGGATTTCGCCGATATCAGGCTGGAAATAATCGCGGATCGCGCGTATCACCAGCGACGATTCCTGGTAAATCAGGAAAGCACCGGGAGCCGACCTGGAGGCGCCATCGATTGCCCCCCACAATTGCATCAGGTAGTTCAGGTCCCATTGCAACTCTTCCACGGTCCGGCCGATGCCGGCGGTGCGGGCAATGACGGACATGCCTTGCGGCAGGTCCAGCTGGTCCATGGTTTCCCGTAGTTCCTGGCGGTCCTCGCCCTCGACGCGACGTGAAACGCCGCCGCCGCGCGGGTTGTTCGGCATGAGCACCAGGTAGCGGCCGGCCAGCGAGATGAATGAGGTCAGCGCCGCTCCCTTGTTGCCGCGCTCTTCTTTCTCCACCTGCACCATGATTTCCTGGCCTTCGCGCAGGGCTTCGCGGATGCTGGCGTTGCGAACGTCAACGCCTTCCCGGAAATAACTGCGGGCCACTTCCTTGAACGGCAGGAAGCCATGGCGTTCCTCGCCGTAATTGACGAAGCAGGCTTCCAGCGACGGCTCTATTCGGGTGATGACGCCTTTATAAATGTTGGATTTGCGTTGCTCGCGACCGGCGGTCTCGATGTCGATGTCGATCAGCTTCTGGCCGTCGACGATGGCTACGCGCAGTTCTTCCTGCTGCGTGGCGTTGAACAGCATGCGTTTCATGTCACACTCCGCGGCCCGGAGGGGCCTTCATGCCGCGCTGGAAAATGTGCGCGGCAGACTTAAGGATGCATGCGAGGAGGCGGAGACTGGAGGGGAAGTTGCCATGAAGCGGAACCTGCGCAGGTTGGTGCGCGGGTTTCGCAGGGCGCGGATGAAGCGTTCAGCGGGCTGCAGCTAGGCCGAAACCACGCGCTCGGGCCATGAGGCGCAACACGTGCGTCTGCAGGGAGGTCGGGGCGGGGCAGGCGTAAACCATATCGTCGGTGATAGTGGTGTCAAGCGTGAGCGGCAAACTGAATGGCGTCATCTTTTGCCGGCCAGCCCGACCTGTGGCGGTGGGCTGGCCAGACTAATCCTTGAAATCCAGGTACTCGGTTCCAACACCCTGCTGCACGGACCGATCGCAACTTCGGTGCGACCCTGACAACAGGAGGGTGATGCATGCACAGCTATTCCATCGAATTTGCAATTGAATGCGAGGCCGGTGGAGACGCCCCTGTGTAGAATGCTCTTTTTCTTCTAGCACACATGGCGGATCTTTTCCGCCGGTCGATTATATATTCAAAATGAAGGACTTAGCGAGATTTTCCGATACCGGATCGCCTTCTCGCGCCGACGGCACCGCGAACCCGGGCCGGTCCGAGGTCCGAATGATCAGTATCGGCCCGGAGGAAGCAGGCCAGCGCATCGATAACTTTTTGCTACGCATCTGCAAGGGTGTCCCGAAAAGCCACGTCTATCAGGTACTGCGCTCAGGGCAGGTGCGCGTCAACAAGGGGCGCGTCGCCCAGACCTACCGGCTGCAATCGGGTGATGCCGTGCGGGTCCCGCCGATGCGGCTGGCCGAGCGCGACGAGAACCGCGCGCCAGCGGCAGAGTTCCGGATTCTGCTGGAGGACGACGCCTTGCTTATCATCGACAAGCCGGCTGGGGTGGCCGTACACGGCGGTTCCGGTGTCAGCTACGGCGTGATCGAGCAGCTGCGCGCCGCGCGGCCGGCGGCGAAGTTCCTCGAACTGGTGCACCGGCTCGATCGCGACACCTCGGGCGTGCTGGTGCTTGCCAAGAAGCGCAGCGCGCTAACCCACTTGCATGAGCAGATCCGGGAGGGCCAGCTCGACAAGCGTTACCTCACGCTGGTGCGTGGCGAATGGCAAAACCGGCGGCAGCACGTCAAGCTGCCACTCTTCAAATACACGGCGGCTGACGGTGAGCGGCGGGTGCGGGTACAGTCGGACGGTTTGCCGTCGCACACAGTCTTCAATTTATTGCGAAAATACGGTGATTTCGTTTTGCTGGAGGCCGAGCTGAAGACCGGCCGTACGCACCAGATTCGTGTGCACCTGGCTTCGTCCGGTTTTGCGATCGTCGGCGACGACAAATACGGCGACTTTGCGCTCAACCGCGAACTGCAAAAAGCAGACGGTAGCCGCGCCTCGCTCAAGCGGATGTTTCTGCACGCTTACCGGCTGAGTTTCATGCATCCGGTCAGTGGCGAGACCGTGACTGTGCACGCGGCACTGCCAGCTGACTGCCAGCGCTTCCTCGATGCCTTGCCTGTCGCCCATACACCCTAACGAGTGCAGACTCCTGGACACCCCAACATGCCACGCAAGCAATTTGACCTGATCGTGTTCGACTGGGACGGCACCCTCATGGACAGCACGTCGGCCATTATCTCGAGCATGCAGGCCGCCGCGCGTGATCTCGGTCTTCCTGTGCCCGACAAGAAATCCGCTTCCTATGTCATCGGGCTGGGACTGCAAGACGCAATGCAGGCGGCGATGCCGGATCTCGACTCGCGCCACTACCCGAAAATGGTCGAGCGCTATCGCTATCATTACCTCGCGCAGGACCACGCACTGACACTGTTCGATGGGGCGCGCGACATGCTGCTCGATCTGGCATCGCAGAGCTATTTCCTTGCGGTGGCCACGGGCAAGAGCCGGGTCGGGCTAAACCGCGCGCTAGCCACCGCTGGCGTCACCTCGCTGTTCGACGCAACGCGCTGTGCCGATGAGACCTTTTCCAAGCCGCACCCGGCCATGCTGCAGGAACTGACCCGAGAGCTCGGCCAGGACATGAAGCGGACCCTGATGATTGGCGACACCACGCATGACCTGCAGATGGCGCGCAATGCCGGCGCACTGGCCGTTAGCGTCCACTATGGTGCGCATCCTGCGCATGAACTGGCAGCGCACGAGCCCCTGTTCGGCGCCGAATCGATTGCCGAGCTACATTCGTGGCTGGTCGAGCATGCTTGAGACCAGCGATATGGAAGAGCCGCTTTTTCTTTGCGATTCGGCCGAGTTGATCGATGGCGGCAAGGGCATACGTTTTTCCGTCACCGCCAGCGGCGAAGACCGTACGGCTTTTGCCATCCGCTACGGTAACGAGGCACATGCTTACTTGAACCGCTGCGCCCATGTGCCGATGGAGCTGGACTGGACCCCGGGTGAGTTCTTTGAATCCAGCGGGTTGTACCTGATGTGCGCCACGCATGGCGCGCTGTACGAACCCGATACCGGACGCTGCGCCGGCGGCCCTTGCCACGGCGGGCGCCTGCACAAGATCCGGGTAGTCGAGCAGGACGGCAAAGTGTACTGGCAACCGGACGATCTGATACGACCGGCTATGGCATGAACGGCAACCAAGTAAAGCGCAGAGGCGATAACGATCGACCCTATGGATAATCCGAACAACACGATCCCTGGCGATGCTTCGCCCGACCCGTCCTCGTCGGCCCCGAGCGAACCACTGCGCGAACCACAGCGTGACACGCCGTATGCGGCGCTGGAGAGAATCGCTCAGCGACTGCTTGACGAGCAGCGCGCGAGCCGACGTTGGCG
>CAZESK010000025.1:5656-19109 GCA_964515155.1 uncultured Bifidobacterium sp.
GCAGCAAGCCCGCCAGCATCCGGCACACGGCGCTGGTCGAGATCACCGGTCAGATTGATTCCGACAGCAGTTCAGCGTCCGTGGATACCATCATCCCGGCCTTGCAGGAGGCATTTGATGACCAGGGGTCGGTGGGCGTGATCTTGCGTATGAACAGCCCGGGCGGTAGTCCGGTCCAGTCGGCAATCGTCAATGACGAGATCATGCGGCTGCGCAACCTGCATCCAAACAAGCCCGTGTATGCAGTTGTCGAAGACATGTGCGCCTCCGGTTGCTACTACATTGCCGCTGCTGCTGACCAGATCTATGTCAGCCGCGGCAGTATCGTCGGCTCGATCGGCGTGCTGATGAGCAGTTTCGGTTTCAGCGGCCTGATGAACAAGCTGGGTGTCGAGCGCCGCCTCATGACGGCCGGCGAGAACAAGGCCATGATGGATCCGTTCCGTCCCCAGGACCCGAAGCACCGGGCGTTCACCCAGTCCATGCTCGACGAGATTCATCAGCAGTTCATCGCGGCCGTCAAGGCCGGTCGTGGCGACCGGCTCGCCAAGTCGCCCGAAATCTTCTCCGGCTTGTTCTGGACTGGCAGCCGCGCGATCAGCCTGGGCCTCGCCGATGGCCTGGGTACAGTCGACAGCGTTGCGCGCGATGTACTCAAGGCCGAAGATGTGATCGATTACACTGTGCGCGAGGGGTTGTCGGACCGCGTACTGAAGAAATTCGGTGCGGCTGTCGGAGAAGGGGTTGCCAAGACGATGGCAGTGGAGTGGTTGAAGCCACGATGAAGGCATGGCGGGTAGAGCCAAAGGCCATACCCGCTACCGGCGGCGGTTCAAGCAAGAAACAGAAACACCGTCGGCCGCTTCCTGATCTCCGGAGCACCTCCCGCCGCGGTCTCCTTCTTCCATCCCTGCACGCTCATGGTACGCACGGACTCCGAGGGTAGCGTGAGATCGGTCGCCACGCAGACCAGCGTGCCGGGCGCGCAGTGCGTGAGCAGTGCCTCCAGCATGGCGTCATTGCGGTAGGGTGTCTCGATCAGTATCTGCGTCTGTTTTTCTTGCCGCGAGCGCTGCTCGAGTTGTCGGATGCGGGCGGCGCGATCGGTGGCGTCGGTCGGCAGGTAGCCGTGAAACGCGAAGCTCTGTCCGTTCAGTCCGCTGGCCATCAACGCCAGCAGCAGTGAGGAGGGGCCCACCAGCGGCCGGACCACAACGCCTCGCTGGTGTGCAAGCCGTACCAGGTCAGCGCCCGGATCGGCGACAGCCGGCACGCCGGCCTCCGACAGCAACCCGACATCCCGGTCGCCAAGTAATGGTTCCAGCAGGGCGGGCAGATGCGTGGCGGGCGTGTTGACGTTGAGCTCACGTATCTCGATTTCCTGTAGTACGGTCCGCAGCGGATGCGTGACAGCGACGGCCTTGAGAAAGGCACGGGCGGTTTTCGCGTTCTCTGCGACGAAGCAATCCAGTCTGGCCGTGCTTGCGCGCACCGGCTCAGGTATCACGTGGGGTAGTTCGCCGGGCCCCAACGAATTTGGTATCAGGTATAAGGTGCCGGCCATAGGCTTACTCGGTAAAGAAGGGCATGCCGGCACGACGCAGCATGGAGACCAGTGCAATCAGTGGCAGGCCCGTCAGCGCGGTCGGGTCGTCGCTCTGTATGTGCTCGAGGAGGGCGATGCCCAGCGCCTCGTTTTTCGCGCTGCCGGCGCAGTCGTAGGGCTGCTCGATGCGCAGATAGGCATCCAGCTCGGCGTCAGGCAAATTCCGGAAGCGGGCCCGCGTCAGCACGTTCTTGCGCTGGAGACGGCGCGGGGCATCGTTCCGGCTGTCGAGCAGGCAGAGGGCGGTATGAAAGAGCACCTCGCGTCCCCGCATCATGCGCAGCTGGGTCAGCGCGGCTTCGTGGCTGCCGGGCTTGCCGATGTGGGCCCCATCCAGCGTGGCCACCTGGTCGGAGCCGATAATCAGCGCCGCGCCTGCGCTACTCGCCACGGCTTCCGCCTTGGCCACTGCCAGTCGCAAGGCCGTATCCGACGGGGCTTCGCCCGGCAGCGCGGATTCGTCGATATCCGGAGATGTCGCCTCGAACGGCAGCCGCAGGCGGCCGAGCAGCTCCTTGCGGTAGGCAGAGCCGGAGGCAAGAATCAGTCGGGGCAGGGGAGTCGAAGACATGCGGGCTGGAACGGTGGCGCGGGCTGGGACAGTAGAATAAGCCCTGTTATGATAACGGGTTTTCCGGAGCCGCCATGACAGCCCAGACCGTCGACAGTTTCGAGTTTTGCCGCCTTGGCGAACGGGCATCGGGCACGACGCCCGTCACAAGCTTCAGTCGGCTGTCGGGTGAGCTCGCTGACGCCCGGGGCGAGATCCGCTGGCACTTTGAGGGCGGACGGCACCCGCAAGGGCAGCCACAGCTAACGATGTCGGTCGATGGTGAGGTCACGCTGGTCTGCCAGCGCTGTCTCTTGCCTTTCGTTCATCGGATCGCGTCGGAGACCACGCTCGTGCTCGCACGCGACGAGGCCGAGGCCGACGAGCTCGAGCGGCGACTGGACGACGACAGTCTCGACGTCATCGCCGGCTCGACTGCACTCGACCTGTCGCAGCTGGTAGAGGATGAGGCCCTGCTGTCGCTACCGCTCTCACCGAGGCATGAGGTCTGTCCGGACGACGCGCCGAAGGTTGATATTGACAAGCCGGAGTCGCCGTTTGCAGTGCTGAGGAAGCTCAAGTCTTGAGGCGGCGCAAGGCCTGAAGCAGGAAGCGGTTCATGCGCCTGCCGTAGCTTTTTTGGTAATTCACGTGCCGGCTGTCGGGGGGTTGATGGAAGAGCCTTCCCTTGTGTTAAAATTTTGGATTCACCGAATTAGGAGCAAGTCATGGCTGTTCAACAGAACAAAAAGACCCCGTCGAAGCGCGGTATGCATCGTGCGCACGATTTCCTGACCCCGCCGGCGACCGCCATCGAGCCGACCACGGGCGAGACGCACCTGCGCCACCATATCAGCCCGAACGGCTTCTACCGCGGCCGCAAGGTCCTCAAGACCAAGAACGACGAGTAAGTCGTTCCCAACGTCAGCACAGCATTCCTGCAAACCGGCGCCAAGGGTCCCAGACCGCTTGCGCCGTTTTTGTATGCGCAAACACTGTCATAGTGTCATGGTCTGTCGACTCCCCTTCGTTTCGGGCGCGAGCGCCCGCCGATCATGACTGTACGGATTTCCATCGACTGCATGGGTGGCGACCACGGCCCGTCGGTCACAGTTCCTGCGGCCGTCTCTTTCGCTAATCGTGAGCCGGGTGTCACGCTGTTACTCGTCGGACGCGAAGCAGCAGTGCGTGCCGAGTTGGCTCGGCACGGTGCCGCGGGTCATCCACGCCTTGAGGTAGTGAACGCAACTGAGGTTGTCGAGATGGACGACCCGCTTGAGGTCGCACTCAGGCGCAAAAAGGACTCGTCGATGCGGGTTGCGATCAGCCTCGTCAAGGACGGTTCTGCGCAAGCCTGCGTTTCGGCCGGCAACACGGGCGCGCTGATGGCGGTCTCCCGTTATCTCCTCAAGACGCTGGCCGGCGTCGACCGGCCTGCGATCTGCACCATTCTCCCGAACCAAAAGGACGGCCCGACCTACGTGCTCGACCTGGGCGCCAACGTCGACTGCGAGCCCTCGCACCTGCACCAGTTTGCGCTGATGGGTTCGGCATTGGTCGCCGCCGTCGAGGGCCATCCACGGCCGACCGTTGGTCTGCTCAATGTCGGTGAAGAAGACATCAAGGGCAACGAGCTCGTCAAGCAGACTGCCGTGCTGCTGCGCGCCGACCACGCGAGAGGGCTGATCAACTTCTACGGCAACGTCGAGGGCAATGATATTTTCGAGGGCACGACCGATATCGTCGTCTGCGACGGCTTTGTCGGTAATGTCACGCTCAAGGCCGCAGAGGGTCTGGGCCGTCTCATCAAGGGCGTGCTGACCAGCGAGCTCAGGAAGGGGTGGTTGAATATGCTCGGTGCACTGATCGCCAGCCGTGCCCTCAAGCGTATTTCTCAGCGGCTTAATCCCTCCCGCTACAATGGCGCGAGCCTGCTGGGCTTGCGCGGACTGGTCTTCAAGAGCCACGGTGGCGAAAATGCCTATGGCTTCGAATGGGCGATCCGCCGCGCGTATGAAGCCGCCCGTCATGATGTGCTTTCGCGCATCGAGACGTCGATCGCCGAGCTCATGCCGCAAGCAACGGCGGCTCACGAGATCAACGAACCAAAGACCGCATGAGTACCTTTTCCCGTATCGCCGGCACGGGCAGCTGCCTGCCGCCGCGCCGTGTGCCCAACCATGAGCTGGCCGCCACGCTGGCAGCAAAGGGTCTGGAGACCTCGGACGAGTGGATCGTTTCCCGCAGCGGTATCTCCGCGCGCCATTTCGCCGACGATGACGTACTCTCCAGTGACCTCGCCGTAACCGCCGCGCAAAACGCACTGCACATGGCCGGCCTGTCGCCGGACGACATCGACCTCATCATTCTCGCGACCTCGACGCCCGATTTTTTGGGCGGTTTTCCGAGTACCGCCTGCGTCGTGCAGCGCAAGCTCGGCATTACCCATCACTGCGCAGCGCTCGATGTGCAGGCTGTCTGCAGCGGCTTCGTGTATGCGATGTCGGTGGCCGACAGCTTCATCAAGTCGGGCATGCACAAGCGCGTGCTGGTCATCGGCGCCGAGGTGTTCTCCCGCATTCTTGATTTCAACGACCGTACCACCTGTGTGCTATTCGGTGATGGTGCCGGCGCCGTGGTACTTGAAGCGTCCGATCAGCCGGGTATCCTTGCGACACGTCTGCATGCGGATGGTCGTCACACCGACATCCTGTGCGTACCCGGCCATGTCAATGCCGGCGCGGTGTCGGGCAGTGCCTTCCTGACCATGGATGGCCAGGCAGTATTCAAGCTGGCGGTGTCGGTGCTTGAGCAGGTCGCGCACGAGACGCTGGATGCCGCCGGTATGCAGGCATCCCAAATCGACTGGCTGATTCCTCACCAGGCCAACATCCGCATCATGCAGGGCACGGCCAAGAAGCTCGGCCTGCCGATGGAGAAGATGGTCGTCACGGTCGACCAGCACGGCAATACATCGGCTGCCTCGATCCCGCTTGCACTCGATGTCGCGATGCGTGATGGCCGCATCAAGCCAGGCCAGAACGTGATGATGGAAGGCGTCGGTGGCGGATTCACCTGGGGTGCCGTGCTGGCCCGCATCTGAACAACACAACACGCAGATACACCATGACCCAACTCGCATTCGTATTTCCCGGACAGGGTTCACAGGCGATCGGCATGCTCAATGGTTTTGCCGGTAATCCTGTCGTGGCCGATACCATTGCCGAGGCCTCCGATGCCCTCGATCTTGATCTTGGCAAGCTGATTGCCGAAGGCCCGAAGGAAGACCTCGACCTGACCACCAACACACAGCCAGTGATGCTGGCATCGGCCGTGGCGTTTTACCGGGCGTGGGTTGCCGCCGGCGGCACGCTGCCGTCGCTGGTCGCGGGCCACAGCCTCGGCGAATACTCGGCGCTGGTTGCAGCCGGTGTCATCGACTTCAAGGATGCCGTGCCGCTGGTGCGGTTCCGCGCGCGGGCCATGCAGGAAGCGGTACCTGTGGGGCAGGGCGGCATGGCGGCCATTCTCGGACTGTCGGATGATGACGTGCGTTCCGTCTGCGCCGAAGCCGCGCAGGGTGAGATTGTCGAGCCCGTGAATTTCAATGCGCCCGCGCAAGTCGTGATCGCCGGCCACAAGGCGGCCATCGAGCGCGCTTGTGAAGCGGCCAAGGCCAAGGGAGCCAAGCGCGCGTTGCCATTGCCAGTTTCCGCGCCTTTCCATTCATCCCTGCTCAGGCCGGCGTCGGATCGGCTGCGCGAATATCTCGCCCAGCTGACTTTCCTGCAGCCGGCCATCCCGGTGATCAACAACGTCGATGTGGCCATTGCCAACGATCCGGCCGTTATCAAGGAGGCGCTGGTGCGCCAGGCCGCCAGCCCGGTACGCTGGGTCGAGACGGTACAGACGATGGCGGCTTCCGGCATCACCCGAGTGGTCGAGTGCGGCCCGGGTAAGGTGCTCACGGGCCTCGTCAAGCGCATCGATGGCAACCTGGTGGCCGACGCCATCACCGACCAGGCGTCACTTGACGCCATGCTGGAGGCAACGAAATGACTATACGCAGCGCTTCACTCGAGAAGCAGGTCGCTCTGGTTACTGGTGCGTCACGCGGCATCGGCAAGGCAATCGCTGTCGAGCTGGCCAGCCGCGGTGCGACCGTGATCGGCACTGCAACTTCCGATGTAGGTGCGGCCGCGATCACCGAGTATCTGCACGCGCTGCGTCCTGACGCCGGTCGCGGGGTGGTACTCGACGTAAACGACGCCGCCGGGTCGGGTGCGGTAATCGATGGCATCGCGAAAGAATTCGGCGGCCTCTCGATTCTCGTCAATAACGCCGGCATCACCCAAGACCAGCTCGCGATGCGGATGAAAGATGACGAGTGGGATTCGGTAATCGCGACCAACCTCACAGCGGTCGGTCGCCTCTGCCGCGCTGTGCTGCGCGGCATGATGAAGGCCAAGTACGGCCGTATCATCAACATTACTTCGGTGGTTGGCTCCGCCGGCAACCCTGGTCAGATGAACTACGCCGCAGCCAAGGCGGGTGTTGCCGGCATGAGCCGCGCGCTGGCGCGAGAAATTGGCAGCCGAAATATCACCGTCAATTGTGTGGCGCCGGGTTTCATCGATACCGACATGACCAAGGCGCTCAGCGAGCAGCAAGTGGCGGCCTTGCTCCAGCAAATTCCCGCAGGGCGTTTCGGCATGCCCGAGGATGTGGCGGCCGCCGTGGCGTTCCTCGCTTCGGCAGAAGCAGGCTACGTCACCGGCACAACCTTGCATGTCAACGGCGGCATGTACATGAGTGGCGGTTGAGCCTCTGCCGCGAGCACTTTCCCCTCCCAAAAATGCATTGCACCATGCGGCCTTTCGTTAGCAAATGCGGAAGACAAATCTTAAATTTCAGCGCGCAAACCTGCTAAAATGCGCGCACTTTACGTATAACCACCCCCTGGAGGACCAAGATGTCTGACATCGAATCACGCGTTAAGAAAATCGTCGCCGAGCAGCTCGGTGTTGCCGAAGCCGACATCAAGAACGAATCGTCGTTCGTCGATGACCTTGGTGCCGATTCGCTCGACACGGTCGAACTCGTGATGGCACTCGAAGACGAATTCGAAATGGAAATTCCTGACGAGCAGGCAGAGAAAATCACCACTGTCCAGCAAGCAATCGACTACGCGAGAGCGAACGTCAAGGCCTGATCAAGGCTTCGTTGAACCAGTCATTCCAGGAGTATCGTTTGACTCGCCCTAACCGACGCCGTGTCGTCATCACCGGCCTGGGATGCATCTCGCCGGTAGGCAACTCGGTCACCAGCGCGTGGGACGCGCTGATCGCTGGCCAGTCCGGCATCGCCACCATCACCAAATTCGACGCCAGCGCCTTCTCGACGACCTTCGCCGGAGAAGTGAAAGGCTTCAATGTCGAGGACTACATTCCCGGCAAGGAAGCGCGCCACATGGATACGTTCATCCATTACGGCATGGCCGCAGGTATGCAGGCAATGCAGGATAGCGGCCTGGAAGTGACCGAGGCGAACGCAGAGCGTATTGGTGTCATGGTTGGTTCCGGTATCGGCGGCCTGCCGATGATCGAGGAAACCCACGCCGAACTCACCAAGCGCGGACCGCGCCGCATCAGCCCCTTCTTCGTGCCGGCATCGATCATCAACATGATTTCCGGCCACCTGTCGATCAAGTATGGTCTCAAGGGCCCGAACCTTGCCATTGTGACGGCCTGCACGACTGGTCTGCACTGCATTGGCGAGGCTGGGCGTCTGATCGAGTACGGGGATGCCGATGTGATGATCGCCGGCGGTGCCGAATCCACGGTATCGCCACTCGGTGTCGGCGGTTTCGCTGCGGCACGCGCGTTATCCTCGCGCAACGATGATCCTGCGACTGCGTCGCGCCCATGGGACAAAGACCGCGATGGGTTCGTACTCGGTGAGGGGGCCGGCGTGATGGTGCTCGAGGAGTATGAGCATGCGAAGGCCCGCGGCGCAAAGATCTATGCCGAACTGCTCGGCTTCGGTATGAGTGCCGACGCCCACCATATGACCGCACCGCTGGAAGATGGCGACGGCGCCCGCCGCTGCATGATCTCTGCGATGCGCAATGCCGGCGTCAATGCCGACCAAGTGAATTACGTCAATGCCCATGGCACCTCGACACCGCTTGGTGATGTCGCGGAGACGGTAGCAATCAAGCGCGCACTTGGCGATCATGCTGGCAAGATTGTCGTCAACTCGACGAAGTCGATGACAGGCCATCTGCTCGGTGGCGCTGGCGGGCTCGAATCGGTCTTCACCGTCCTTGCGGTACACCACCAGAAATCCCCGCCGACAATCAACATCTTCAACCAGGATCCGAACTGCGATCTCGATTACTGCGCCAACACGGCACGTGACATGACGATCGATATCGCGGTGAAAAACTCCTTCGGTTTTGGCGGCACCAACGGCACGCTGGTGTTCGGTCGGGGCTAATCCTCTCTGCGTTGGCCGATGGTGCTCATCCGGCCGACGCTTCTCACCTGAGCTCTTGCTGCGGTGTCTATCGCGGTCTCCGCCATCATCCGGCCATCCCGTATGCTCGCTGCGCTCGTCTTGGCGATGAGCGGCGTGCTACTCGGCGCGGCGACATTGCTGTGGCTGCAGGCAGATTCCTTCTTTCATGAGTCACTCGCTGGCGCTTGCGCGCTTGCCGGGTCGGCCCTCGGCTTGTTCCCGCTCTTGCGAAGAAAATCGGTTCGCATTGATGTAACCGGAATCGGGCAAATCCGGTTAGCTGACACTAGCCCTGACGCGCAGGTCGCATCGACGAATCCGTCGATGTGCGGCGTGGAGGTGGTTCAAATGCTGAGGGACTCGACATTCTGGTCATCGCTGATGGTGCTTCGCTTGCAATCAGGTTCGGGGCGTGTGACGGTCCTGACCATTCTTCCCGACAGCATGGAGCGCAGCGCATTCCATGCCCTGTCGGTTGCCTGCCGTTGGATCGCCGCCAGGCAGATTTCTTCACAGACCAGACCATTCGATGCAATTCCTCCCGGCTGATTGAACTTTTTTAATTTCACTCAGTCAACGACTAGGGAAGCGCTGACAAGAAAAGCCGAGACAAGGGTCACGACATCATCGCAGCCACGGGCGCGCTTGCAGAGCATGAGCCGCCTCCCGCTGGTTGTGCGGAGCCCGCGCTTTATCAACTACTCAGCCATGGCCTGCTGTCTCCTGACAGGTTGACAGGCCGCCCGCGCGTTGCACGAGCACGAGGAATTGGGGATTGACGACAGAACGCGACATTGATCAGCTGCTGGTTGATCGCGTCCAACACGGTGACAAGAAGGCGTTCGAGCTCCTGGTATCCAAATATCAAAGGAAGCTGATGCGGCTCGTATCGCGGCTTGTCCGCGACCAGGCCGAAGCCGAGGATGTTGTCCAGGAAGCCTTCATCAAGGCCTACCGGGCGCTCCCCCAGTTTCGAGGCGACTCGGCCTTCTACACCTGGCTGTACCGGATCGGGATCAATACGGCAAAGAATTATCTGGTGACGCAGAGCCGGCGCGCGCCGACCTCTACCGAGGCAGATGCTGAAGAGGCGGAAACTTTTGATGATGGGGAGCATCTAAGGGACATCAATACTCCCGAATCCATGCTGGCCACCAAGCAGATCGCGGAGACGGTAAATGTAGCGATGGAAGCGCTTCCCGATGAATTGAGGATGGCCATCACCTTGAGGGAAATCGAGGGCTTGAGCTACGATGAGATCGCCGTAGCGATGGGCTGTCCTATCGGCACAGTTCGCAGCCGGATTTTCCGGGCGCGGGAGGCGATTGCCGAAAAGCTCAGGCCGCTGCTTGATACGGCCATCGATAAACGCTGGTAAGAACGGCAGGCCGATAAGAACTCATCAGAACATTGAACTGTAAAGGCAGGGAGCATGATGGACAGTGGTGACAAAACGAGGCAGAAGTTGTCGGCGCTTGCAGACGGCGAGCTCGATGCCTCGCAGGCTGCGCGCCTGATCAAGCGACTCGGCACCGATGATCTGCGCGCGACCTGGGACGTGTATCACCAGATCGGCGACGTGCTCCGTACCGAGGCGATGACGGCTGCCGTCAGTCCCGGCTTCTCCCGCCGTCTCGCCGAGCGCCTTGCCGTCGAGCCGGTGGTGCTGGCGCCCAAGCGCGGGCTGGTCTCGCGCATCGGCACCTGGCCCACCACGCTTGCGGCCATGGCCGCAGCCGCTTTCGGCTTCTTTATCGCCCCGTCGCTACTCGACGGCCGCGACGGTACGTTGCCCATCCCTGCCTCGGCGCCGATGGCTTCCGTGTCGCATGGTTCGCTATTGGCAGATGCCGGTAACCCGACGGTCGGGCGCGAGTCGGCCGACTACCTGTTGATGCATCAGGGCTCGCACCCGGGGCTGTATGGGACGGCGCCGCTGGCACGGCCCGCAATCCTTGACACCCGATCCGGCCCGTAAGCCCATGCGGCAGCTCGTCCTGTCGTTATGCCTGTCGTTTGCCGGCATGGCATGCGCTGCACCGGGCACGCCCGATGCGCTCGCCTTGCTGGAGCGTTCGCGGCTCGCCGCCGAGCGCCTCGATTATTCCGGTGTCTTCGTCCGGCAGCGCGGCAATGAGGTTAGCAGTGCGCGCATCACGCATGCGCGCAACGGCAAGCCCGTGCAGGAGAAGCTAGAGAACCTTGACGGCGAGGCTGCCGAGACACTCAGGCGCGGCGGCGAGCTGGTCACCTATCTGCCGGTGCAGAAGCGGATGGTGATCGAGAGCCGTGCCGCACTGCCGGGCTTCCCCGCGATACTGGCGCCGGACCGGGAGCTGCTCTCCCGCTACTACACGGCCCGCTTCTTCGATGGCGACCGCGTGGCCGGAAGGGCATCAACCGCGATCGCGCTCGACCCCCGGGATGCTTACCGCTTCGGTTATCGCTTCTGGATCGACACCGCAACCGGCCTGCTGCTGCGTTCACAGCGCGTTAACGAGAAGGGCGAGGTGGTCGAGCAGGTTGCGTTCACGCAGCTGGCCATCGGCAGCCAGCCGGCCTCGCGCCTCAAGGCGAGCATCGGCGACACCCGCGGCTGGCAGGTTGATAATCTGGCAGGGCGGCCGATCGATCTCTCGCGCTGGGTTGTGCCCTGGGTGCCGGGGGGCTTCCGGCGCGTCGCCGAGATGACCCGCACCCTGGACAGTGCCGGCGGCCGACGTGAGGTGGCGCAGGTACTCTACTCGGACGGGCTGGCAGGTTTGTCAATTTTCATCGAGCCGTGGCGCGCCGATCGGAGTGCGTCGCCACTGCAGCTCGGCGCACTGAACATGCTTGGCAAGCGGCATGGGAAATTTTGGCTTACCATTGTTGGCGAAATGCCGATGGCTTCCATCAGGCAAGTCGCCGACGCGGTTGAACTTGCCGAAACCCTCCCCAAATAACGAGCCATGAACATCCTACAACGCGTGAACCGCCATTTCCCGGCTGCCCTGATGGCTGCCGCTGTATTCATGTTCGCCCCGGCCAGCGTCGGGCTGGTCTCGCCCGCCCACGCCCAGTCCAAGGCGGCGCTGCCCGACTTCACCGACCTCGTTGACAAGGTCGGTCCGGCCGTCGTCAACATTCGCACCACCGAGCGACCCAAGCAGATGCAGGGCGGCAGCTCCGAGGACGAGGAGATGCAGGAATTCTTCCGCCGCTTCTTCGGTCAGCCTGCACCGCGCCAGCCGCAGCCGCGCCGTCGTCCGGGCCAGCCTCAGGAAGACCAGCAAGTACCACGTGGCGTGGGCTCCGGCTTCATCATCTCCGCTGATGGTTTTGTGCTGACCAATGCCCACGTTGTCGAAGGTGCCGACGAGGTATTCGTCACGCTGACCGACAAGCGCGAGTACAAGGCCAAGATCATCGGCTCGGACCGCCGCACCGATGTCGCCGTCGTGAAAATCGACGGTAACAACTTGCCGCGCCTGACCATCGGCGACTCCAGCAAGCTGCGTGTCGGCGAGTGGGTGATCGCCATCGGGTCGCCCTTTGGTCTCGATAACACGGTGACGGCAGGCATCGTCTCTGCCAACTCGCGCGATACCGGCGACTACCTGCCGCTGATCCAGACTGATGTGGCGGTCAACCCCGGCAATTCCGGCGGCCCGCTGATCAACATGCGCGGCGAGGTCGTTGGCATTAACTCCCAGATCTACAGCCGCTCCGGCGGCTACATGGGCATCTCGTTTGCCGTGCCCATCGACGAGGCCATGCGCGTCTCCGAGCAGCTGAAGTCGACCGGTCGCGTCATCCGTGGCCGCATTGGCGTACAGATCGGCGAAGTGACCAAAGATGTGGCCGAGTCGCTCGGCCTGCCGCGGCCCCAGGGCGCGCTCGTCGCGCGGGTCGAGCCGGGCAGCCCCGCGGAAAAGGCGGGCGTCGAGGCAGGCGACATCATCACGGCTTACAACGGCATGGTGATCGATAAATCCGGTGATCTGCCGCGTATGGTCGGCAATACCAAGCCGGGTTCGAAGTCGACGCTGACCGTCCTGCGCAAGGGGCAGAAGCGCGATCTTTCCGTCGTGGTTGCTGAGATGGAAACCGAGCAGACCGCTGCCAAGAAGAAGGAAGAGAAAGCCAAGCCGGAGCAGACCGCGAATGCCCTCGGTCTGGTGGTGGCTGACCTGACCGATGCCCAGAAGCGCGATCTCAAACTGGACGGCGGCGTCATGGTCGAGCTCGCGGAGGGAGCGGCCGGCCGCGTGGGCCTGCAGCCCGGTGATGTGATCGTCCGGCTGAACAACACCGACATCCGGGACGCTAACCAGTTCAACGGTCTGGTCGCGAAACTCGACCCCAAGCGTAATGCGCTGCTGCTGGTGCGTCGCGGGGAGTCGTCGCAGTTCGTGCCCATCCGTCCGGGGCAGTAAGCGTCGCTGGCGCTGACAACGGGGCTGCCCAGGCAGCCCCTTTTTCTTGGCTGTCTGGTATGCCCTATTTCATTCTTTATTCCCGTAGCTGGTGCCATCTGTGCGATGACCTGTTGCAGGCGCTGCGTGCCCTCATTGGTGAGGGGTATCGGGTGGATATCATCGACGTTGATGCGGACCCCGCACTGGTCGAACGTTACGACGAACTTGTGCCCGTATTGGTCGGTTGTCAGCCAGGGAAGGAGAGTGAGCAAATTTGCAATTATTTCCTCAATGAAAACGCCGTTCGGGACTTCCTCGCCCGGGCCGCGGGCGCCGGGATTTTGCCTGCCGAATCCGGTAAAATGCGGGACTGAAAAC
>CAZESK010000025.1:19209-27181 GCA_964515155.1 uncultured Bifidobacterium sp.
GCCGCGGGCGCCGGGATTTTGCCTGCCGAATCCGGTAAAATGCGGGACTGAAAACATTTTGCAATAAGGCGCTCGCCCGAGCGCTTTTTTTGTATCCAGATTGTTAATGGACCACATTCGAAACTTCTCTATCATTGCCCACATCGACCACGGTAAGTCCACGCTGGCCGACCGGATCATCCAGATTTGCGGCGGCTTGTCCGAGCGCGAGATGGAGGCGCAGGTGCTTGACTCGATGGACCTCGAGCGCGAGCGGGGCATCACCATCAAGGCCCAGACCGCGGCGCTAAGCTACAAGGCGCGCGACGGCAAGACCTACAACCTGAACCTGATCGATACGCCCGGCCATGTCGACTTCAGCTATGAAGTCAGCCGCTCGCTGTCGGCATGTGAGGGTGCCCTGCTGGTGGTCGATGCGTCGCAGGGCGTCGAGGCCCAAACGGTGGCCAATTGCTACACCGCACTCGACCTCGGCGTCGAAGTGGTGCCGGTGCTCAACAAGATCGATCTGCCCTCCGCCGACCCCGACAATGCCATCGGCGAGATCGAGGACGTGATCGGCATTGAGGCAACCGATGCCGTCCGCTGCTCGGCCAAGACCGGCCTCGGCGTCGAAGACGTGCTCGAGTCGTTAATTGCCAAGGTGCCGCCGCCCCAGGGCGATCCGGATGCGCCGCTGCAGGCGCTGATCGTTGATTCCTGGTTCGACAACTATGTCGGTGTCGTCATGCTGGTGCGCGTCAAGAACGGCACCCTGCGGCCGAAAGACAAGATCCTGCTGATGGCGACCGGCGCCCAGCACCTGGTCGAAAGTGTCGGCGTGTTCACGCCGAAGTCCGTGGCGCGCGAATCGCTGTCGGCAGGGCAGGTGGGTTTCATCATTGCCGGCATCAAGGAGCTGAAAGCAGCCAAGGTCGGTGACACCATCACGTTGGCCACCAAGCCTGCGCCGCAGCCGCTGCCCGGCTTCAAGGAGGTGCAGCCGCAAGTCTTTGCCGGTCTCTTCCCGGTCGAGGCGAACCAGTATGACGCGCTGCGTGATTCGCTGGAGAAGCTCAAGCTCAACGATGCCGCCCTGATGTACGAGCCCGAGGTATCGCAGGCGCTGGGATTCGGTTTCCGCTGCGGCTTCCTGGGTCTGCTGCATATGGAAATCGTGCAGGAGCGACTCGAGCGCGAATTCGACATGGACCTGATCACCACTGCACCCACCGTGATCTACGAGGTGAAGATGCGCGACGGCACCATGATCATGGTGGATAACCCGTCGAAGATGCCTGAGCCGTCAAAGATCGAGGATATCCGGGAGCCCATCGTCACGGTGAACCTGTACATGCCGCAGGAATATGTCGGCTCGGTGATTACGCTGTGCACGCAGAAGCGTGGCGTCCAGGTCAACATGAGCTACCACGGCAAGCAGGTGCAGCTGACCTACGAGATACCGATGGCCGAGGTCGTGCTGGACTTTTTCGACCGCTTGAAGTCGATCTCGCGCGGCTATGCCTCCATGGACTACGAGTTCAAGGAATACCGTTCGTCCGATGTGGTGAAGGTCGACATGCTGATCAACGGTGACAAGGTCGATGCCCTGGCCATCATCGTCCATCGCTCGAACGCACCGTTCCGTGGCCGGGCGGTGGCGGCCAAGATGCGCGAGCTGATCCCGCGCCAGATGTTCGACGTCGCGATCCAGGCGGCCATTGGTTCAAACATCATCTCGCGCGAGAACGTCAAGGCGCTGCGCAAGAACGTGCTGGCCAAATGCTACGGTGGCGATATCAGCCGCAAGCGCAAGCTGCTCGAGAAACAAAAGGCCGGCAAGAAGCGGATGAAGCAGGTCGGCTCGGTCGAGATACCGCAGGAAGCCTTCCTCGCAATCCTCCAGGTGGAAGAAAAATAAGATGACATTGCAATCGATTCTTGGCAATTTCGCGCTCATCCTGCTGCTGCTGACCATCGCCACCGGCGTGGTCTGGACGCTGGACCGCTTCCATTTGCAGCCAAAGCGCCGCCGCGAGGCCGAGGCTGCGCTGGCTGAATACGACGCCCGCCATGCCCGGCTGGCCGAGAGTGGCATCAAGCCCGACCTGAACGCGCGGGCCGAGCTGGCAGCGCAGCTTGACCGCCAGCCGACCTGGGTCGCCTACACCGGCAGTTTCTTTCCGGTCATTGCAGCCGTGTTCCTGTTTCGCTCCTTTTTGTTCGAGCCGTTCAAGATTCCTTCGAGCTCGATGGTTCCGACCTTGCAAATCGGAGATCTGATCCTGGTCAACAAATTCGTCTACGGTATTCGCTTGCCGGTGATCAACAAGAAAGTGATCGACATCGGCGACCCGCAGCGCGGGGATGTGATGGTGTTCAAGTTTCCCAAAGACACCTCCCTCGACTACATCAAGCGGGTCGTTGGTGTGCCGGGCGACCGGGTGGTGTACCGGGACAAACGGCTCAGCGTCAACGGTCAGGAAATCAAATACGAGCAGCTCTCCGACTACCTGGATGAGGAAAGACTTGTTTATCATGCAAGATATCGTGAGCATCTGACTTCCCGAACCCACGAGATTCTCAACGATAACAAGGTGCCCGGCTATGTGCCCAGCCCCGACCAGTTTCCCCAGAGTGAGCTCTGCCGGTACAGCCTCGAGGGATTCGAATGCACCGTTCCGGCTGGACATTACTTCATGATGGGTGATAATCGTGACAACAGCCTCGACTCCCGCTACTGGGGATTCGTGCCGGATCAAAACATTGTCGGAAAAGCATTTTTTGTCTGGATGAATCTGGGTAATCTCAAGCGTATCGGCAGCTTCCATTGACGCGAATGATCAGGAGCGATTCGAGCCCGGCACACTCTGACACGGAGCAGGCAGGTTTTTCTCTGGTCGGTTTCTTGTGCACGCTGGTGGTGCTGGGAACGGCGGGCGTGCTGGCCCTGCGAGCGGGCCCCAGCGTCGTCGAGTACTGGGCCGTGCAAAAGGCCGTTGCCGCTGCTGCTGCCGTGGCCGGTACGCCTGAAGAGTTGAGATCAACATTCGACAAGCTGGCTGCCGCAGGTTTCATTGATTCGGTGGAGGGCAAAGACCTCCAGATCACGGGCCAGGGCAAGGACATGCAGGCCAGTTTCGCGTATCAGAAAAAAATCCCGCTGGCCGGTCGGGCCAGCCTCCTGATCGAGTACCAAGGATCGACTGCCAACGAGGGATCGGAGAAGGCCGCGCAGTAGCGGCGATGCAGATGGATATCGAGCTTTTGCAAAAACGGATGGGTCACACCTTCAGGAATGCTGAACTGCTTCAGCAAGCCCTGACCCATCGCAGCCATAGCAGCGTGCATAACGAACGCCTCGAATTCCTCGGCGACTCGGTGCTCAACTGCGTAGTGGCCTCGCTGCTCTTCGACAAGTTCACGAAGATCGACGAGGGTGACTTGTCCCGACTGCGTGCGAACCTCGTCAAGCAGCAATCGCTGTATGAAATCGCGCAGCGGCTAGAGCTTTCCCAATGTCTGCGACTCGGAGAGGGCGAGCTGAAGTCCGGTGGTTTCCGCCGGCCTTCCATCCTGGCTGACACACTTGAAGCCTTGTTCGGCGCCATCTTTCTTGACGCCGGTTTCGATGCTGCGCGTGAGGTGATCCGCGCAATGTACGTGCCCATCCTGCAGACTGTCGATCCCAAGACGCTCGGCAAGGACGCCAAGACGCTACTGCAGGAGTACCTGCAGGGCAAGAAGATACCGCTGCCACAGTACAACGTGGTCGCCACCCACGGCGCTGCGCACAATCAGGAATTCGAGGTCGAGTGCCTCGTACCCAAGCTTGAGATTCAGGTCTTCGGTACCGGAGGCAGCCGGAGGGCAGGCGAGCAGGCGGCTGCGAAGCTCGCGCTTGAAGCCGTGCAAACCGCACTGGTCAAGGCGCCCGCTGCACCGAAGAAAACCCGTCAACGGACGACCCAGCTCAAGCTGGCCGGTATCGCGACCATCCAGCCGGATGCGCCGGCCACCGAGACGAAAAAACCTGCCCGCGCGGCCCGCATGTCGGCCGCCCGCGAGACGGAAGAAACCCCGGCCACTGAGGCGAAAGCCGAGGAAGTCGTCAACCAAAGCAAATCCGCATGAGTGACACCCCTGCTGCCACCGATTTCCGGTGCGGCTACATCGCCATCGTCGGTCGCCCGAACGTTGGCAAATCCACCCTGATGAACAAGCTCGTCGGCGCGAAGGTCAGCATCACCTCGCGCAAGGCGCAAACCACGCGCCACCGGATCACCGGTATCCAGACGCGCGAGGACGTGCAGTTCGTCTATGTCGACACCCCGGGCTTCCAGACCCGTCACAGCAACGCGCTTAACAAGACACTGAACCGCACCGTTACCACCACGCTGACGGCAGCAGACGTCGTGTTATTCGTCGTCGAGTCCGGCAGCTTCGGCGACGCCGACGCAAAAGTACTCGAGCTGTTGCCCTCATCAGTACCGGTCATCCTCGTGCTCAACAAGTCCGACCAGGTGAAAGACAAGGCCATTCTGATGGCGTTTGCACAGCAGGTTGCGGCCCGTCGTGACTTCGTGGCCATCGTGCCGGTGTCGGCCAAGCAGGGTTTTCAGCTCGACCGGCTCGAGGGAGAGATCCGCAAGGTGCTGCCGGTCGGCGAACCGATCTTCGAAGACGACGATATCACCGACCGTAGCGAAAAATTCCTCGCTGCCGAGATCGTGCGCGAGAAGGTATTCCGCTTCGTCGGCGACGAGCTCCCGTATACCAGCACCGTCGTCATCGAGAAGTTCGAGCAGGAAGGCAACCTGCGCCGCATCTTCACCGCCATCCTGGTCGGACGCGATGCCCACAAGGCCATGCTGATCGGGCAGAAAGGCGCGCGGCTCAAGGAAATCTCGACCCAGGCACGGATCGACATGGAGAAGCTCTTCGGCGGCAAGGTTTATCTCGAAGTCTGGGTCAAGGTGAAATCCGGCTGGGCCGACAACGAAGCTGGCCTGCGCGCGTACGGCTACGAGTGAGCCTGCGGCAATGAGCGCGCACGCTGTCGACAGCAGTACCCGGCCGCGCGCGAAAGCGCCGGAGCGCGACCACCGCGTCAGCGGCCAGCCCGGTTTTGTACTGCACAGCTACCCCTACAAGGAAACCAGCCTGATCGTCGAGGTCTTCACGCGTGACCACGGCCGCGTGCCGCTGATGGCCAAGGGTGCCAAGCGCCCCCACTCGACGCTACGCGGCGTGCTGCAGACCTTCCAGCCGTTGCAACTGGCCTGGAGCGGCAAGTCGGAAGTCCGCACGCTGGTATCAGCCGAGTGGATAGGCGGGCTGCGGCCGCTGGAGCGTTCAGCGCTCTTATGCGGGTTCTATCTCAACGAGCTGTTGGTGAAGCTGCTGGCGCGGGACGATCCACATCCTGCCCTGTTTGACCACTATGTATCCGCCCTGAACCAGCTCGCGCACGACGAGCCGGCCGCCATCGTGCTGCGCAAGTTTGAACTGGCCTTGCTCAAGGAGACCGGGGTGGCCGGCAGCCTCGTCAGCGCTGTGCAGACCGCTGAAGCCGTGGAGCCGAACCGGTATTATGTGTTTGACCCGGATCGCGGGCCGCGCGAGGCGCTCACGAGCGACACGACGCCGGCGGTTCTGGGAAAAACGCTGATCGACATGGAAGCCGGCGACTATACCGACCCGGCAACCCAGCAGCAGAGCAAGCTCCTGATGCGGCATCTGCTGGCCCACCACCTGGGGGGCATGCCGCTCAATACCCGGCAGATCCTGATCGACCTGCTGCAGCTTTAAACAACGACAACAAGCGATGAGCTATCTGACTCCCCAAGGCCCGGGCATCGATCTCGGCGTCAATATCGACCACGTGGCCACACTGCGCAATGCGCGTGGTACCGTCTATCCGGATCCGCTGCGGGCAGCGCTGCTGGCCGAACAGGCAGGTGCCGACGTGATCACGCTCCATCTGCGCGAAGACCGCAGGCACATCCGCGATGCGGACGTGGAAAAGATCCGGCCGCAACTCAGCACCCGCATGAACCTCGAATCCGCCGTCACCGATGAGATGCTCGATATTGCCTGTCGCATCAACCCGCAGGACGTCTGCCTGGTACCCGAGCGCCGCAACGAGGTGACCACTGAGGGCGGACTGGACGTGCTGCGTTTCTTCGACGACGTGCAGCGTGCCTGCGCACGTCTTGCCGGGCAGGGTATCCGGGTTTCGCTGTTCATCGATGCTGATGCCGAACAGATCCGCGCCTCGGCTGAGGCCGGCGTGCCGGTCATTGAGCTGCACACGGGCCGCTATGCCGATACCGAGGGTGACGAGCAGCAGCATGAGCTGGAGCGCATTCGCGCCGGCGTCGCTGCGGGTGTCCGCCACGGCCTGAAGGTGAATGCCGGTCACGGGCTGCACTACACGAACGTGCAGGCGATTGCGGCACTGCCAGACATCGCCGAACTGAATATCGGGCATGCCATCGTTGCCCATGCCGTCTTCGCTGGCTGGGAAAACGCCGTGCGCGAAATGAAGGCCATCATGATCAAGGCACGCCTCGACGCGCTCAAGCGATGATCTTTGGCATTGGTACTGACATCATCCGGATCGACCGTATTGCGGCAGCCATCGCCCGCCACGGCGATCGCTTTGCACACAAAATCCTCGGACCGCAGGAGATGGAGAAGTACCTGCGCCGCAAGTCCAAGGTCGAGGCGCGCGCACTACGTTTTCTTGCCACGCGCTTTGCTGCCAAGGAAGCCTTCTCCAAGGCGATCGGCCTCGGTATGCGGATGCCCATGACCTGGCGTGCAGTACAGTTCCTCAACGCGCCCAGTGGCAAGCCGATCGTTGTCACCAGCGGCACACTGACCGAATTCATGCAGTCGCACGGAATTGCGGCGCAAGTATCGCTAACCGATGAGGCAGAATATGCCGTTGCCTTCGTCATCGTGGAGAAAATATGACCCAACAACAGATGCCGCTCGGACCGGTGATGCTCGACGTGGTCGGCACCACCCTCTCGGAGGACGATCTGCGTCGCATCCGCCACCCGCTGACCGGCGGCGTGATCCTGTTCGCGCGCAACTACGATAACCGGGCGCAGCTGGTCGCTCTCTGTGACGCCATCCATGCGGCACGCCCCGGCGTGCTGATTGCCGTCGATCACGAGGGCGGGCGAGTGCAGCGCTTCCGCAGCGACGGTTTCACCCGCCTGCCCGCGATGCGAACACTCGGTCAGCTGTGGGACAAGGACGTGCTTCAGGCCTGCAAGGTGGCGACGGCACTCGGCTATGTGTTGGCAGCCGAGCTGCGCGCCTGCGGTGTTGACCTGTCATTCACGCCCGTGCTCGACCTTGACTACGGTCAGTCCGAGGTCATTGGCGACCGTGCCTTCCACCACGATCCGCGTGTCGTTACGCTGCTCGCGAAAAGCGTCAATCACGGGCTGCGTGAGGCCGGCATGGCCAACTGTGGCAAGCACTTTCCGGGACACGGTTTTGTGGCCGCTGATTCGCATATCGCGATCCCGGTCGATGAGCGCGATCCGAAGGACATCCTGCAGGACGATGCGGCTCCCTATGGCTGGCTCGGCATGAGCCTGTCGGCGGTGATGCCCGCGCATGTGATCTATCCGAAATTCGACAAGCATCCGGCCGGCTTTTCGAGGAAGTGGCTGTCCCTGCTGCGGAAAGACCTCGGATTCGAGGGCGTGATCTTCAGCGACGACCTGTCGATGCAGGGCGCGAGCGTTGCCGGTACGGTAGTGCAGGGCGCGCACGCGGCACTCAAGGCCGGCTGCGACATGGTCCTCATCTGCAACTCGCCGCAGCAGGCCGACCAGTTGCTCGACGGCCTCGAACCCTCGGTAGCCCTCGATGCGCATCGCTCTGCGGCGCGTATTGCGGCGCTGGTGCCGACGGCATCGGCCAAGAGCTGGGAAGCGCTGCAGGCTGATCCGGTCTACAAGGCGGCGCA
>CAZESK010000025.1:27281-30471 GCA_964515155.1 uncultured Bifidobacterium sp.
TGGCCGAAGTCGCGAAGCTGCCGCATCTGCCCGGTGTCTATCGCTATTTTGACGTACAGGACAAGCTCCTCTATGTCGGCAAGGCGCGCGACCTGAAGAAGCGGGTGGCGAGCTACTTCCAGAAAACACTGGCCAGCCCCCGCATCGCGATGATGGTCGAGCGGATCGCGCGCATGGAGACCACGGTCACCCGCAGTGAGGCCGAGGCGCTGCTACTTGAAAACAATCTCATCAAGACACAGCAGCCGCGCTTCAACATCTTGTTCAGGGATGACAAGTCGTATCCCTACCTGAAGCTGTCGGCCGGCGATTTTCCGCGCATGGCTTACTACCGGGGTGCGGTCGACAAGAAAAGTCAGTATTTCGGTCCTTTCCCGAGCGCATGGGCGGTCAAGCAGTCGATGGAGATCCTGCAAAAGATCTTCCTGATCCGTACCTGCGAAGATTCCGTTTTCCAGAACCGCACGCGACCCTGCCTGCTGCACCAGATCCACCGCTGCAGCGGCCCCTGCGTCAATTACATCAGCAAGGAAGACTACGCAGTCGATGTCGACAATGCTGCGCAGTTTCTGCGCGGGCGTCAGACCGAGCTGATGGAATCCCTGGAGCAGAAAATGCATGCCTTCGCCGCTGATTTGAAGTTTGAGCAGGCTGCGTCCGTCCGCAACCAGATCACCGCTCTCTCGCGCGTGCTGCACCAGCAGAGCATGGAAACCGTCGGCGATGCCGACATCGACATCATCGCGGTGGTGGTGCAGGGCGGTCGAGCCTGTGTGAACCTGGCGATGGTTCGTGGTGGCCGCCACCTTGGCGACCGGGCTTATTTTCCGGCGCAGGTCGATATGGCGCTCGTCACTGCAGATGATTCGGTCGACAAGGAGGTGCTCAAGGCCTTCCTTGCCCAGCACTATGCGGACAAATTCATTCCCGCCACGCTCATCGCCAATATCGAGCTCGACGAGCCCGAGCTGATGATGGCGCTGATGGAGCAATGCGGCCACCGTATTCAGCTGATATTCCAGCCCCAGGGCAAGCGGCGCGACTGGCAGGAGATGGCGATCAAGGGCGCGCAGATCGCGCTGGCCCGTGTGCTCTCCGAGCAGGGCTCCCAGCAGTCACGCACGCGTGCGCTCGCTGATACCCTCGGCCTTGATGTGGCCGATCTCGACCGGTTGCGCATGGAATGCTTCGATATCAGCCATACGCAAGGCGAGGCGACGCAGGCATCATGCGTCGTCTATCACCACCACCAGATGCAAAATGCTGAGTACCGGCGCTATAACATCACCGACATCACCCCCGGCGACGATTACGCGGCAATGCGGCAGGTGCTCACGCGCCGTTACGAAAAGGTCGCCAATGGCGACGGAGTGATGCCGGATCTCGTGCTCATCGACGGCGGCAAGGGACAGGTCGAGATCGCGCGACAGGTGCTGGTCGAGCTGGGGCTGGATATCGGTTTGATCGTTGGTGTTGCCAAAGGAGAGGGGCGCAAGGTCGGTCTCGAGACCCTGATCTTTGCAGACGGTCGCACGCCACTCGAACTGGGCAAGGAGTCCGCAGCGCTCATGCTGGTGGCGCAGATCCGCGATGAGGCGCACCGCTTCGCCATTACCGGCATGCGCGCCAAGCGCGCCAAGGCGCGCCAGACGTCGCGACTGGAAGAGATCGAAGGTGTTGGTGCCAAGCGCAGGCAGAAGCTGCTCGCGCGTTTTGGCGGGTTGCGCGGTGTGATGGATGCCAGCGTTGATGATCTCGCCTCCGTCGACGGCATATCGCGGCAGCTCGCGGAAGCCATCTACCGGCAGTTGCATTAAATTACAATCCGGATATCACGGATCAATGACACAGACCATGCCGTTAAACATACCGATCCTGCTGACCTGGCTGCGCGTGGCGCTTATACCGCTCGTCGTGGGCGTCTTCTTCCTGCCGGCCGACTGGATGTCGCTGTATGATCGCGGCCTTGCCGCCACGGTCATCTTCATCGTTGCTGCGCTGACGGACTGGTTTGACGGCTATCTCGCCCGGCGCTGGAACCAGACCTCGGCTTTTGGTGCTTTCCTCGATCCGGTGGCCGACAAGCTGATGGTGGCCGGCGCCTTGCTGCTGCTGGTGCAGCTCGACCGTACAAACGCCATCATCGCCTTCATCATCATCGGCCGCGAGATCGCCATCTCGGCGCTGCGTGAATGGATGGCGCAGATTGGCGCCGCCAAATCGGTGGCCGTGAGCTCTCTGGGCAAGTTGAAAACTGTCGCACAGATGGTCGCGATCCCCATGCTGCTGTACAACGAGCCGATTTTTGGTATGATCCCGACCTCGCTGATCGGGCAGCGCTTGCTCGATGCGGCAGCTGTGCTCACCCTCTGGTCCATGTTCTACTACCTGCGTAAGGCATGGCCGCTGATCAGGGAGCGCCACGAAACGAAGCCGTAAAAAATTCATGGTGCTGGTTGACAAAACCTATAGGTGCGTTACAATATTGCCTCTGTTGTTGATGACAACAGTGCAATAGCAAAGCGGGAGTAGCTCAGTTGGTAGAGCGCAACCTTGCCAAGGTTGAGGTCGAGAGTTCGAGACTCTTCTCCCGCTCCAGATTCAAAAGGGAAGCTCACACAGCTTCCCTTTTTCATTCGTGATGACGTCACCTCGCTAATCGCAAGCATTGAGCGTGCTGCGAACATCGCGGGTACAATACGCTTCCCTTGGCGGGGTAGCAAAGTGGTTATGCAGCGGCCTGCAAAGCCGTCTACGCCGGTTCGATTCCGACCCCCGCCTCCAGTTCATTGACGGCCTCCCACGCGGAGGCCGTTTTGTTTTTATAGGATACTGGTTCGACTTCCGGCTTCAGTAAACTTCCCCGGACACACCTGTTGCGCGACGTTCACGAGAACATGCGGAGCTCCGTCGAATGCTCCGCGTAGTACGTATACTCCGCGCATGAAGCTTGAGCGCCAGGACCACCTCGCCATGACAGCCATCGTATTCGACTCGCTCAGCATGATGAAGCGCCTTCGCGGCACCGGCCTCACCGAAGAGCAATCGGTCGCCATCATCGACGTCACGCGCGATTCGCTAATGAGCTTCCCCACGAAGGAAGATGTGGAACAGGCCGTGCAGCGCGGCATCCAGGGGCTCGATCCGAAGTTTGCCAGCATCGACCAGCGTTTCACCGAGATCGACCAGC
>CAZESK010000026.1:0-21391 GCA_964515155.1 uncultured Bifidobacterium sp.
GCGGTCAGGAAGAAGCCGACCGCGTTATGGCCGTACCACCACTGGATCATGGCATCCTGCACGCCGGTATAGGCTGAGTAGGACTTGGTGAGCGAGGCAGGCATTGCTGCCGAGTTCACGATGTGTAGCAGTGCGACGGTGAGGATGAAGGCGCCGTAGAACCAGTTCGCGACGTAGACGTGCGAGACCTTGCGCTTGAAGATGGTGCCAAAGAAGACGACTGCGTATGAAACCCAGACCAGCGCAATCAGGATGTCGATCGGCCATTCAAGTTCCGCGTACTCCTTTCCCGAGGTGTAGCCCATCGGCAGCGAGACGGCCGCCGCGACGATGACGGCCTGCCAGCCCCAGAAGGTGAAGGCTGCCAGCTTGTCGGAGAACAGGCGGGTCTGTGACGTGCGCTGGACGACGTAATACGATGTCGCAAACAGTGCGCAGCCACCGAAAGCAAAGATGACCGCATTGGTGTGCAGGGGCCGCAGTCGGCCGTAGGTCAGCCATGCCGTATCAAAATTCAGCGCGGGGAACGCCAGCTGGGCGGCGATGACCACGCCAACCAGCATCCCCACCACGCCCCACACCACCGTCATGATCGCAAACTGCTTGACCACGCGGTAGTTGTAGTTCAGTACTGTGTCCACAGGAACTCCTCCAGATGGTCGACGAAGATGCCCGGACAATACGTTTCGAGAGGTCCAATTTCCTTGACCTGAGTCAAAATTGTCCGGAAGCCGTACGGAGTGATGCGTAGCTTATTTCTTGATATCGGATCGAGACTGATGAGTCTCGTCATGCACACTGTCGTCATCCTGAAGGATGCGCATGGCAGGTCCGTCGAGATCGTCAAACTGGCCACTGTCCATGGCGCTGAAAAAAATCCACAGCGCGATGAACACCAGGATGACGGACAGGGGTATCAGCAGGTAGAGCGATTCCATCGATGATGTCCGTTCATGCGCGCGGCGTGCGCTGCAGGCGCAGCGCGTTCAGGATGACCAGCGCGGAGCTGGCCGACATACCCACGCCCGCCATCCACGGGCTGATCATGCCCAGGGCTGCGGCTGGTATCGCGAGCAAATTGTAAAGCGTCGCCCAGCCCAGATTCTGGCGAATCACGCGCATGCAGCGGTCGGCCGCCTTCGCGGCCTCGAGCAAGGACGACAAGGCTCCGGCCAGCAGCACCGCGTCGGCATGCGACTGGGCCAGCGCCGCACCGGAACCCATGGCGAATGACACATCGGCGGCACGCAGCACGGCGGCATCATTGATACCGTCGCCCACCATCGCCACCACGGCGGCATCGGCCTGCAGGGCCTGCACGAATTCCATTTTCTGCTGCGGCAGCATGCCGCCATACGCTTCGTCCATACCCAGCGCCGATGCGATCTGGCCGACGATATGCGGTGCATCGCCCGACAGCAGGATCACGCGCTTGCCGCGCGCCTTGAACCAGTCGATCACGGCGTGCGCATCAGGTTTGATCGCATCAGCCAGCGAGAAGTGCGCCAGCCATTCGGCTTGGGACCCGAGGAACACTTCGGTGCTGCCGGAAGTGGTTACTCCTGGCGCATTCCCAGCCGCCAGGCCGGCAACGAAAGCGCCATTACCTAGCCGGTAGCGCACACCACCGACCGTGCCCTCGATGCCCTGCCCCTGGAGGATGCGTATGTCGGCAGGTGCAACGCCAGCGATGTCGATGTTGGCAAAAGCCTGCGCGATCGGGTGCGCGCTTCCTGCCTCCAGCGCGGCGGCCAACGCAAGCACGCGGCGCTCATCCAGTGGCCCCAGGAGCGCGACGTCTTTCAATACCGGACGACCTTCGGTGAGCGTACCCGTCTTGTCGAAAACAATATGCGTCGCGCGGTGCAGCGTTTCGATCACATGCGGCTGTATCACCAGTACACCTTGCCTGAGCAAGCGGTCGGTCGCAGCCGCCAGTGCCGAGGGTGTCGCCAGCGACAGCGCACAAGGACAGGACACCACCAGCACCGCAATCGCGACCGGCCACGCACGGTCGGGCTCATACAACGACCAGAAGATGAACACGGCCACCGCAAAGAGCAGGAGCCCGGCGACGAACCAGGCGGCGACGCGATCGGCCCACTGAGCGATTTGCGGCTTGCCCTGCCCTGCGCGCTCGATCAGGCGGATCAGCGAGGCCAACGTGCTGTCCTTTGCCACTTTCTCCACACGTAAAACGACCGGCGTGGTGATATTGACCGCGCCACCTGCCACCGATTCACCGATGCGTCGCCTTTGCGGCGTGCTCTCGCCCGTCAGCAGCGACAGGTCGATCGCGGTCTCGCCTTCAACGATAACGCCATCTGCAGGCACGGCCTCGCCCGGCTTGATGAGGACGTGATCGCCGCCCTGCAACTGGACGGCGGCCACCATTGTCGCGTCGCGGCGCTGAGGATAGTCCTTCAACCGCCATGCAGAATCAGGCAGCGCGTGCTGCATGGTCTCAAGCGATCCGGCTGCGCGACGGCGGGCCACCAGCTCAAGATAGCGGCTGGCGAGCAGCAGGAAGACGAACATAGTGACGGTATCGAAATAGACCTCGCCCCGGTTAACGACAGTGGCCCAGGTACTCCCGATGAAGGCCGCCGCAAGGCCGAGCGCTACTGGCACGTCCATGCCGAGCGCGCGGTGCTTCAGGTCGGTCCACGCGCCACGAAAAAAGGGAAGGGCCGAGTAGATCATGACAGGCATGGTCAGCAACAGGCTGGCCCAGCGCAGCAGCAACTCCATGTCCGGCTCGATGCCATCTTCACCTGCCATGTAGACCGGCACCGCGTACATCATCACCTGCATCATGGATAGTCCGGCCACGAACAGGCGCTTGAACAGCGTGCGCGCATTCTTGCGCATCAGCTCGCCGTGCTGGATGGGATCAAACGGGTACGCCGTGTAGCCGACTTCGCGCACCGCCTGCAGGATGTCGCTCGGCTTGCACCGCTCAGCATCCCACTGCACCTGCAACTTCTGGGTAGCCACGTTGAGGTTGACCGCCTTCAGGCCGGGTACCTGCGACAGACGCTTCTCGATCAGCCAGACGCAGGCGGCACAGCGTATGCCCTCGACGGATAGGGTGGTCTCGCCGCCGCCATCGGCACCGGTGAACCGGGCGGCCAGCTCCGGTGTGTCATAGAGCTTCAGCGCATCGGGTACGGCCTCGGCCATGCCCGGTGGCAGGCTCTGGCGGTTGCGGTAGTAATCCCCGAGGCCATTGTCGACGATGGCATGCGCGACGGCCTCGCAGCCGGGACAGCACATGGCGCGCTCGGCACCATCGACCGCCACCCGCCACGCGCTGCCGTGCGGTACCGGCAGACCGCAATGGAAGCAGTCTTCAGCCACAGATCCGGTAAGGACTGCACTCATCGCGCCACCGCCGGCGTGATGCACACGGCGTCAAGCCAGCCGTGCGAGATACCGGTGCCGAGCCGCACCAGGCCAAGCAGGCCGAAGGCCAGCACGATCAGGCCGGCGATGGCGCGGACCGCAGGACGCTGTAACCAGGGACGAAGCGAGGCGCCCGCGATTCCCATCGAGAACAGCAAGGGCAGTGTGCCGAGGCCGAAGGCCAGCATGACCAGCGCGCCCTGTGATGCCGAGCCGGTCAGCAGGGCCGTCATCAGCACGCTGTAGACCAGGCCGCAGGGCACCCAGCCCCACAGCGTACCGAGCGCCAGTGCCTGCCACGGCGTGCGCACCGGCAGCAGCCGGCGCATCAGCGGCTGAACGCGGCGCCAGGCGAACTGGCCCAGCGACTCGATTCGCGAGAGACCGTGCCAGAGATTCATAAGCGTCAGCCCAAGCGCGACCAGCATCAGGTTGGCCAGCCAGTAAGCAGCAGTCTGTACCGATGCCAGATTGATGAGGGCCGGTACGCTGCCGACAAGACCGGCGAAGGCACCGGCGGCCGCGTAGGCCACAATCCGGCCGGCGTTGAAGGCGAACACGCGCATGCCACTGTCGGCGGCGGCCGAGAACAGGCTGCCCGTCGAGGTGATGGTTGCGGGGAGCGGGCGTCGGCCTGGCGCAGAAACAGCAAAGGCGCTGACGATCCCGCCGCACATGCCGACACAATGCACTCCACCGAGAAGGCCAATCACGAAAATCGGCAGGAGGGCGATGGAACTCAAGGGATCACTTCATACCGTGCGTGAGTAACGCAACGGCTCGGAGGGTAAGCGCCGCGCCTGCTGCAAATGGCGATCGAAGACCATGCAAATATTCCGGATCAGCAGGCGCCCTTTCATGCTGACCTCGATCCACTCGCCGTCGATGGTCAGCAAGCCCATCTGCTGTAATTCCGTCAACTGCTCGAGCTCGGGAGCGAAGTAAGCACCGAAGGTGATCGGATAAGCCTCTTCCAGAGACCGTATCGAGAGCTCGAAGTTACACATCAACATCTGGATGATGAAGCGGCGCAGCACATCGTCCATCGTCAGCTGAACACCACGCACCACCGGCAGCTCACTCTGATCGAGGCGATCGTAGTAGTCATCGAGCGTCTTCGCGTTCTGGCTGTAGCACATGCCGACCGAGCTGATGGCCGAGACGCCGCAAGCGATCAGATCAGCCTCGGCATGCGTCGAGTAGCCTTGAAAGTTGCGGTGCAGCCGGCCCTGTCGCTGGGCGATGGCGAGCTCGTCTTCCGGCTTGGCGAAGTGGTCCATGCCAATGTAGACATAACCGGCTTCGTTGAGACGGCGAATACACAGTGAGAGCATGTCGAGCTTGGCATCGGAACCGGGCAGGTCCGCCTCGTGGATACGGCGCTGTGGTTTGAACAGATGCGGCAGGTGCGCGTAGTGATAAACAGCGATGCGATCCGGATTGGCCTCGATGACCTTCGACAGGGTCTGATTGATCGTCACCACGGTCTGCTTGGGCAGACCGTAGATCAGGTCAACACTGATCGAGCGGAAGCCTGCCTCGCGCGCGGCACGGATCGTCGCCAAGGTCTGTTCCTCGGGCTGGATACGGTTGACGGCCTGTTGCACGTTGGGGTCAAAGTCTTGCACGCCAAGACTGATCCGGTTGAAGCCCTGGCGGCGCAAGGCATGGATGCGCTCAGGCGTGACGCTGCGCGGATCCACTTCGATCGAGTACTCGCCCTGCTCTTCATCGGCCAACTGGAACCAGCGCCGGATGTGCTGCATCAGGTCATCCATCTGCGCGTCCGACAGGTAGGTCGGCGTGCCGCCACCGAAGTGCAGCTGCTCGATATGGTTGAAGCCGGCGAAAAGTTTGCCCTGCATCTCGATCTCGCGCTTGAGGTAGCCGAGGTAGAGGGCTGCCTTGTCGCGGTTCTTGGTGACGATCTTGTTACAGCCACAGTAGTAGCAGACGGTATCGCAGAAAGGAATATGGATATAGAGCGACAGCGGATGCCGTGTCCCGCGAGCATGCAGATGGGTCACCGATTGCAGGTAATCGCGGTAGCCGAATGATTCGTTGAAGCGGTCGGCGGTCGGGTAGGAGGTGTAGCGCGGCCCCGATTGGCTCAAGCGTCGGATCAGGCCGGCATCAAATTCCAGATGCTGTATCGGGTGGATCGGTCGTGGGGACAAGGTCATCGTAGCGAGCTCCTCGCCGTGAACGCGAGGTCGCGCTTCCAGGGCGAAGCGCAGTCTACGAATGCCCTCCTGCCATGTCCTTGACTTAAGTCAAAATTGACCGGGAGCCTGCGGGCTTGTCATTTTTCTCACCCGACTCAGGGTGCAGGTCAAGCATGAGCTCTACTGTACCCTCGGTATCATTGCTGCATACCCGGAAGCCGAGGTCACGGGTGAGCTCCATGACGGCCCGGTTCCCGCACAGCGCCTCGCCGACGAGCGTGCGCGTACCGCGCTGCCGGAAATAAGCGATCAGCTTCGTCATGAGGATGTGCCCCAGGCCGAGTCCCTTCAGGTCGGAGCGAATGATGATGGCGAACTCGGCCTGTTCATTATCGGGATCGGCGATGCCACGCGCCACGCCGAGCGTCTCGTCGCTGCCATCGTCGCGCTTCCTGACGGCGATGAAGGCCATCTCACGGTCATAATCAATCTGGGTCATGCGCGCGAGCTGAGATAACTGAAGCTCGCGAATCTGCATGAACATCCGCATCCGGATATCAACCGGATCCAGTGATTCGAAGAAGCGCAGGTGCTCCTCCGTATCCTCCGGACGAATCGGCCGCAGCAACAGGATCTCGCGCATCCACGCGACCTGCTCCTCCAGCTCCTGCGGATAGGGACGGATCGCGAGCCGGTCATGCGGATGCCGTAGTGTCGACGCCCGGATGGTGACCCGGGCGTCGAGGGCGATCACGCCCTGAGGGTCGGCCAGCAGCGGGTTGATGTCGAGTTCGGCCACTTCGGGCAACTCGGCGGCGAGGTGCGCAACCTGGATCAGCACACGGCAGACCGCCTCGATATCGGCCGGCTTACGATTGCGGTAGCCCGCCAGCAACCTGGCTACCCGGGTCCGACGGATCATGTCGCGCGCCAGTCTGGGATTCAGCGGGGGCAGCGCTACCGCATGGTCCTGCAGTACCTCGACCGCGATACCGCCTTGTCCGAACAGGATCACGGGCCCGAACACGGGATCGGTGGTCACGCCGATGATCAGCTCCTGCGCATCCGGCCAGCGCGCCATGGCCTGTACCGAGAATCCCTGTAACCGGGCCGCCGGCCGCAGCCGCTGCAGCCGCTGCCCGATACCCATCGCCGCCGCCTCCACCTCCTGCGCAGTGGTCAGGTCGAGCACCACGCCGCCGACCTCGGTCTTGTGCGAGATATCGGGAGAAAGCACTTTCACCGCGACCGGGAAGCCGATCTGCAGCGCCATGTCGCGTGCCTCGCCGGGGGTCTTCGCGATGCGCGTCTCGACGACCGGAATATGGCAGGCCTCAAGCAGTGCCTTGGCCTCCGGCTCGGTCAGCATGCCGCGGCCTTCGGCCAGCGCGCGGTCGATGATGGCGCGCGCGGCGGGACGGTCGATCGGCTCGTGCTGCGATCCTGCCGCCGGCACCTCCAGCAGTAATTGCTGGTTATGCCGGTACTCGACGACTTGCATGAAGGCCTGCACGGCCTCCTCCGGCGTGGCGAAATGCGGTATGCCGGCATCGGAGAAAATCTGCCTGGCCTCGGCCACGGCAGCTGCCCCCAGCCAGCAGGCGATGACGTACTGGTGCGACTGCCTGATGAGCGGCGCGATCGCGCGCGCAATGTCGGCGCACGGAGCGATGGCCGTGGGCGAGTGGATCAGCAGGATCGGATGTTCAGGCTGGTACGCGAATAGGATACCGAGCGCGCGCTGGTAGCGCTCCAGCGATGCATCGCCGATGATGTCAATCGGATTGCCGTGTGACCAGTTCGGTGGCAGTACACGATCGAGCGCTGCGCAGGTCTCTGGGGTGAGGTCAGCAAGTCGCCCGCCGGAGAGCATCAGCGTGTCGGTCGCCATGACGCCCGGACCGCCGCCATTGGTCAGGATGATGAGTTCCTCGCCACGCAAAGGCTGCGCGCGTGCCAGCGTCTCGACGGCATTGAACAGAGCGTCGGTCGTTAGCACACGTAGCATTCCGGCACGCCTGATCGCAGATTCAAAGACAGCATCAAGCCCGGCCAGTGCGCCAGTGTGAGAGGCTGCAGCACGCGCACCTTCAGGGGCGCGGCCGGCCTTGAGCACGAGCACCGGCTTGTTGCGCCCGGCGCCACGCGCGGCGGACATGAACTTGCGCGCGTTGCCCACATCCTCCAGGTAAAGCAGGATCGCCGAGGTGTTCGGGTCAGTGGCGAGGTAATCGAGCATGTCGCCAACATCGATATCCGTCGCATCGCCCAGCGATACGAAATGCGAGAAGCCGATGCCCCGTGCATGCGCCCAGTCGAGTACGGCAGTCACCAGTGCGCCCGACTGTGAAACAAAGGCAATCTTGCCGGGCAGCGCCGAAATATGCGCGAAGCTGGCGTTGAGATGCGCGCCGGGAACCAGCGCGCCAACGCTGTTCGGGCCAAGGATGCGAAACACCGAAGGCCGGGCTGCGAGCAGCATGGCCTGCCGGTGCGAGCGACCGTCACCGTGGTCGGCATCCATGCCAGCGGTCAGCACGATGGCCGCGCGCGTGCCTTTCGTGACCAGTGCCTCAATCAGCCCGGGGACCGTGGCTGGCGGCGTGGCGATGACAGCCATCTCCGGCACGTGCGGCAAGCTGCCCACATCCGGATAGACCGGCATACCCAGCAGGGTCCGGTGACGCGGATTCACCAGCATCAGTGTTCCATCGAGCTCCCCGGCACTGCGCCCGGCCATCAGATTGGCCAGCACCGTCGCACCGACACTGTGCGGACGGTCGCTGGCACCGACCAGCACGACCGAACGCGGAGCAAACAAGTGATGCAGATTACGTAGGCTCATGGTCCGGATATCAATTGATACGGCTCAATTTCGACGAAAAGAAGCAGGGGAAACGGGCCGGCACCCTATGGACGAAGCTGGTTGCGCGCCGTAGTCTCGCAGGGAAATCCGGAGCCGGCAGTCGCTGTACCACCGGGGTGTGCCTCTATTGAAGGAAATCACATGACCTACAAAACCCTGCTGGTGCACGTGGATCCGACCCCACGCTCGCGACACCGAGAGTTGCTTGCCGCCCGACTGGCGGCAGCGCACGGATCCCACCTGATCGGGGCTGCGATGACAGGTATATCGCATCATGTATTCGACCGGGGTGGCTTCGACCCCGCCGATCCGGTGCTGTCGCATCATCTGGCCCAGCTGCGCGCGCAGGCGCGCGTCGCGCTCGGCTATTTCGAGGCGACCGTAGCGACGGTCGGCACCGACTCGGTCGAGTCGCGTGTCGTCGATGACGAGGCGGCGGGGGGCATGGCACTGCAGGCGCGCTATGCCGATCTGTGCATCATCGGCCAGTTCGATCCCGAAAGTATGGTGCCCGGCGTGCTGCCCTATGTGCCCGAGACTCTGCTGCTGGACTCTCCCGCTCCGGCACTCATCGTGCCCTACGCTGGGGACTTCGCGAGTGACTTTCATCGCCCGATGGTTGCCTGGGATGGCAGCATGCAGGCCAGCCGCGCCGTGCGCGGTGCGCTGCCGCTGCTGACCAAGGCCGGGAGCGCAGAAATCGTGGTGTTGAATCCGGAAGAGATCTGGCAGGCGCATGGCGAGTTGCCAGGAGCAGACCTTGCGCTCTACCTCGCCCGACATGGCATCGACGTGAATGTGAGCGAACGTCACAGCGACAGTGGCACCGGGGAGTCGCTGCTGTCGGCTGCTGCCGACCTTGGTGCGGACCTGTTGGTCATGGGAGCGTATGGCCATACGCGCTTTCGTGAAATCATGCTCGGGGGTGTGACCCGCACCGTGCTGCGGGGAATGACGATACCGGTGCTGATGACGCATTGAGTGCGCGCCGATACAGTGCCTCGCCGGCGTCAGTGCCAGACCATCACCGGTAGGGAGGTGTGCGTCAGCACGCGTTGAGTCTCGCTACCGAGCAGCAGCTTGTCGATACCCTTGCGACCGTGCGAAGCCATCCAGATCAGATCGCATCCTTTCAATACCGCGGTGCTGACGATTTCCTCATACGGATGCACACCACGCGTGGACAATACCTCGCAAGGAACACCCGCCTCGGTTGCGAGCGCATTGAGGCGCTGCATCGCCTGCTGTGCGGATTTATCCTGGATTTCCTCGTAGTGGGTCATGTCGACCATCGCTCCTGCCTCGGGCATCAGCATGAAGGGATACAGCTCGGCGACCGACAGTCCGACGACGGATGCGCCTTGCGCAGCAGCGAATACCAGCGCAGCCCTGGCCGACTTTTCCGATAGCGGCGAGCCGTCGGTAGGTACAAGAATTTTCTTGAACATGCATTGCCCCCCATGGAAAACATGAGGTCAATCTAACAAAGCAAGCTCAGAAAAATTTGACCTTGATCAAGCAGGCCACAGAGGAGGCTCGTCCATCAGTGCCACCTGCTCCCGCAGCTCGAGAATACGGTCCTGCCAGTAATGAACCGTGCCGAACCAGGGGAAAGCAGCCGGGAACGCCGGATCTTCCCAGCGCATCGCAAGCCAGGCCGAGTAATGCAACAACCTGAGCGTACGCAGCGCCTCGAGCAGGTGAAGCTCACGCGGATCGAAGTCGCAGAAATCTTCGTAGCCGGCGAGCAGATCACTGAGCTGTCGCACCATGTCGTCCCGGTCGCCGGATAGCAGCATCCACAAGTCCTGAATCGCGGGACCGGTACGGCTGTCATCAAAATCGACGAAATGCGGACCGGCATCGGTCCACAGCAGATTGCCCGGATGGCAGTCGCCATGCAGCCGGATCAGGCCCACATCACCGGCACGATCGTAGCAGCGGCGCACACCGTCCAGCGCATGCCGGCTGATGGCGGACCAGCTCGCGCGCAGGTCGACCGGAATGGCACTGCTCTGCAGCAGCCAGTCGCGAGGTTGCTCGCCGAATGTGTTGCTGTCCAGGGTGGGACGCTGCTCGAAACGGCCGCTGCCGCCAACCGTGTGGATGCGACCCATAAAGCGGCCGACCCACTCCAGTGTGCCAGGCGTGTCGAGCTCGGGTGCGCGGCCGCCCTGTCTCGGGAAAACTGCAAAGCGGAAACCCTCATGCCGGTGCAGGGTCTCGCCGCCGATGGCCATCGGCGGCACGGCAGGAATTTCCTGCGCATGCAGTTCGGCGACGAAACCATGTTCTTCAGCGATGGCCGCGTCGCTCCAGCGCTGCGGGCGGTAGAACTTGACGACGACCGGCAGCCCCTCCTCCATACCGACCTGGTAGACGCGGTTCTCGTAGCTGTTGAGGGCCAGCAGCCTGCCGTCGCCGCGCAGGCCGATCGCGTCGAGCGCATCGAGCACCGTGTCAGGAGAGAGTTCGTAAAAATCGTGCGCGGATGTCATGCGCCGATTGTAGTCGGTATCGAGAGCGTGACCGCATTGCGGGTACACTGTGCACATCTTTTCACGACAAGACACCATGGCCGCAGACCCTTTGCTGACTGAAACAGAGTTCGACGAGCTCGACCGCTTCCTGATGTCCGAGCACTGCAGCGACGAGACGATGGCGATGGATGCACTGCACGGCTACCTGACCGCCATTGCTATCGGCCCGGAGGCCGTGCCATTTGACGAATGGCTGGCGCGCGTCTGGGGCCCGGATCCGGAAGACGCACCCGACTTTCAGAATGAGCGGCAGGCTGCACGCATACGCGAGCTCCTGTCACGTTCTCTGGAAGAGATCGTCGTCACCTTTGACGTGGCACCGAAGGATTTCGAGCCGCTATTCTCGGTGCACCAATGGAAAGGCAAGGAAGTGCTGGATGCTGAGGCTTGGTGCTGGGGTTTCCTCGAGGGTGTGGGCCTGCGCGATGCGGCCTGGCAGCCGCTGCGCGAATCGCCGCAAGCGACGCTGCTGCGCGCCATCACGCTGCTGGGCGCGGAAGAAATCGAGGAGAGCGAACTCACGCTGGTCGACGACCCGATGAAATGCCATAAGCTGGCTATCGAGGTCGAGGCGTCGGTGCCACAGATACAGAGGTTCTGGGCAGGAAGGATGTCGGCAGGGAGTTAAGGCCGGGGAGAGGTGGACAGAGCGAAGCGACATCCACCCTCCAGAACTTACAGCTTGATGAAGTGCTCCCGGTAATACTTCAACTCATCGACCGACTCGCGAATATCTGCCAGCGCCGTGTGCAGCTGGTGCTTCTTGAACCCGGCGATCAGCGCCGGTTTCCAGCGACGGCATAGCTCCTTGAGCGTCGACACGTCCACGTTGCGATAATGGAAAAACGCCTCCAGCGTGGGCATGTGGCGCGCCATGAAGCGTCGATCCTGGCAAATGGAGTTGCCGCACATGGGCGATTTCCCTTCTGGCACGTACTTGCGCAGGAAATCGATCATCTCTGCCTCCGCCTGCGCCTCGGTGACGGTTGAGGCCTTGACACGCTCGATCAGGCCCGAGCGGCCGTGCGTGCCCTTGTTCCACGCATCCATGGCATCCAGCACCTCGTCAGGCTGATGGATCGCGAACACGGGCCCCTCGGCCAGTACATTCAGGTGGGGGTCGGTAACAATGGCAGCGACCTCGATGACCCTGTCCTTGTCAGGGTCAAGACCCGTCATTTCCATGTCGATCCAGACGAGATTGAACTCATTCGGACGCTGGTTCGGTGCCTGATGGGCTTCATTTGCTTGTGACATAATCCGGTTCCATAGTCGCGGGCGCGCAGCGCGCGGCCGACAAACATCATTTTCTCACACGCACCCCATGGATCCACAAAGCTTCTCGCTGTTGTTCGCGGCGTTTGTGCTGGCCACGCTGACTGTCAAGCTGTGGCTGGCATCGCGCCACATTCGCCACGTCTCTCTGCACCGCAATGCGGTACCGGAGCAATTCGCCGCGAAGATACCGCTGGCCGCCCACCAGAAAGCCGCCGATTACACGATCGCCAAGACCCGGCTGAAGATCGTGCTGTTGATCGTCAATGCAGTGGCGCTCATCGGATTCACGCTGCTCGGCGGCTTGCAATGGCTGTCGGTCACGCTGAGCACCACGTTCGGTGTCGGCATGACCTACCAGCTGGCGCTGGTCGCGGCGGTGATGATCATCTCGAGCGTGATCGACCTGCCGCTTGACTACTACAAGCAGTTCAGACTGGAAGAGCGATTCGGCTTCAACAAGATGACGCGGTCGCTGTTCTTTTCGGATCTGATGAAGCACAGCATCGTGGGCGCCGCCATCGGATTGCCGCTGCTTTGGGTAACGCTCGCATTGATGGAGCAGGCCGGCTCACTGTGGTGGCTGTATGCCTGGTTGCTGTGGTGCGGCTTCCAAATCTTCATGCTCGGCTTTTACCAGACGCTGATTGCGCCGCTCTTCAACAAGTTCACGCCGCTCGAGGACGCCGGACTGCGCGCACGTATCGAAGGCCTGATGCAGCGCGTCGGGTTCGCCAGCAAGGGGCTGTTCGTCATGGACGGTTCACGGCGCAGCGCACACGGCAATGCCTACTTCTCCGGCTTCGGCGCAGCCAAGCGCATCGTGTTCTTCGACACGCTGTTGTCGCGGCTGGCGCCAAACGAGATCGAGGCAGTGCTCGCGCATGAGCTGGGGCACTTCAAGCTCAACCATGTGATCAAGCGTATCGGTATCATGTTCTTGCTGTCACTCGGCTTTCTCGCGCTGCTCGGCTGGCTGAAGAACCAGGCGTGGTTCTATGTGGGATTGGGCGTGTCACCGCTGATGAGCGGCAGCAACGATGCGATGGCGCTGATTCTTTTCATGTTTGCGCTGCCGGTGTTCACCTTCCTGTTCTCGCCGCTGCTGTCGATCACCTCGCGCAAGAACGAATTTGAGGCGGATGCATTCGCGGCGCAGCACAGCAACTCGCAAGACCTCATCTCGGCCCTGGTTAAGCTCTACGAAGACAATGCCTCGACGCTCACGCCGGATCCGCTGCACTCGGCTTTCTACGATTCCCATCCGCCGGCCAGTGTTCGGGTACAGCGGCTGCTGACAGCTTGATGATGAACCGCTCTGAATTGCTGCAGGCATCGTGCAGCCACCAGACCGAGGCTGCCAGCAACACGCGGCTGGCCGAGGCACTGGCGGTGCTTTCGGACTGGGCACTGGAGAACGGCAAACTGGTGCGCAGCTTCGGTTTCCGTGATTACCACCAGACCCTCGCCTTCGTGAATGCCATTGCCGACGTTATTCACGTCGAAGACCATCATCCGGAACTGGTGGTTGGCTACAACCGCTGCGCGGTGCGCTACGACACGCACTCGGTCAACGGGGGCAAGGGTGGGCTGTCGGACAATGATTTCATCTGCGCCGCAAAAATCGATGCCGTTTTCGACTCGGGTTCATGGCGGAACGACACGGCCTGATCGTCGCTGCGCATGGTCGGCATTACCTTGCGCAGGCCGACGGTCAGCTCTGGCAGTGCGTCACCCGGGGCAAGAAGAGCGATGTGGCGACTGGCGACCGCGTTCGCTTTCATGCGACGTCGGCCGATCAGGGGGTGATCGAGGAAATCCTGCCACGCGCCACCCTGCTCTACCGCTCAGACCAGTTCAAATCCAAGCTGTTGGCAGCGAACGTCACGCAGCTGTTCATTGTTGTCGCCACTGAGCCGAGCTTCTCCGATGATCTCATTTCGCGCTCACTGGTAGCCTCCGAGGCTGCCGGCATCCGCCCCCATCTCCTGCTGAACAAGATCGACCTGCCGGCGCAGCGCGATGCGGCGCGCGAGCGCGTCACCCTGTATGCGGACCTCGGCTATCCGGTGCACGAAGTCAGCGCGACCGGTGACCCGGGCTCCACGCTCGAGACACTGCGTCCGTTGCTGCACGGTCAATCGACGATCCTGATTGGCCAGTCTGGCATGGGCAAGTCCTCGCTAATACAGCTGCTGGTACCGGATGCCGACATTGCAGTGCGCGAGATATCGCAACGGCTCGATAGCGGCAAGCACACGACGACATTTACACGCTTGTACTCGCTAGACGAGCACACCTCGGTGATTGACTCGCCCGGCTTCCAGGAATTCGGCCTGTACCACCTGAGCGAAGGCATGCTGGAGCGCGCCTTTCCCGAGTTTGCGCCACACCTTGGTCACTGCCGTTTTTACAACTGCCATCATGTGGCCGAGCCGGGATGCGCGCTGCTACAGGCCGTAGCGAACGATCATATCGATGCAGGACGGCACCAGCTATACCTGCAGCTTCGGCATGAGTCTTTGCAAAAGCCCGGCTATCGCTGATACGGCGAATCACGCCCGATAACTTGTCAGGCTCAGCGGGGGATGCGACGCCTCGGTATGTTCCCCGGGTTCGGCGGCAGAGTGGATAACGATCGGTCTTCCGCGTCCGGGAACTGGCCGTAACGTAATGCACTGGGATCCGGGTGCTGCACGCCATTCCCATCGGGCTGCACCGCGGTTGGCGATCCGCAACGGCTGTCCCCGCGGGGCAAAACCCCTTATAATCCAACAAGTTAAAAAGATTCGGCGGCAGCCGCTGGCTGGCCGCCGATGTCATTTATGGCAATCAAACACTACCTGACGTTTGCTGACCTGACGCTGTCGGAGTACCAGTACCTGATCTCGCGCGCGAGCATCATCAAGCGGAAGTTCAAGAACTACGAGCCCTATCACCCGCTGCAGGACCGCACGCTCGTGATGGTATTCGAGAAAAATTCGACCCGTACGCGCCTGTCGTTCGAAGCCGGGATGCACCAGCTCGGCGGCGCAGCGATCTATCTCAATACCCGGGACAGCCAGCTTGGCCGCGGCGAGCCGGTCGAGGATGCCGCCCAGGTCATGTCCCGCATGTGCGATGTCATCATGATCCGCACGTTCGGACAGGAGATCATCGAGCGCTTCGCCGCGAACTCACGCGTGCCGGTCATCAATGGCCTGACCAACGAGCACCATCCCTGCCAGGTCTTCGCCGACGTGTTCACCTATATCGAGCACCGCGGCTCGATCGCCGGCAAGACGGTTGCCTGGATCGGCGACGCGAACAATATGCTCTACTCGTGGCTGCAAGCGGCCGAGGTGTTCGGCTTCCACGTGAACGTCTCGACGCCGGCCGGTTACGACATCGACCCGGCACTCGTCTCACCGGACAATCACCGCTACACCGTCTTCAAAAATCCAGCCGACGCCTGCGAAGGCGCCGATCTGGTCACGACGGATGTCTGGACCAGCATGGGCTACGAGCAGGAAAACGCGGCCCGCCTGAAAGCCTTCGCGGGTTGGATTGTTGATGCAGACAAGATGAAGCGCGCGCACAAGGATGCCCTGTTCATGCACTGCCTGCCAGCGCATCGTGGCGAGGAAGTCGCGGCCGATGTCATCGACGGCCCGCAGTCGGTCGTTTGGGAAGAAGCAGAAAACCGGCTGCACGTACAGAAAGCCCTGCTCGAGTATCTCGTGCTCGGAAAACTTTGACCATCCCGGAAATCAGGAAGAAACAGCAATGAGCGACATCAAGAAAGTCGTCCTCGCCTACTCGGGCGGCCTGGACACCTCGGTCATCCTGAAATGGCTTCAGGATCACTACCACTGCGAGATCGTTACCTTCACCGCCGACCTCGGCCAGGGCGAGGAGCTCGACCCGGCGCGTACAAAGGCGCTGAAGTTCGGCATCAAGCCGGAAAATATCTTTATCGATGATGTGCGCGAGGAGTTCGTGCGCGACTTCGTGTTCCCGATGTTCCGCGCCAATACCGTTTATGAGGGAGAGTATCTGCTCGGTACTTCGATCGCGCGTCCACTGATCGCGAAACGCCTAATTGAGATTGCCAGGGAAACCGGTGCCGACGCGATCTCACACGGCGCCACTGGCAAGGGCAATGACCAGGTGCGTTTCGAGCTCGGTGCGTATGCGCTGATGCCGGGCGTGAAGATCATTGCGCCGTGGCGCGAATGGGACCTGCTCTCGCGCGAGAAGCTGCTGAAGTATGCAGAAGATGCCGGCATCGAGATCGACATGAAGCACAAGAACGGTGGCGCACCGTACTCGATGGACGCGAACCTGCTGCACATCAGCTTCGAGGGCCGCCATCTCGAGAACCCGAGCGCCGAGGCCGAAGAAGCCATGTGGCGCTGGACTGTCAGCCCCGAGGCAGCACCGGACGCGCCCGAGTATCTCGATATCGAATTTGCCCAGGGCGATATCGTCGGCCTGAACGGCAAGAAGATGAGCCCGGCCACGGTACTCACCGAGCTGAACCGCCTCGGTGGCAAGCACGGCATCGGCCGGCTTGATCTCGTCGAGAACCGTTACGTCGGCATGAAGTCGCGTGGCTGCTACGAGACGCCCGGCGGCACCATCATGCTGCGCGCGCATCGTGCGATCGAGTCGATCACGCTCGACCGCGAGGTTGCGCACCTGAAGGACGACCTGATGCCACGCTACGCCTCGCTAATCTATAACGGCTACTGGTGGAGCCCGGAGCGCGTCGCGCTGCAGACCCTGATTGATCATACTCAGAAGAACGTCAATGGCTGGGTGCGCGTGAAGCTCTACAAGGGGAATGTCATTGTCGTCTCGCGCGATTCGAGCACGGATTCACTGTTCGACCAGACTATCGCCACCTTCGACGAGGATGGCGGCGCTTACAACCAGGCCGACGCGGGTGGCTTCATCAAGCTCAATGCCCTGCGCATGCGCATCGCGGCGAACGCACGCATCAAGCGCGGCCAGTAAATCGATGTATACCGAGGAAAAATAATGGACAACCAATTCGACAATGTATCCGTCGTGAAGAAGGCGAATGTCTACTTCGACGGCAAGTGCGTATCGCACACTGTCATTTTTGCCGACGGCACGAAAAAGTCGGTCGGCGTGATCTTTCCGTCATCGCTGGTGTTCAACACCGGCGCTCCGGAGATCATGGAACTGAACGCGGGCAAGTGCCGTATCCGACTCAAGGGTGAGACCGAGTGGACGACCTATGAAGGCGGCCAGCGCTTCAATGTGCCGGGGAATTCAAGCTTCGATATCGAGACGATCGAGACGCTGGATTACGTCTGCCATTTTGGCTGATTGCCTGCCGGCTCATCCCCGGCAAGCAACGCATCATGCCCCGCTCAGGCGGGGCGTTTTTTTTTATTTGCTATGGCGTCATTCAAGAGCTTGATCATCTGATCTGTCGCTGCATCACTGATTCGTGCCGACCTCGCGATGCTTTTCGGGCTTTCCCAGCCCCGCGTTCGCTTTTCCGGATCGGCACCGGCCTCCAACAAAGCCTTGACCATATCCACTTGACCAGACGCAATTGCGAGGTGCAGCGCAGTTTTCCCTCGATTATCGCGCTTGTCGATCAAGGATCTGTCGACCTTCGCCAAAAGGGCTTTAAGTACTGGTAAGCAGTTTTTCTTCGCCAGACATACCGAGTGCAGTGCACCCTGCTTTGCCTGACCAAACATGTCGGCTCTCGCGCCGCTATTCAGTAACAAGGCAACGAGGTCTTTATTGCCGGCTTTGATCGCATAAGACAATGCTGTTCTTCCCTCCTGATCTTGCGCATTGATGTCTGCTCCGCTTTCCAGCAGCACTTTGGCGATGTCGCATGCATTCACACCAGCTCCGGCAAACTTGAGGGAGTGTCCGGCGATGATCATTAAGGGGGTTGTCCCCTGCGATGCCCGTATGTTGGCTAGCCATGGATACCGGCCCAGATCGGATCCCAGCAATCCAAGTTTTTGTTCTGTCTTCAGATGCGACAGTCTGGTGAAGAAAAACCAGACTGTCTTTTCACGTGATATCGATGGCGGATCAGGCGGAAATTTTTTCGCTCGCTGAACTTTCGTATCGATCTCTTTGTCTTTTGCAGTTGAAACCGGCAATCCCTTTAGCTTCTCCTGTGCCATCATCTGCTGCCACTGGGCCTGCACATATCCTGGAAGAGCCTCGAGTAGTGTCTTCGGGCCATGCGATACGACGACCTCGGGAAGGCCATCCCCGATCAGGGAAACCGTTTCCGGAGAATCTATCATCACGCGCCGAAACATTTCAGCGATATCGGGCTGTACCTGTCCCTCGCGCTTGCATTCCCCGAGATACCCAAGCACGGAGGCGAAATTTTGCTTCGAAACCTCATGGAAGATCGGCTTGTTGCTTCCATAAAGAAACACGTTACCTTTACCCCATGGGGGATCCGAGCTTTTGTCGCCAGCGTCTCCGTTATCCTGCTCGGGATAGAACTCCTTTGGAAAGGCTCGCAAATAACATGAAGCCAGATGAATGGAGCCTTGCCATGCCGTCGAGGAGGTCGGGTCGTCCGGGCTGGGTGAAAGAGGCTCTCGCAACCACGTGAGGAAGTCGGCCGTGGACGTCAAACTTTTGCGTTCCTTGCTACCCCGGAGCGAATCAGATGGTTCAAATCCGGTATGCAAGACATGGCTTTTTTTTTCGCTTCCCTCAATACGCTTCGTGCCTCCATGAAGCATACAGATGACCTGGGTATGGGGACCAATCAATCCTTGGGCTCGGACATCATGAATCATCTGGCGGCTTATTCCACCTTTTCCATCGCCAATGACTTTGACGCTCAAGCCCTCGCCCAACGCCAATCGACGCAATTCGGCAGGCATCGACTCGCTGTGCCCCGGGCCGAGAATGTAGATGCAGTCCAGGGGTTTGGTCGCAGGAGACCGCGCCGACTTCGCAGCATCTACCTCATGGGATTTCTGAACGTGAGCGCGGACAAATTGTGTAATGCGGGTAAAGTTCATTCGACAAGACCATCAACACCGGGGCAAAGCCGGCAATAGCTGATGGTGCTTTCTCATGACAGGCGATGCGATTGATGAAAATCAATCCGGTACACCGCATAGCACATCGCGATCTGTTGGCAACCGATAAGAGGTCGTACGGTGAGGACTGGCCTGCATAGTGAGGCCGCAAAACACTGCTGACGCAAGTTTCCAGAAGAAATCAAATCACCACAGGCTCCGGCTCCAGTGTCACGCCAAAGCTTCGATAGACCTCATCGACAATATGACGGGCCAAGGTCATGATCTCGGTACCGGTCGCTCCTCCCCGGTTGACCAGCACCAGCGCCTGCTTCTCATGCACGCCTGCTGCGCCCATTGAACGACCTCTCCATCCGCACTGATCGATCAGCCAACCGGCTGCCAGCTTGTAGTGGCCATCGGGCTGCGGGTAGCTGACCAGCGCCGGATGCTGCGCCAGTAACGCATGCCGCTGCTCCGCGCTGACCACCGGGTTCTTGAAGAAACTGCCCGCGTTGCCGATCTTGGCCGGGTCAGGCAGCTTTCGGGTTCGGATCGCGATGACTGCATCGCTGATGTCTTGTGCGGTCGGGGCAGCGATGCCGCGTGCGGCGATTTCGGCCGCCAGTTCCGCGTAGCGAAGGTTGGGATTCCAGCGCTTCGGCACTGCGAAAGTCACTTCAATGATGACGGCGCGGTCGCGTAGCGCATGCTTGAACACGCTATCGCGGTAGCCGAAAGCGCAATCCTGCTTGGCCAGTGACAGCACTTCGCCGCTGTCGAAGTCGAATGCTCGTACAGAGCATAAATAGTCGGCTATCTCGCTGCCATAGGCGCCAATGTTCTGTATGGGCGATGCGCCCACGCTGCCCGGAATCAGCGACAGATTCTCGAGGCCCGGCAACCCATTCTCCAGCGTCCACTGCACGAAACCATGCCAGTTTTCGCCGGCCTGAGCGGTGACGAAGACATGCGCGTCATCCTCACCGGTGATGGCGATGCCGAGGTTCACCATGTGCAGCACCAGCCCGTCGACGTCCCGCGTCAGCAGGAGGTTGCTGCCACCGCCGAGCACCAGCCGGCGCATGGCCATCAGGGCGGCATCTTCGCGCACCGCGCGCAGAACATCGGTTCCGGTCACGCGCAGATAGGTCGCGGCCTTCGCATCGATGCCAAAGGTATTCAGCATGCGCAGCGACTGATCGTGGACGATATCGGGTCGGGAGCTCATAGGCGGCCGATTATACCGGCCGGCATTCCGGCGGCGCCCGGCCGTCCTCTATAATGCGCGGCATTGCACAGTTTTCAGGAGATTTACGATGCCGTCTTTCGATGTCGTTTCGGAAGCCAACCAGGTCGAGGTCAAGAACGCGGTCGACCAGGCCAACAAGGAGATCACTACCCGCTTCGATTTCAAGGGCAGCGATGCCCGCGTCGAGCAGAAGGAACGGGAGCTGACCGCCTATGCAGACAGCGAATTCCAGCTCGCGCAGGTGCGCGATGTGCTGACCTCGAAGATGACGAAGCGGAATGTCGATGTGCGCTTTCTCGACCTCGGCAAGATCGAAAAGATCGGCGGCGACAAGGTCAAGCAGGTCATCAAGGTGAAAAACGGCATCGAGTCTGATGCCGCCAAGAAGATCCAGCGCATCATCAAAGACAGCAAGATCAAGGTACAGGCCAGCATCCAGGGGGATGCGCTGCGCGTGCAGGGTGGGAAGCGGGACGACCTGCAAGCCGTCATTCAGTTGCTGAAAAAAGAGGTCACCGACCTGCCGCTGGAGTTCAACAACTTCCGCGACTGATCACCACAAGCGTTCAACCAAAGGGGCTGGGATCACACCAGCCCCTTGGTTGTCTTTACTCTTTCTCGCTGGCTTTCAGGCGTCGATGCCGGACGGATGCGGCCAGATTCTCCAGCACCTGCAAGCTGCTGTCCCAGTCAATGCAGCCATCGGTGATCGACTGGCCGTAGGTCAGCTCCTTGCCCGGCACCAGATCCTGACGTCCGCCGACCAGATGGGACTCGACCATGACGCCGATGATGCGGTCGTCACCAGCGGCGATCTGCTCGCCGATGTTGGCGCACACCGGCACCTGGTTCTCGGGCTT
>CAZESK010000026.1:21491-30467 GCA_964515155.1 uncultured Bifidobacterium sp.
GCCAGTTCGCGGTGCACCTGTGACTCGGTCGTGCGCGCACCGATGGCGCCCCAGCTGATCAGGTCGGCGATGTACTGCGGGCTGATCACGTCGAGGAATTCGGTACCTGCCGGCAGGCCCAGTTCATTGATCTGCACCAGCAGCTCACGCGCAATGCGCAGGCCGTCATTGATACGGAAGCTGCCGTCGAGGTGGGGATCGTTGATCAAGCCCTTCCAGCCGACGGTGGTACGCGGCTTTTCGAAGTACACGCGCATGACGATCTCGAGATCGTCCTTGAAGCGCTCGCGCTGCTCAACCAGCCGACGCGCGTATTCCATGCCGGCCTTGATGTCGTGAATGGAGCATGGGCCGATGACGACCATCAGCCGATCATCCTGGCCGTGCAGGATACGGTGCAGCGCAGTACGTGCGTTCGCGGTCGTGGTGGCGATCTTTTCCGAGCAAGGGGATTCCCGGATCAGGTGCGACGGCGGCGTCAGTTCCTTCAATTCTCTAATCCTCAGGTCGTCGGTGCGGGGCATGGGTTCTCCAGGAATGATTCGGATAATTTGGCTCTGAAAACAAAAAACCGCCATGCCTGGCGGTTTTCAAGATTCGGTTTCGGTTCTGCCTTGTCGCGAACTTACCGCTTCTCCACCGCCCAGGGGCCGGGGTAGCTAAAGTAGGTTTCAAAGCAAAAGCGCAGAACGGACATCGGATTCCAACACTTCAGGTTCAATAAGGCGTCGATACTGCTATAAATCCCCCGGTTTGGCAAGCCGGGACGCCAAACCGGTATGCCAAATTGCTAATCAGCCGGTACCGCCGACGGTCAGATCTTCGATCCGCAAGGTCGGCTGACCAACTCCGACCGGCACGCTCTGTCCATCCTTGCCGCAGACGCCGACGCCGGAATCGAGCCTCATGTCCTTGCCGATCATGGACACCCGGTTCAGCACGTCCGGGCCGTTGCCGACCAGAGTCGCGCCCTTGACCGGATACGCCAGCCTGCCATCTTCGATCATCCATGCCTCGCTGGCGGAGAAGACGAACTTGCCATTGGTGATATCGACCTGCCCACCGCCGAAATTCACTGCGTACAGGCCCTTCTTCACCGAGGCGATGATTTCTTCCGGCTCGCGATCGCCGGCCAGCATGTAGGTGTTCGTCATGCGCGGCATCGGCAGATGCGCATAGGATTCGCGGCGGCCGTTACCGGTAACCGGCATCTTCATCAGCCGGGCATTCAGCGTGTCCTGGATGTAGCCGCGCAAGATGCCGTCTTCGATGAGGGTGGTGCACTGAGTCGGGTTACCTTCATCGTCGACATTGAGCGAGCCACGGCGATCAGCGATCGTGCCGTCATCCACCACAGTCACGCCCTTGGCGGCCACGCGCTGGCCGATGCGGCCCGAGAAGGCGCTCGAGCCCTTGCGATTGAAATCGCCTTCCAGACCGTGGCCAATGGCCTCGTGCAGCAGCACGCCCGGCCAGCCCGGTCCGAGCACGACCGTCATCGGGCCTGCGGGCGCCGGACGCGAATCAAGATTGGTCAACGCAGAGTTCACCGCCTCGCTTGCATATTTTTCCAGCAGCGCCTCAGTGAAATAGCCGAAGTCGTAGCGGCCACCGCCACCCGACGAGCCGACCTCGCGGCGGCCGTTCTGCTCGGCGATCACGGTCAGCGACAGGCGGACCAGCGGACGCACGTCGGCGGCAATCACGCCATCGCTGCGCACCACCAGCACCACGTCATGCTCGCCCGACAGGCCGGCCATGACCTGGACGATGCGCGGATCCTTGGCGCGCGCGATGCGCTCGATGCGCTCGAGCAGCCGCACTTTCTGCGTCGCGTCGAGTGATAGCACCGGATCTTTCTGGAGGTAGAGCGCGCGGGCCGAGCCCGGCTGGATGGTCGTGGCAACCTTGACGCGACCGGAACCCTGTCTGGCAATCGTTCGGGTGGAGGCCGCCGCCTCGAGCAGCGCGCGCTCGGAGATATCGTCGGAGTAGGCGAATGCCGTCTTGTCGCCCGAAATCGCGCGCACACCGACGCCTTGGTCAATCGAGAAACTGCCGGTCTTGACGATGCCTTCCTCCAGACTCCAGCTTTCGCTCTTGGTGAACTGGAAGTAGAGGTCGGCGTAGTCGACCTTGTGCGTGAAAATCGAACCCAGCACGGAGAGCAGCTTGCCTTCGTCGAGGCCGTTCGGCGTCAGCAGGATGTTGCTGGCGATAGCTTGCGTTTGCAGGTTGGGTTCGATGATCTTCATGGGATGACGGAAGGTGAAAGGATGCGAGCCCCGATTCTAACGGATGGCGCGCCGGCGCGCCGGTCACGCAGCGGCGGATTCCTGCAGGGTAAGACCCTACAGCGTGCGATGACTTAACGCCGGCAGGCTGCTGCGAACATCTCCGATCAAGGAATGCTCGATCTCACCGGCGACAACACCCTCGCCCTCGGCCTGCTCGGCGCGGATCTCTCCCCAGGGATCGACCAGCATGCTGTGTCCCCAGGTCCGTCGGCCATTGAGGTGCTGCCCACCCTGAGCTGCCGCCAGCACATAGCACTGGTTTTCAATGGCGCGCGCACGCAGCAGGACCTCCCAGTGCGCGCGGCCGGTAGTATGGGTGAAGGCGGCCGGCACGACGATCAGGTCGCAATGACCCATGGCGCGGTAGAGCTCGGGAAAGCGCAGGTCGTAGCAGATCGACAGACCCACGCGGGCAAATGGCAGCTCGAGTACGCCGACCTCGCTGCCCGCAACGATGGTGCGCGACTCGTCGAAAGATTCTTCGCCACGGGAAAAGCCGAACAGGTGGATCTTGTCGTAGCGCGCGGCGAGCGCACCGTCCGGGCCGTAGGCAAGCAGGCTGTTAAGCACCTTGCCGGTTTCGCCGGAGACCAGCGGAATCGTGCCGCCCAGCAGCCAGACGCCGGCTTCCCGGGCCAGCCCGGCCATGAATTGCTGCAACGGCCCCTCGCCGGCCGGCTCCGCATGGGCCAGTTTATCCAGCTCGTGCCGGCCGAGGATAGCCCAGTACTCGGGCAGCACGACCAGCTGCGCGCCGGTGGCAGCCGCCTCGTGCACTAGGCGGCGTGCCACCTCCCGGTTTTGTGCGGGATCGGGCGTGGAGACCATCTGCACTGCGGCAACCTTGTAGCGGCCGAACCCAGCGCTGGCGGAGGCATTCATCATGGAGTAGCCCTTTCCTGTTCGGCTGCGCCGCGCCGTCGCGACGGTATCTTCTTGACCAGCGGATCGCGCCACGGCCCGGTGACCTGGTATTCCTGCGCCAGCGCTTGCGACAGCGGGTTCTTCAGGAAGTACTGGGCGAGGAAAGAACCCAGCCCGATGACCGGATTGACGGCCAGACCGTACACGACAGAGGCGCCGGTGGCGTTGAGTTCCGGAATGACGACGACGTTCAGGTTCTGCGTTTCGTCGGCGAGTTCGACCGTGCCGTCCATAAGTACTACGCCATTCGGGCCTCGCATCTTGAAACTGTCGGTCTTGAGGGTGCCGCGCGCAATATTCGCGGTGCTGGCGATGGTGTCGAATGCAAAACCCTCGGAGAAGATGTCGCGGAAGTCGAGCGTCAGGCGGCGCGGCAGCGACTGCAGGCTCATCACGCCCAGCAGCTTGGCGACGCCCGGATCGGCGCGCAGGAACTGACCGGCACCCAGCTTCAGCGTCAGCTGCCCGGACAACGTAGGAAAGTCGAAGGCGGTCGGATCGCCGCGCCAGATCAGTTCGCCGTTCATCTGTCCCTTGCCGCCCTTGAGCGTACGCTCGAAGCCAAGCCGGTCAAGTAACTGGCCGGCATCGCTGATCTCGAGCTCATAGCTCAGCGTGGTCTGGTTGTCGGTCGGTGCCGTGAGCCAGCGGCCACTGCCGCTCATGGTCCCGTCCGGGTTACTGATGACCAGCCGGCTGATCCGCCACTCGCGTCCAGGTCCGTTGACCAGACCGGCATTGGTAGCCGCCAGCTCAAGGCGGCCGAGCTTCATGCCGCGCAGCTCAAAGCTGTCGGCAATGATGTCCAGCCCCGGCAGCTCGGTGAAGGACTTCTTGCCACTCAGCAAATCGGTGACCTCGGTGGCGCTGTTCTGCTCAATTTTCAGCGAAGACAGCCGGGCGCTGAGTTTGCCCGCGCCCTTCTCTGACAGCGGATCCTCCCAGATCGCCCGACCGACGATTTCGTCGGACTGGATCCCGATCTGCCAGCCGCCACGCGTACGTAATGCGCTGACGCCAACGTTGTCGAACATTCGCCCAGCGAAGGTCAGCTCCTTGCTGCGCAGGTTCACCGAGTCCGGGTTGAAGAAGGCTGCCGCCGGCATCCCCGTAGCACCGGATGCCCCCTCGCCCGGTCCTGCCTCCGACAGCCCAGAGACGACTGCGCGCCAGGCATCGAGGTTCAGCGACGGCAGGTTGAGCGCCAGTGCCACGCCCGCATCCGAGAGGGGTGGCGGAGCATTGATGCCAATACCACCACGCACAAGGCGCCACTCAGCGTTCTTTGCATTGGGCCGCTGCCGCAGGTAACGGGCGGAGATCGCCTTGCCGAGCGTCACCCGGATCTCCTCGCTTTGCATGGCCTGATCAAACAGGCCGACCGGCGCGACGGCCACGCGCAGCGGCAGGCTTTCACCGGCGGACTTGCTAAACGGCGCGGGCAAATCGATGGCCATGCCGGCCAGCGAGGTATCGAGGGTGATATCCGGCCGCTGGTTCTTGACTCTGACCATCGCGCTGTAACGAGTCGTACCGGTCAGGCGCTTTGCAAGCCGCTTGGTTGCCGCTGCCGGGGCATGGCGGGCGATACCGTCTGCGGTCACGGCACCGTCGAGCTTTACCAGCGTGCTGCCGTCGCGTTGCGTCCCGCCAGCAAACATGACCGGTCCGCCCAGCAGGTTACCGGTGAGATTGCCGAACTGGAAGCCGCGGTCGGAGAAGCTCAGCTCGCCGTTGAGCTGCTGGACCATCGGCACCGAGTGCCACAGCTGCACCTCGTTACCGGCAAAGCGCACGGTGCCCTGCACCGAAGTCTGGCCGTTCACGCTCAGTGGTATCTGCAACTTCAGGGACACACGCGCATTACCGAGGGCTTTCGCTTCTTCGGTCAGGCCATCGGTCCAGCCCGCAATCGGCGTGGCGTTGACATAACCGACCAAGCTCTGCAGCGGCCCGCTGGCGTTACCGGTCACGTCAAGTACCGGCGCATCCACCATCACATCGGGGATAACGACATCGACGCCCGCCAGTGGAATACCTTGCGTACGAGCGCTGTCGGCGTGAATGACCAGGCGGCTGCCGTCGAGCGTGATCCGGCCGTTGATGGCTTCGATACGTGGCCATAACAGCGTACGGCGATCTGCGGCCAGTTCGGTGGGCGCGGGGCTGAGCTTTGCATTGGCCAGCTTGCCGGTGATCTTGAAGGTGCCGGCTGGCCGTGCGCCGCCGCGCGCGGCCGGAAACGGGAACTTGTCGAGCGGCCCTTTGAGCGTCAGCTGCACATCATTGGCCAGGCCTTCGATGATGCCGTTGGCCATCCAGTCATGGACATCGCTGCCGGCATCGGCAGGAATGAAGCCGCCGATGCGCGTGAGTTCGACGGTGGGGAACTGTGCGTTCAGGTCAATCTCGCCAGGCTTGGCGGGTGTGGGTGGCCACGGCAGCAGGTGCGTGCCCTCGGCGCGGCCTTTCAGACCTGACTGCGAGAAGCGCAGGTCTGCAATACGAAAAGCGAGCTGCTGCCGCCCGTTGCGGAAACTCCAATCGCCGTTAAGTGTCAGTTCGTCGAGGAACAGGGTGGGTGTTCTCAGATAGCTGGCCAAATAAATCGTAGCGCGCTCGGTGTCGAGACGAAGCTTGCCACCGTTCTGGTTGGCGTCGATCTCGCCCGATAAACCATCAAATCCCGGAATGGCTAACGCTGCCGGATTATCTGCGGGCGGCAACTGCTGCCTGAGCGCGAGCCGATGGAATTGCCCGCTGAGCTTGAAATCACCGCTACCGGGCGCGCTACCCTCCCACGACGCGGAAAAATCACGCAACTCGCCACGGGGTGCGAATTCATCGAGCATGCGGCGCTCATCGACCGACAACGGCAGGTGAGTTGCCAGCCGCGCCAGCGCCTCGAGATCCAGCTGACGGATCTTGAGCTCGTGCTGCTCGCGCTGGTTACCGTGCGCCGCGACGAAGCGATGGCTGGCCGTCGTGCGCGGCAACACCGTGCCCTGCTCGGTACGCAGCGAGAAATCGGACAGGGTCACGGTGAGCCCCCGCTCGCCGAACGAGAACAGGCGCTGCTTGAGATCGGTCGATGCCTCTCCGGCAGAGACACGGCCACTGACCTCCAGCAGCCGCAGCGGCTCGAGTCCGTCTGCGAGCCGGGCCGATACGTCGCGCAGGTCGAGATCGGCGGTAAAGTTTTGAATGATGCCGCGATGGAAGGACAGCCACGCCCGTACCGCGCCGTCGCCGCCGGCAAGTTCCCATGGCAGATCGAGGTAGGGCCGCCAATGGTCAAGGTGCGTGTTGCGCCAGTCGGCGTAGAGCTCGCCGGACCACAGGCCGATCTCGGTACTGCTGCGTGAAAAAGGCGGACGGGTGAATTCAGCCCGCAGGTCGATCGGCGCGGCCAGGGCCGCGGGCGGCGTGGCACGCAGTGCGGCGCGGTGCGAGCGCCACTGGTTACGGAGCACGAAGCTGATGTCGGTCAACGCCAGTTCCGGGGCCTTGCGCTGCTGGTCTGTCCAGCGAACAGCCCCACCCCGGATCACTATCTCACGCTGCGCCAGCAACCAGTCCAGACCGCGGCCATCGTCGGCCTTATCGACATCGATCCGGATGCCGGCCACATATAACCGGCCCTCCGGATCGCGCTCGATCTCGAGGTCGGGCCTCTGCACTTCGAGCGAGTACAGTCTTAGCTGACCCAACACGGACCACCATGACAAGGTGGCACTCACCTCTGGCAGCACGAGCGCACGGTTACCCTGGTCGTCATGGATGACAAAGTCCTGCAGCCGCAGCCGCGGGTTGAGTCCGCTCCAGCTGGCCTCGATGGCGCTGATGCTGACCGGACGGTTCAGCAACAGGCTGGCAATCCGGATCACCTCCGGCTGGTAGTGATCGATGTTGGGGAGGACAACGTAGCGCAGCGCAAGGAAGGACGCGCAGAACGCGAAGTAGACCACCATGACAACGACGAGCAGCCACGATAGCGCCCGGTGCGTCGCCCGGTTGGCTGCCTGTAGCGCACCGACGGCGGCCCGCCACAATGCAAGCAAGCGTGACACGCCAAGGCTGGATGGGTCTGGATGGGTCGACATCAGTCGGCAAAAAAATTCCGGATTGGCCCGGATCAGCGTTGGCGAATCCCGCTCCCCGCTTTATCGTTATCATAGCCGCAAGCGGGCGCTCACCTCCTGGCGCCCCGAACGACGCCCAACATGAGCTCAAACCTGCCTTTGACCCCTTCGGTGCCCTCGCGGTTCGTCCAGCGCTGGCTGTCGGCCGATCCTGAACGCGCAGCCGAACTGGCGCAACGAAGCGGATTATCGCTTGACCCACTGGATTTTGACCAGTTGTTGAAATCGCAGCTGGCGCGCGCGCCGTCGCTGCCGGCGGCCATGCGGCGGCTGCGCAACCTGCTGGTCAGCGCGATCATCGTGCGCGACCTGTCAGGGCGAGCGCAGCTCGGCGAAGTGCTGGCAGCGATCTCGAACTTTGCCGATTTTGCCGTCCGCACCCATCTTGACGACCTCTACAGGCAGATGTGCGACACCCACGGCGTGCCCACCGGCGAAGAATCCGGACGGGCGCAGCGCATGATCGTGGTGGGCATGGGCAAGCTCGGCGGCAGGGAACTGAACGTCTCATCGGACATTGACCTGGTGTTCCTCTACCCGGAGGGTGGCGAGACCGTCTGTACGCGTGACGACCAGCGGCCGCTGTCGAACCACGAATTCTTCACCCGGCTCGGGCGCAAGCTGATCGCCGACCTCGCTGAGATCACGGAGGACGGGTTTACCTTCCGTGTCGACATGGCGCTGCGCCCGAACGGTGCCTCCGGGCCGCTGGCGACCAGTTTTGCGATGCTGGAGGAGTATCTGCTCGTTCAGGGACGCGAATGGGAGCGCTACGCATGGGTCAAGGCGCGCGCTGTTGCGGGCAATGCCGAGGACATTGCTGCGCTCGAGGGTCTGGTCCAGCCCTTTGTCTACCGGCGCTATCTCGACTATGGCGCCATCAATGCCTTGCGCGGTATGCACGCGCAGATCCGTGCCGAGGTGGTGCGCCAGGAGGCGCGCCACCCGGAGCGCAGCCTGAATGTGAAGCTGGGGCGCGGCGGCATCCGCGAGATCGAGTTCCTTGCACAGGTGTTCCAGCTGATCCGCGGCGGGCGGGACCCGGCGTTGCGCGACCGCTCGACCCGGGCCACGCTGCAGACACTGTCGGAGAAAAAACTGCTCGCACCGGACGTGGTCGATCGGCTGCAGGAAAGCTACCGCTTCCTGCGCAATCTCGAGCATCGCGTGCAATATCTCGACGATGCGCAGACGCATGTGGTGCCCGCGTCGGCACAGGATCGCGTCCTGGTGGCGCACATGATGGGACTGACCGACGCCGATGCCCTCAAGGCTGCCTTTGACGAATGCAGCCACTGGGTCGCCGCCCAGTTCGACGCCATGTTCGAGGACAGGAGCAGTCGCGCGGCCGACGACAACAACACCCTTCCCGCAGCGCCCGTGCTGGAGGAAATCGGCGAGGAGGCCCTGGTCGCCTATCTCAAGACTCTGCAATTCGACGACGCCGCGACGGCGGCGCAACGGCTGCTCACCAGCTGGCGCTCCTCGCGCGTGCAGTCGCTGTCGGATCAGCGCAAGAGCCAGCTGCAAACGCTGATGCGGGCGGCCCTACCGATGGTGGCGCGTCAGGGTGGCGCACCAGCGGCCACGCTGAACCGCCTGCTGGATTTCTT
>CAZESK010000027.1:0-15999 GCA_964515155.1 uncultured Bifidobacterium sp.
TGGGCGGTGTCATCGGCGGCACGACGGCACTGACGAGCCTGACGACCGACGCGCCCGGTACGTTAGTGATCAGCAGTAGTGCGATCACGGTCGCGGGTGATATTTCGTTCAACGATCCGATTACGCTGGCTTCGGATGTGACACTGAACAGCCAAAACATTACGCTGGCCTCGACGGTGAATGGTGCTTTTGGCCTGACGATCAACGACTCCGGTGTGACGACCCTCCGTGGGGTCATCGGCGGCGTAACGGCGCTGGCGAGCCTGACGACCGTCGCGCCTGGTACGCTGGTCCTCAATGGTGGAACCATCCGCACGACGGGCGCGATCACGCTCAATGATGCGATTGCACTGGGTATCGATACCGTTCTGACAGGAAAGGACGTCACCCTCGCCTCGACCGTGGATGGCGCGTTTGGCCTGACAATCAACGACTCGGGTGCGACGACCTTGGGTGGCGCCATCGGTAGTACTGCCGCACTGACGAGCCTGACGACCGATGCTGGCGGCAGCGTCGTGCTTGGTGGCGGTGCGATCACATCGACTGGCGCGATCACATTCAATGACGCCGTGACGCTGAGTGCCGATACGACAATCGCTGCACAAACACTGATCTTCGAAGCCGCACTCGACGGCACTTACGATTTGTCGGTCACGGCCCTGGAAACGACAACTTTCGGTGGCGACGTGGGTAGCACTGCCAAGCTGCGTAACCTGTCGGTAGAGGCTCCCGACGGAATTATGCTCAATGCGGGCAGTATCAAGACGGAGGAAAGCCAGACCTACAGCAACGCCGTCACGCTGGGTAAAGATCTCGTTATCGAGGGTAATGGCATCAGCTTCCTGTCCACCGTCGACGGCGCTCACCAATTACAAATCACTGATAGCGGCCAGACGAAGTTCGACGCAGTAGTCGGTGGCGTGGCACGACTCTCGCGTCTGGAAGTGACAACGGGCGGCTTGATTTTCGATGCGTTCAAGGTCAGCGGCGATGTTGTCATCAAGAGCGCCAGTACGCTCGTGCTCGGGGGCCTTGATGTGGGTGGTGACCTGAATGTAACCGTCGGCTCGGGTGGTACCGGCGGCGTATCTCAGCGTAATGGCACTCAGGTGGTCGTCGTTGGCAATTCTGTGTTCACGGCAGACACCACGGCGGGTCAGGATGCGGCATTGTCCAATGCGGGTAATGACTTTGGCGGTACGCTGGCCTTCCGCGCAGCGAATGGTGGTAGCTGGCGCGATCTGGGTGTCAATGATGCGGCCGGTACACTGACGCTGGCTGATGTCAGTGCCGGCGGGCGGGTCAACCTGAAAGCTCGCGGGGCGACCAGCTTCCGCGGCGCGCTGACGGCGGGCTCTCTGGTGCTGAGCACCAATGCCGATGTTACTCAGTCGGCACCATTGGTGATCAGGGGCACGGCTGCTATCGATGCGGGCGGAGGCAACGTCATCCTTGCCAATGGTGCGAATAATTTCGGTGGCACGGTGGATGTCAAGGGAGCGCAGGTTCAGCTACAGGCTGCCAGTGCGCTGCAAATCAGCGAGCTACGGGCAAGCCAATCGGCAGTGCTTCAGAGCAATGCGCTTCTGACCTTGGGACGGACCACGGTCGCTGGCACGCTGCAGGCGAGCGGTACATCTGGCATCACGCAGGTGGGTGAGGTGGTTGTCGGCGGCAATGCGTCGTTTGTCTCGACAGGCGGCGACTTGATGCTCAACGGCCCATCCAACAAGTTCAGCGGTCACGTCGCCATGTCAGGCCGTAATGTCGCATTGGCAGCGGCGTCACCCATGCTGCTGGCGGAGGTCAGGGCCGCCGGTGAGCTGGCACTGACGACGACCGGTGGCCCAATCGACCAAGTACCTGGTGCATCGGTGATTGTTGGCGGCAAGACGACGCTGTCGGCGAAAAACGGCAGCCTGCCAGCGGCCATCACGCTCTTTAATGAGACCAATGACTTTACCGGTATGGTAGAGGCCAATGGCTCTACGATCAGGTTGCGTGATGCAACGAGTGACCTGAAGCTGGGCAATATCAATGCCACCGGCATGCTCGAGGCCACCTCGCTCGGCGGCGCGATCATTCTCGAACCGGAGAAGCTGCAGATCGCACTTGGCGGCATGTTGCTGACCCCCGATCCGCGCCCGATGGCGATCGATATGCCGAGGATCCGCCCCGAGAGCTTGATGATGGCGCGGTTCGATCTTCCTCCGCTGTCGTCGGGCAATGCCTCACAGGCGCGTGTCTTGGTGACATTGCAGGCAACCGCTCAAAGCAGCGGCGCAGGCTCGGCAGGTTCAGTGATCAAGGTCGCGGCCGCGCCAATCTCGACCTCGGGCGCAAACGTGATTGCCGTCGGCAAGGTGATTGCGCTGGATGCAGCAGCAGCCAACGGCAGCGTCATCCGTAGCGCCTCCTTCGAAGTGGTCGATGGTCTGGAGGGCGGCGCCACACTCGAGGTGGCGGGTGGCTCCGGCGTACAGGCAAGCGTTGACAACAGTTCAGGCAAGGTCACGCTGGCCGGCGATGCAGGACTGGCCGCCTACGACAAGGCCATCCAGGGCATCAAGCTGCGCGTGGGCGGCGACATGCCGGCGAACGCGGTGCTGACCATCCGCGTCACGCTGACTGACGATGCCGGCCGCACGGAGTCGAAGACCGTGACCTTGCAGGTCAGCTCGGCGCCGCCGCAGCCGCAGCAGGTGTCGCGCCGCTGACAGCGCCGGCCGGCGGAAGCGACATCGTTACCCGTCGGAAAACACCCCACAGGGCACGCGAATAAAGTCCGTCGGGTCAGGTTGTTGACCTTCGACCGCGGTGCCTGCTCGGGTATGCTTCCCTTCAGAACGTTTAACGCGCACCGATCGGCGCCTCAACCCGTGCACGACCCATCATGAACCCCGAAGCGACTCTCCGTCCGGCCCGCCGTGCTCGCCGCGGTTGGCGCGCGCTGGCGCTGCTCATGGTCGCTGTGTTGGCGCTGGGCCTGTGGGCTGTGGTGGCCGGGATTCCTGTCGATCTTGACTCGCAGCGCCCGGCATTGGCACGGCTGTTGTCCGGCAAGCTTGCTCGTCCAGTCAGCCTGGACGGTGAGTTGCAACTGCGTCTGGGCCTGCGCCCCTACCTGCGGCTAACCGATGCGCGCATCGGCGAGCCGGCGGGTTTCGGTGCGGGCGATTTCCTGCGTGTCGGCGAGATCGAGATCCGGATGGACCTGTGGCCCCTGCTGCGCGGCCAGATCCGGGCTGAACGGCTGTCCGCACGGCAGGTGAGGCTGGTATTGCGCCAGCAGGATGACGGCAGCAACAACTGGACCTTTGCTCCTTCGGACGACGCTGCCGCAAGCGAGCCCTCGCATGGCGATGGCCTGGAGGCCGCAGATGTGGCGGGTATCGATATCCGGCACGTGGATCTGACCGAGATGGAGGTCGTGTACGAGGATGGCGGTCCCCGTCCTTTTGAATTCAAGCTTGAGCAGGCACAGGCTGCGCTGCCAATTGGCAGCGGCGTGCGCCTGCGCGCCCGGGGCAGGGTGGAGCAGACCATGCCCTATGAGCTGGCGATTGACGGCGGCGAGTTGCGCGAGCTGCTGACCGGCAAACCGGGTTGGCCGCTGGCCTTGCAGCTCGATTTCGCGGGCGGGCGGCTTGTCGCGACGGGCCGGCTGGGCGAGGCTGACAGCCAGATCGACTTCGGCCTTGGTGCGCCGGATCTGGCGCGCTTTGGCAAGGTGATCGGCATGACTTTGCCGGATGCGGGTGCCGCCGGTTTGTCGGGTGCGCTGTCGGTTCGGCCGGGCGTCATACGTATCGATCGTATGTCGGGCTTGCTGGGCAAATCGCAGATGGCCGGCTGGCTGCAAATTGATACGCGTGGCGTCCGGCCGGCGCTGTCCGGCGCGCTCGGCGTGCACGCGCTCGACCTGCGTCCCTTCCTAGGGCAGGACGGTGATGATGAGCCACCGGCCGATCTGCAGGCGCTGTACCGCAGTCTGGCCCGGGCGCGGCTTGATCTGCAGGCGCTGCATGCGCTCGACATTGATCTGCAGATGGGCGTCGCACAGTGGCTGAGCCTGCCGGGCGACATACGCGATGCCTCGCTGCACCTGCAGCTGGCCGGTGGCAAGCTGCAGGTGCCGGTGGTGGCCACCATCGAGGGGGTTCCGATGACAGGACGCTTCGATACCGACGCGAACCGGCCGGTGCCAGCACTGTCGCTGGCGTTCAGTGCGCAGCGTGCACCGGTGGGCCATCTTGCCCGCTTCCTGTTGGGCGTGCCGGGCATTGAAGGTCAGCTCGGCGGACTATCACTGGAGCTCACCGCAGCGGGCGCCAGCGGTGAGGCACTGATGCGCTCGCTGGCCGTGTCGCTCCGGATGAAGCAAAGCCGCCTGAGCTATGGCAACGGGCCTGGTGGCAAGCCGGTGGGTTTTTCAGTGGAGCAGATGGCGCTGAGCGTGAGCGGCACGCAGCCACTGCAGGGCAGCCTGACAGGCAGCCTGATCGGCAAGCCGCTTGCCGCCACGCTGACCGGTGAATCGTTACTCTCGCTGCTGCAGAAAGGCACGGCCCCGGTGGCGCTGACGGTGCAAACCGGGCGCATCGCCGCGCGCGTACAGGGTGTGCTGAACGGCGCCGACCAGAGCGCCGACCTGAGCTTCAGCCTCGGCGCCGAGCGCGCCGGCGATGTCGGTGACTGGCTCGGCCTGAACCCGCGTTCGACGCTACCGATCGCTTTCGCCGGCCGCGTGCGCGGCACGATGCAGGCGTGGTCGCTGTCTCAGTTGGTGTTCCAGGTCGGTGACAGCAGCCTGTATTCCAATCTGGATCAGTCAACCATGGGCGACCACCATCGGCTCACGGCCTCGCTGGAGATTGCCAGCGTCAACCTTCAGCAGCTTGACGAGCTGTTGCCACCGCCCAAGCCAGCACAGCCAGGGAAAAAGCCCAGCCTTGACATACCCATCCTGCCAGCCCGCCTCGTGCTCGACGATGCTGACGTACGGTTGCGCGCGCGCGATATCCGCGGCACACAGATCGAGCTCGGCGAGATGGGCTTCGATGGCCGGGTGCGCAACGGCTTCATGCAGAGCTCGCCGTTTTTTGCCGAGATCGCGGGTACCCGTTACGAGGGTGCCGTGATGCTCGATTTGCGCGCGGCCGAGCCGCATGCGCAGCTGTGGCTGTCCGCTGCACCGGTCGATGTGGGTCGCGTGGTGCGTCAGCTGAAGCTGGCAAAGCATATCGATGCGACCGTCGACCGCCTGAGCCTGTACCTCGATACCCGCTCCGGCAAGTTGTCGACGATGATGGCGCGCGCCTTGATCGCCGGCGAGATCAGCGGCGGCAAGCTGCTGCTGCGCGACGAGAACACACGGTCTCAGCTGCAGGTTGCACTGGCCAGCGGTGTGCTGTCGGCCCGGCCGGGCGAGCGCCTGCTGCTGTCGCTGGATGGCGCAGTCGATTCGATACCGGTCGCGATCCGGATGCGCAGCGCAACGATGGCCGAACTGGCCGACGTCCGGCGGCGACTGCCTTTCGAGCTTGAGCTCGACGCCGCAAAGACGCATGCCCGCCTGTCGGGCAGCGTCGATCGCGATATCGAGGCGCGCGATGTCGAGCTCGCGCTGACGCTGCAGGGTGAGCGGCTGGATACGCTGAACACGCTGCTCAGGGTCTCGCTGCCGCCATGGGGGCCGTGGTCAGTCGACGGACGCTTCCGGATGCACGCGCAAGGTTATGCGGTGGACAAGGCGCAACTTCAGGTCGGCAGCAGCGTGCTACGCGGGCGTGGCGCACTGGAGACGCGATCTGGCCGTCCGAAGCTCGATATCGCGCTCGAGGCACCGCTGGTGCAGCTGGATGATTTCCGATTGGCTGGCTGGTCGGCCTTGGAGGGTACGTCGGGTGCGCAGTCCGGAGAGGAACGACCGGCAAAGGCGGGCGATGCGGCGCCGGATGCCGAGAGCATGCGGCGCAAGGCCATCGATGCCAGCGATCAGGTACAGGGGCTGTTGTCGCGCGAATTGCTGTTGCGCTCCGATGCGACGTTGTCGGTGCGGGTCGCTCAGGTCAAGTCGGGTGCCGATATGCTGGGACGCGGCCAGCTCGACGCGCGGCTGCGGGACGGGCGCGCCGAGATTGGGCCGGTGACCGTGCAGATGCCCGGCGGCCAGGCCAGTGGCCAGCTCTCCTATGAGCCGCGCGAGAAGGATGTGCTGGCAGCGCTGAAGCTCGATATCGACCGTTTCGATTACGGCGTGATTGGCCGGCGCGTGAAACCCGGCAGTGATCTGGACGGACGCTTCAGCCTGCACGTGGATGTCAGCTCGCGTGCACCCAGACTGTCGCAGATTCTTGCACACGGCGATGGCCGTATCGATGTGGCTGTGTGGCCACGTGCGTTACGCGCCGGTGTGTTCGACCTGTGGGCGGTGAACCTGTTTGTCGCATTACTGCCCACGCTCGATCCGAAGCATGCGTCGGTCGTTAATTGTGCTGTCGGTCGCTTTGCGCTCAAGGGCGGCAAGTTATCGCAGGAGCAGCTCGTGATCGACACGAGCCGCATGCGCGTCACGGGTACCGCATCGGCCGACTTCGGCAGCGAGCGTGTTGCGATGCGGCTGCAGCCACAGGCCAAAAGCGCACAGTTTTTCAGTCTGGCCACACCCATCGAGGTGAAGGGCAGCTTTCGTGATTTCGATGTCGGACCGAATCCGGGCGACGTGCTGCAGACAGCGCTGCGTTTGACCACCTCGATTTTCTGGGTGCCCCTGCAATCATTGTTCTCCGAGAAGGTACCGCTGGACGGATCCGACGTCTGTGGCGTGCGCCTCCGATAGGCCGCGCTGTTGCAACGAAGGCTTGTTGTTCATGGCGGTGCGGACTACATTGGCGCACACCCCCTTTAGCGCATCTCGCATACCGATCCATGCAGTCCTCAGCCCGTTTACTTGATCTGCCAGCACGCTGGTGTGATGCGGACTTGCCGCTGCCCTCGGCCATGCCGGCGCAGGCCCGACGCTGGATACGGCTTGATACATCGATGACGCGCGCGCTGGGCGATCGCTTCGGTACTGGCATCCGGGTGGATGTGCGCTGCGACGGGCCCGGCAGGTTGCGGCCCGATGAGACACGGCTGCTGGGCACGCGCAAGGCACGCGGTCAGGTCAGGGAGGTGGTGTTGCGGGTGGGGGAGTGCCGCTTGCTGGTTGCGCGTACCGTCTATGTATCGCGGCAGCTGCGTGCGCATGCGGCGCTGGCGACGCTCGGCAACCGGCCGCTGGGCGAGCTGTTGTTTGCCTCCGGCAAGCCACGGAGGCGGCAGAGGCAATATGCGCGAATGAAGCTCCGGTTGGAGGTGCGGCTGGTAGCGGTACGGGAGCCGCGCTGCTGGGCGCGACGAACGGTGTATCTGTTCGCGCGCCAGCGGCTGCTGGTGACAGAGATTTTTTTGCCGGCGATGGTCGCGGTAGGTCAGGTCGAGCGCGTAGCAAAACTTGTCGTCCAAGACGCCGGATCATAATGGCGCAGCATGCCGAGAAACTCCTCGGCACTCATGGCCTTGCTGTGCAACCAGCCCTGGATCTGGTCGCAGCGCTGTTCGCGCAGGGCCCGCAGCTGGCCTGCCATCTCCACACCCTCGGCGACGACGCACAGCCCCAGGTTGTGCGCGAGCTGGATCAGCGCCTGCGTGACAATTGCACCGCCGGGTTTGTCGATCTCGGCCACGAATTGCTTGTCGATCTTCAGGCAGCTCAGCGGAAGGCGGTTCAGGTAGGCAAAGTTTGAGTAGCCGGTACCAAAGTCGTCGATGGCCAAGTGGACGCCGCGCTCATTGAGCGCGCCTAAGGTGTCGAGCGCAAGCGTCACGTCGGACATCACCATCGATTCGGTCAGTTCAAGCACCAGACAGTCTGCGGGAAGGCCGGTCGACTTGAGCGCATCATCGACCAGTTGGATCAGTTCGATGCCGTTGAGTTGGCGTACCGACAGATTGACCGCGATGCGCAGGGACGTATAACCGGATGCATGCCAATTGGCGCAGCTGCTGCAGGCCTGTGAGAGCACCCATGCGCCGATGTGGTTGATCAGCGCGCTTTGCTCGGCGAACTGCAAAAAGCGATCCGGTGTCAATATCCCCAGCTCCGGGTGACGCCAGCGCAGTAGTGCCTCGGCGCCGACGATGGTACCGTTCAGCGCATCGACTTGCGGCTGGTACAACACAAAGAACTCATCGCGCTCGATCGCCTGCGCCAGCGCACTCTCAATTTTCACCCTTTCGAGGATGTATGCATGGATATCGCTGTTGTATAGCTGGTAGAGGTTACGACCGTTCTCCTTGGCGCGATACATCGCGGCATCGGCGCGCTCGAGCAGTGACTGCGCATCGGTCCCGTCTTCCGGATAGCTGGCAATGCCAAGGCTGCAGGTCACGGCCAGGGCATAGCCATCGACATCCACGGGCTGGCGTGCGACCGCCATGACCCGGTCCAGCAAGGTCGGGCTGAGGGTATCGCCGGTGCCACCGCGCATGACGAGGATGAACTCGTCGCCGCCGTAGCGGCCGATGATGTCATCCTTGCGCAGCAGACTCTGCAGACGACTGGTGATGGTTTCGAGCAGCCGGTCGCCGGCACGATGGCCAAAGCGATCATTGACCTGTTTAAAGTGATCGAGATCCAGAAAGCCGACCCAGACAGGGGTGCCGTGGCGTTCCGCATAGGCCAGCGTGTCGTCGAGCTGCTCGAGCAATGCAGTCCGGTTCGCCATGCCGGTCAGCGGATCGTGGCTGGCCTGGTAGGCGAGCTGGCGTTCAAGGCGCTTGCGCTCAGCGATGTCGCGCAAGACAATCTGCCGGGCAGGTTTGCCACCAAAGATGATCGAGACGCAGCTGAGCGCGACCTCGGCAGTGCTGCCGTCGGTTTTTAGCGCGACTGTTTCCAGCGGCTGGCCGTAGTGGCGCGCGGCACGGCCGACGTCGGCTAGCAGGTCGAACTGCTCCAGGCCGAGTCCGACCAACGTTTTCTCCACCTGCCCGCCCAGCATGCGCCGCGCCGCGCCGTTGGCAAAGGCGAGCAGTCCTTCTTGCTCCACCAGGATCGCGTCCGGCGACATCTCGACGATGACGCGGTAGCGTTCCTCGCTTTCCCTCAACCGCGCCAGCGTCTCGTGCCGCTCCTGGGCTTCTATGTAGAGTGCGAGACTTTTCTGCTCTAGCAGCGCCTCGGCCTGCTTGCGTGCACTGATCTCACGCGCTAGGCGCCGTTGCTGCAGTTCTTCAGGCGTGGCCATTCGCGGTCCGGGACAGCGTGAAGCGCGTGCGCGCGCCGTTCTGATCCTCGGGCAGATCTTCCCGCTCGATACGCAGGCTCTCGTCGAAGTGCGTGATGCATCCTTCAATGAGACCCTGCGCGAAATCTGCCAGCTTGCGGTGTGAGCTGTAGACGAAAACCATGCTGTCATCACTCAGCTTTTCATAGGTGAACGAGGGTAGTTCGGCATCGTTGTACAGCTTGCGCACTTCGACATGGATATTGCCGTCGAGCCTACGCAGCAGGTCGAACGCCGTCTGGTAGCTCAGTACATGATCGGGATGGACGACAGCAAAGCGCTTGAACAGATGTCGACCGAAATGCATCAGCAGATCGCGCACCGGTATGCTGGTTACGCGGGACAGGTGGGTCACGAGTTGGACCATTTCTTCATGGGGATAGGTGCCAACCGAGGTATAGGCGCCCTCGGTGGAGAGCGTCGATGCCGCGATGATGGCATCGGCCGTCTCGAGAGAAAACTGCGATTCCACCATGTCGATGAATTCGCGGAAAACGATACCCTTCATCGGATCCCCCAACCGTTATGGTTTTTCGTATGTTACCTGATGACAATCTCCTTGTTGCAGGGAATTCGGGTCACGCTGCAGTGAAAAAAATCATGGGCTACGGGTATCGGTAGCCCTGACGGGTGGGCTCAAGGCTTCTGTGTGGGCCGGAAAGGCGCAACCGGCAGCGCGGGTACCTGGGCGAATTGGGGCGGGATCTCGCCCGTCAGCGTTTGCAGGAAGGCCACGATGTCCTTCACGTCCTGATCGGGCAGCTCACGACCGAGCTGCAGCCGCGCCATGATGCGCACCGCATCGTCCAGACTGGCGACTGAGCCGTCGTGGAAGTAGGGCGGCGTCATGGCCACATTGCGTAGCTGGGGCACCTTGAAGATCCACTTGTCTTCTTCCTTGCCGGTGTCGTGGAACCGGCCCATGTCGCGGCCTTTGAAGGCCGGCATGTCGACGCTGCCGGTGGCCTTCCAGTAATCCTCGGTGAGGCCGAATTTCTGGAAGCTCTGGCCACCGACAGTGCTGCCACTGTGGCAGCCGGCGCAGCCGACGTTCATGAACTTGTCGAGCCCGCGCTTGGCGTCAGCGCTGATGGCGCGCTGGTCGCCTTTCAGATAGCGGTCGAACGGTGCCGGCGTGAGCAGCGTGCGCTCGTACGCGCCGATGGCGACGGCCCAGTGCTCGGCACTCACGGGTTCTTTTTCATTTGGGAAGGCTTCCGCGAACAGCGGCGTATAGCCAAGGTCGCGCAGCTTGATCTCCGCTTCCTCGAAGGTCTTGTTGCCGTAGGCGAAAGCACTGGTCAGCGCCTTCCAAGCTTGTTCCTCGACGCTAACGCGGTTGCCGCCGTAGTGCTGTGCGACCAGCAGCGGTGTGTTGAACACGGTCTGTGCATTGCGTGGCATGAGCTTACCGTGCACGCCGACCGAGGTCGGCAGCGAGTCTGCGCCGTAGTGGTTCGGGCTGTGGCACGTGGCGCAGCTGGTGCGGCCGTCGGTCGAGACGCGGGTTTCAAAAAACAGCTTGCGGCCGAGCTCGACGCGGGCCGCCGAGTGCGGATAATCATCGACATGCGCGGTGTGGGGCAGGGGCTTGAACAGGCCGCGTGCGCGTTCGAGCAGCGCACCGTCGGTATCGTTGGCGGTCACGAGGCCGACACCGAGCAGGCCGGCACAAGTGAAAAGGGCGATGCTGGCGGTACGCCGGGAGGGGCGAGCAAGTTTCATGGGCAGAAAGGGTTGAATTGAGACAATCGTGCTGGGATTTTGCGGGAAATCGTGCCGCTCTGCACGATCATCCATGTCGCACGGCGGGAGACGCGGATGATCTTCAGGCGGTTCGGGCCTAGCCAAACGGTATTCATCGGCAGTTTTACTAGAACCGCTTCCAGATGCCGCCATGCCAGTGCCCGCCCCCGGACTTGCGCTCCGTCCCGACTTGCAAATAAAGCATGGTGTCCTTCGACAGGAAGAGCTCGTAGCCGCCGCCGATGGCGCGCATCGGCTGCCAGGCACCGTTGCTGCCGAAAACCTGGTCACTTCTGACCATGGCCAGCTTGAGCTCGCCGACGGCCAGCGGCATACGGGCCGTTGCGATCCACCCCCAGGGGCTGGCCAGCGGCCGGGGCAGGGCGGGGTCGACGCCGGCGCCATCCATGTCCCGCGTGGTGTGCAAGACTTCGCCCCCGACGCGCACCCGGCCGAGCTGCCGGTATGCACCTGCGATCATGTTGCGGGCATCGGGGCCAAAATTGAACAGTGGCGTACTACCGGGGCCAGCATGATGTTCGCGCGACGGCAGGTCGATGCCGGCGTGCCAGCCCCAGGCAGGGTGGTCACCTGTCAGCACCAGCTTGAGGGCATTCGAATCGATCGGGGTACGACGGGAAGCGAATTGCACGTGCAGCTGCAGGCCCTGGACAACGGGGGAGACGTAGGAGACTGCATTGGCCACGCGGAAGCGGCCGACGCCGGCCATCTGCGCGAGCAGGATTTTGTCCTCCACCAGGCCGTCATTGGAAAAGGGATCGAAGCGCGTGGCGATGCCGTTGATCAGGTCGCGCGTGCGGCCGACGCGCAGGCTACCGAAGTCACCCTTGATACCGACATAGGCATGGCGGTCGAAGTAAAAGGCGTGATTGGGATCGATCGTGCCTTCGAGCCGGGCCTCGATCATCAAACCCGGCAACAGGTCCTCGGAGGCTTCGATGCCGAAGCGCGAGGTGTAATTGGTGCGTGTGCCTCGCCCGTTGCCGCTGCCCCAGTTGTGGCGCATGTCTTTGGCTGCGGCGGGAATGTGCGTACCGAAACCGCCCACCAGCCCCTGGTCGAGCAGGCCGTAGACATTGGCCGCGGATACGCCGCCCGGCAGCAGACAAACCAACAGGGCGGCTCGCCCGATGGCGGCCGCCCATCTCTTCCCCTCACGTATGCCTATTTCCCGGTTCATGTCTGCGCATGAATCATGATTTCCTCTATTGTGAACATAGCACGCAGCGGTCTACTCTCAGTTCCAAAGAATTTAACCCAGACATCACGGACTTGCGCTTCCCCGCGCATCCCTCAGTATGTGCCGCGGTTTCCGCGCACCTTCAGGCCGCATGGCGGCGACCCCAAGACGATGAAAGTAACCACCCATCTTTTCGCATGCGCGCTGCTCTGCGGCGCAGTATTGCATGCGCAGGCCGCACCCGTGGTCTGGCAGGACGACCTTGCGCCGCTGCCGGCGAAGGAATGGAGCCGAGAGCGCGCCGCGCATTTGCTGGAACGTGCCGGCTTCGGTGGCACGCCGTCCGAGGTCGATCGGCTGGCGGCGATGACCCCTTCACAGGCGGTACGCTCGCTGGTCCGTTATCAGTCGATTGCCAACCCGCTGCCGCCTTTCGATGACTCCGGCGCCTTCGAAGCCGGCCTCGATCCGTTCGCACCCTCGCGGCCGGCCGCGACCGACCTGGCGAAGCGGACAGGCGAGGCGCTCGGCGTGAAGGCCAAGCCGGCGGGCAACCGCAAGCTGCAGCAAGTCGCAGATCGCTTCCTTTACTGGAAGCGCGTGACCAAGCTTGAGACCGAGCGCATCGGCTACTGGTGGGCCAACCGCATGCTGGCGACCCGTCGCCCGCTCGAAGAAAAGATGACCCTGTTCTGGCACGGCCATTTCGCTACCGGTGACGAGAAGGTGCAGGACTACCGCAAGATGCTCAAGCAGAATGAGCTACTGCGGACGAAGGCCACGGGTAATTTCCGTGATCTGCTGATCGCCGTGGCGAAGGATCCGGCCATGCTCGCTTTACTCGACGCCGGCGTGAATGTGAAGGGCGCGCCCAACGAGAACTTCGCACGCGAGATCATGGAGCTGTTCACCATGGGTGTCGGCAACTACACGGAGAAAGACATTCAGGAAGCGGCGCGCGCCTTCACCGGATGGAACTACCAGGGTCTGGATTTCGTCATCGACCCGAAGCAGCATGACAGCGGCGTCAAGACAGTGCTCGGCAAGACCGGCAACTTTGACGGCGTGCAGGTGATCGACATCATTCTTGCCAAGCCGGTGACGTCGGAGTACATCGGCGCAAAACTTTACCGCCATTTCGTGCGCGAGGAGGTGTCCCCTGAGATGCGCGTCAGGCTGGGGCAGCTGCTGCGTGAGAAGAATTACGATATCGGCGCTTTCCTCGAGGTGCTGTTTGCGTCCAAAGATTTTTACAGCGATGCCTCGGTCGGCACCCGTATCAAGCCGCCGGTGGAGCTGGCCGTGTCTACGTACCGCAAGCTCGGCCTGACCGACGTACCCGGCATTCCCGATTTCAACCAGCTGACCGAGGCCATGGGGCAGAAGCTGCTCAACCCGCCGAATGTGGCCGGCTGGACTAGCGGCAGGAGCTGGATCACGCCGGGTCTGCTGCTGGTACGAGGTAACTTCGTCTATGACACCGTGTTCCCGCCGGTAGATTTCGTCGCGCCCGACCGCGTCGCTGACGACCGATACGGCATCGCACCGGTTGCGGAGAAGATCGCCATGGGCAAGGATGTCACGACGGCCACCAAGCCCGACTACAAGGAAGTGACGTCGATGTCGATGCAGAGTGACCGCGACGAGGATTTCAATACCCGTCTGGCCAGTTACCACGCATGGCGCAAGGCGATCGAGCGGGTCAAGCCGATACCGCGCATGCCGGCACGCATCGACCTGGCGAAGATGGTGCGTGAGGCCGGTTGCATCACGACTCAGCAGGCGGTCGATCATTTACTGCTGCGCTTCATGTCAGTGCCGGTCGATGGCGAGACGCGCCGCAAGCTCGGCGAGCTGCTCGAATCCGAGCTCGGTACGTCCGACCTCAAACATGCCGACAGCTACATGGAGGATGCGCTGCGCAACACGCTGCATGTCATTCTCTCGCTGCCCGCCTACCAGCTGGGATGAAGACCATGAACCATTCGCACATCAATTCCACCCGACGTGATCTGCTCAAGGCGCTCGGTGCGCTGGGTGTCAGCGCCGGCCTGCCGCTGTCGCCGGCGCTTGCTGCTGCCAATAACGACAAGCGCATCCTGGTCGTCGTCGAGCTGTCCGGCGCCAATGACGGACTCAACACGCTGGTGCCCTACGCGGACGATGCTTACTACCGGCTGCGCCCTCGCATCGGCCTGCCAGCGGACAAGCTGCGCAAGATCGATGACCGCTATGGCTTCAACCCATCGATGCTCGGTTTCGAGAAGCTGTACAAGGAAGGCAAGATGGCGATCGTGCATGGCTGTGGCTATGCGCAGCAATCGCTTTCGCACTTTCAGTCGATGGCCTATTGGCATACCGGTGTGCCGAACGCCGGCGAGCGCTTCGGCTGGCTGGGTCGGGTTGCCGATGCGATCGACCCGCAGCTGACGCCCAACTTCCTCGTCAACATCGATGAGCGCCAGTCGCTGGCGGTGCAGTCGGAGCGTCATGTGCCGGTGGTTTTTGATGAGCCCGAGCGTTTTGCGCGCAAGGGGCTGCGACAGAGCCGCCCGCTGTTGGACCATCCGGCAGCCGGTGACCGGGAGAATGCCGCGCGCACCTACCTCGACGAGGTCGCGAAAAGCGCGCGCGAGGCCTCCCAGCTGGTGCGCGCCGCCTGGGACGCCTACAAAACGCCGGTCGACTACGGCATTCTTTCGCTCGACCTGCCGAAGGTCGCCGCGATGATCAATGCCGGCATGACCAGCCGCCTGTTCTACGTGTCTTACCGCCGGAACGCCTTCGACACGCATGTGCACCAGAATGAGCAGCACGGCCGCCTGCTGTCCTATACGTCGGATGCGATCGCCGGTTTCATGAAAGATATGGAGCGTATCGGACGCGCCGATGATGTGACTGTGCTGGTCTTCTCCGAGTTCGGCCGGCGCGCCGCCGAGAACACCAGCCTCGGTACCGACCATGGCACCGCCAATCACATGTACGTGATCGGCAAGCCGGTCCAGGGCGGCCATTATGGTGCGGTTCCTCTGCTTACAGATCTGGATGAAGATGGTAATCTCCGCTTCACGACGGATTTCAGGCGTGTCTACGCGACGGTCATCGAAGGCTGGTTGGGCCATCGTGACAGCAAGGCAGTACTGGGCGGGCATTTCGAGACCTTCCCGATTTTCAGGTCTGCCTGACAGGCGGCCTGCGCGGAATCCTCGGGCCCTCACAAGAAAAGAGAGATACAGGAGATTCCCATGGCCGCGCATTTCGACCTCCCCGACATCAAGCTGTTTGTCAACATCGCGGAGGCGAACAGCCTGACGCGCGGGGCAGAGCGGTCCCATATGTCGCTACCGGCAGCTTCCATCCGAATCAAGAATCTCGAGGAGGGTCTCGGCGTCAAGCTGCTGTACCGCACCAGCCAGGGCGTGACGCTGACACCACCCGGCCAGGCATTCATGCACCATGCGCGGCTGGTGCTGCAGCAGCTCAACGAGCTGCGCGGCGATCTCTCCGAGTACGTGAAGGGTTCGCGCGGCCACGTGCGCATTTTTGCTAACACCACGGCCATGGCCGAGTATCTGCCGGCCATTCTGCCGGCTTTCCTCGCCAGTCACCCCGACGTGAATATCGATCTCAAGGAGCGCCTGTCGAATGACATCGTGCGCGCTGTGTCCGAGGGTAAGGTCGATGTCGGCATCGTCGCCGGCAACGTGCGCACCGACGGGC